>JAUYPV010000127.1 GCA_030697555.1 Hyphomonadaceae bacterium
TCGCCTGGTGAGTCGCAACAACTCCTCCGTACCTGCGCCGGGAAAGAACGACCGATCCGGGGCGCGTGAGACACGCGCAACATCCGCGAGCAATCGCGGAACAGGATCTACCCACGGCGCTGACCCACGCGCCCCGCTCCCTCATTGGAGGGACCGAACGACAAGCATCCCGCAGGGCGGCGCGGCCCGTGCGATCGAGATCTGATGTTTGAAATGGCAGGGATCGTAGGGTGCATGGAGCGCAGCGCAATGCACCTCTTTCGCGGGACGTGGCGCGATGGTGCATTCCGCTCCATGCACCCTACGTTCCGAGCGCACCGAGACAGCCGAGGGGAACACCACTCCCTACTCGCCACTCCCAACTCCCCGCGAGCACAGCAAACGCCTGCTCGCGTTTACGTGACCAAGAGCCGCTGCCGTCGCGTTGACAGACCAACATGACCGAAACCTAATCTGTGCTCTGCAGCGCGGGTATCGACCGCGCGAGCGCCATTGTGTAATGGCGGTTTCTGGCTGGGCGAAATCACCGGCCGCAAGGGAGTAGATAATGATCCGCAAACTTCTGGCCGCCGCCGCCGTCGCGTCGCTGGCCCTGTCCCCGATGGCCTTCGCGCAAGAAGCAGCGACGGAAGCCAAGTATTCGACCTCGAAGCAGACCATTGGCGAACTCGTGAAGAACGAGAAGACCAAGGCCGTTCTCGTGAAGCACCTGCCGGACCTCATCGCCAACCCGCAGCTCGAGCAGGGCTACGAGATGAAATTCGCCGACATCGTCAGCTACGTTCCGGACCAGCTCACGCCGGAAAAACTGAAAGCCGTCGACGAAGACCTGGCCAAAGTCACCGAATAAGCCACCGGTCCAGTCTGACATGATCCGCGGCGCGGCTTCCCAGGGAGCCGCGCCGTTTTCATTCCTGGTCCGGCTCCGGCTCCACGTGCTTGATGCGGCGGCGCGGCTCGTCGACCTTCCACACCAGCACCACCAGCGCGATCACGATCGTGATCAGCGTCGCGAAGAACGCCGACTCATAGCCCCACAGCACGACCAGCCCTGCTCCCATCAGCGGCGCGAGCGCGCCCATCGCACCCTCCGCCGTATTCGACAGCGCCATCCGCATCGGCACGTCATGCCGGTGTCCGTATTCGAGCACGATGTTGGTCGTCGACATCAGGTAGCCCGATTGCGCCATGCCGATGAGGAAGAAGGCGAGCGCCATCGTCACCAGCGAATTGGACATCATCAGCGACGCAACGCCGACAAGATTGATCGCCATCGAGATCACCAGCGTCGAACGAAAACCCTGCCGGTCGCCGAGATAGCCCCACAGCAAGTTGCTGACCGTATCCGCGCCCATATAGGCGAACGACAGGATCGCCAGCGTCGACCCGAACTCGACCGGATCGCTCTCGGCCGAAATCCCGAGCACCATCGCCGCATAGAGGAAGAAGAAGGGCTGGCCTATGCGGGCGCCCATCGCGAATGACCGCGCCACCATGAACCAGGCGAAACCCTTGTCCCCGCTGATCAGCGCCGGGAAGTCCTTCATCCGCTCTCGAAAGCTCACCCGCGCCCGCACCGTCGGCGGCTCCGGCTCGCGCATCAGCATCTGCAGCGCCGAAAGGCCGAGGCTGGTCAGCACGAAAGCCAGGAAGAACGTCGTTGCATAACCGTTGCCGAACACATGGTTCGCCACCAGCCACGAGCCTGCAAAATAGGAAAGCACCGCCGCGATCAACCCGCCCGTCAGGTTCCGCCACGCCTGCAACCTTCCGCGCAGCCGGATCGGGATCACCTTCGCCAGCAACAGCTGGAACGCCACGCGCTGCGGCCCCTGGAAGAAGCCGAGCAGGAACAGAAAGAGCAACGCCAGCGCCAACGCTGGCCCGCCACCAAGGAACCAGCCTGATATCGCCAACCCGAGAATCTGCGCCCGCATCAGCAGGCCGAGCGTCACCGACACCGGCAGCAGGCGCTTGCGATGCTCGATCTGCTGCGCACCGATGATCGGCGAGACGATGCCACCGAGCTGCTGCAGCGACGTGCCGATCCCCACCCACGCATCCGATCCCGAGATCGAGTGCAGATAAGCCGGAACGAACGTAGGGGTATTCACCAGCCGGAAGCCGGTCATCCCCAGCATGCCGTGGATGTAGTGTGCGGCGTAGTTGCGCTTGAGGTCCTTCTCGACAAGCCGGTCGTAAGCCGCGTCGGCCTCCGCCTCGCTCGGTCCGGCGCCCCCTGTGTCCTTGTCCAAGGCCCGCCTCTTTTCCGCGCAGTTAATTTCCGCTCGCCCAGCATGGTCTTAGTCTTGTCTGACGCGATGTTGAAGTGCGGCCCGTTGCTGCGCTCACTAGATTTCAGGCTACATGTCTGCAGCAAGTCCGGACCAGCCGGAAAAGCAAACAACGGGGAAATCCTTCATGCGCACTTTGCGTCTCGCTCTGCTGAGCGCCAGCCTGCTCGTGGCCGCGCCAATCTTCGCCCAACAAGGTTTCGCCCAGCAGGCCCCGACCCCAACGCCGGAACAGCTCGCCGCCGCCATCAAGGAAGACCAGCTCTCGGACGAAAAGTGCGGCGTCCCTCGTAACGCCGCCGACGACTACCGCCCCGCCCCCCTCAC
The DNA here is from genome assembly GCA_030697555.1 of Hyphomonadaceae bacterium. Taxonomy (GTDB): domain Bacteria; phylum Pseudomonadota; class Alphaproteobacteria; order Caulobacterales; family Hyphomonadaceae; genus UBA7672. The sequence continues at coordinate 2,622 of JAUYPV010000127.1, forward strand.
CCCCGACCAGACCCGCGCCCACCGCGTCGCCAGCACCCAGAAATACAAAGTCGATTCCATCGCCTCCGGCCTACAGAACGCCTGGGGCCTCGCCTTCCTGCCGTCGGGCAACATGCTGGTCACCATCCGCGCCGGCGGCCTCAAGACCGTCACTCCGGACGGCAAAGTCTCCGAACTTCTCGCCGGCACGCCGGCGATCAAGACGCCGATCCGCTTGTTCGGCATGCTTGACGTCATCCTTGACCGAGACTTCGCGAAGAACCGCACGATCTATCTCGCTTATGTCACCACGCCCGAAGGCGGCGCCAATTCCGGCTACGTCGCCAGCGCCAAACTCGCGGCCGACGAGAAGAGCGTCACCGACCTCAAGATCCTGAAGGAAGGCGCCGGCTTCGTTCCGCGCCGCATCGTGCAGGGCAAGGACGGCATGCTGATGCTGGTCACTGCCGACGTCATCACACCCTACAACGCCGCCCAGTCGCTGAAGAACCCGAACGGCAAGGTGCTGCGAATCAACACCGACGGCTCGATCCCAAAGGACAACCCGTTCGTGTCCAACAAGGACGCCGACCCGTCCGTCTACGCGCTCGGCGTGCGCGATCCTCAAGGCATGACCTTCGGCCCGACCGGCGACCTCTACATCATCGAGAACGAGCCCCGCGGCGGCGACGAACTCAACCTCATCAAGGCCGGCAAGAACTACGGCTTCCCGCTGATCTCCTACGGCCGCGACAATGACGGCAAGCTGCTCAACAACGGCCTCACCAAGCAGGATGGCCTCGAACAGCCGATCTACTTCTGGACGCCATCCGTCGCGTTCTCCGGCATGACATTCTACACCGGCGACAAGCTGCCTGGCTGGAAAGGCAACGCCTTCATGGGCGGACTCTCCGGCATGCAGCTCGTGCGGCTTGAGCTGAACAAGGAAGGCCGTGTCATCGGCGAAGAAAAATTGTTACGCGACCGTTGCAAACGCATCCGTGACGTGCGGCAGGGACCGGACGGTTTCATCTACGCCATCACCGACGACGCCAATGGCGAGATCCTGCGTATCTCGCCGGGTTGATTGGATCGGGCGCGCGATTGCTGGCGGCCAGAAAGTGCGAACTGGCGTCCGCGAACCCATTGCGTGTGCAATTGGGGCAGGCCTAGTCTGCCGCAACGTCACGGCGAAATGCCGGATGCTCGGGAGAGAGACGACCATGATCCACGACAGCAGCCGCAAGGCCTCGCGCTTCACTGCGTTCAAGGCTGCCAGCGGCGCAGCCCTGCTCGCCATCGCTATCGCGGTCTCAGGTTGCGCAACGCCGGCGACCGATGCCTCGTCTTCGGTTGCATCCGCCAGCCAGAGCAAGCCCGTCATCACGGGCCAGAAGATCGTCATGGCGACGCACTCATTCAACGTGTTCGTCGGTCCGACGCGCTCGCGCGATGCAGCCATAGCGTCAACGCCGGGACCGCTTGCGGCGCTGGCCGCCGAACGCGGCAAGGCCGGCCACGAAACGCTCGCCGTGCAGATGATCGGCGGCTCGACGCCGATGCAGCACTGGAACCAGGGCGATGGCGACGACGCCAGGAACATAGCTAAGGCAGCGCTCCTCGCAGGCGGCGACAAGGTTGACGTCTTCACGATGTCGCCCAACGCAAAGATGCCGGAAGACGGCATCGACAAGTTCGGCGACTTTGTCATCGCCCACAACAAGAACGCCCGCGTCATGGTGCAGTCATCATGGTCGGCCTATGACGGCCACGGCTCGACACCCAGCGTCGGCGGCGCGGGCGGCGGCGACTTCAAGAATGACGACAGGGACAAAGAGACACTCGCGAACGTCGAGAAATGGCTCGCCAGCGAGAAAGCGCCAGAAGGCTATCTCTCACGCCTGCGCGGCCAGCTCGACGGCATCGACAAGCGCGCCGGCAAGCAGATCACCTACGTCGTTCCATCCTCGACCGCGGTCTACAACCTGCGCAGGGAGGTGATCGAGGGACATGTTCCCGGCGTGGCGAAGCAGTCCGAGATGCACCGCGACCCTATCGGTCACCCAACGACAGTGACGGCTCATCTGGTCACCTACGTCTGGTACACAGCGATGTATCGCGAGAGCCCCGTCGGCCTGCAGGCCCTGATCGAGAAGGATGATCCGAACTCGGCCAAGCGGGAGAAAATGCTGCAACAAATCGCTTGGAACGCCGTGGTCGGCGAACCGAAATCGGGCGTCAAAGGCTCGCCCGTCAAAGTCGGCAGCTGACACGCCTGAAGTTTGAACCGCGAAAGGCCCGGCGCAACAGCCGGGCCTTTCTGTTTCCGGACTGCGCGAGGCGATTGCCCCCGCCACTGATCGCGCATCAACTCAGCAGATGTTTCGTACCATTGCCTTCGCCCTGCTCGCCGCCGCCTGCGCCTCCGCCGGCGCGCAGCAACCCGCACCCATTACCTGGGAGACGCCCCTCGGCCGGGTGACGTACGCGCTGGAAGATGGCCCGTACGGCGTGTTCGAATATCCCGTCCCCTTCGGCGACAATGTCGGGTACTTCTATCTCGATGGCTTGGCGGGGGAGTTCGGTGGTCCCGGCCCGATCGACGGCTACTGGTCCGAACCCGATGTGTCTCACGATGACGAGGACGACACGACGCTGATCTGTCCGTTCGCGATCGAAGATGGACATGGCCGCATGACGCGCAATTGGGGCCGCGTGAAGATCGTCTTCATGCAGGACGACTTCCCCGGCGACTTCGTGATCCTCCGGGGCCGCTGCTTCCAAGACCCGAACGAACCGTTGCCGGGCAAGCTCGTTCACTGATCCTTCCCAGGGCGGATCAGCGAAACCGCGGTCATTTCTCGGTCTGGTCTCCCCGCCGCCATGCGACCGCGCCGTTGATCACCGTAATCGCAGGCTCGACGGTGAGAATGTCCGCTTCCGGAACCGTCATGATGTCGCGGGAGAAGCCCGTGAAGTCGGCAATCTTGCCCGGCTCGACAGTGCCGAGGTCCTTTTCCCGGAACGAAGCAAAGGCCGGCCACAGCGTGAACATCTTCAACGCCTCGGCGCGCGTCACTTTCTGCTCGGGATGCCAGTCCGGCCCCGAATTGCCCTTGAGATCCTGGCGCGCAACAGCGGCGTAGAACTCGATCCGCGGATCGCCCTGCTCCACCGGCGCATCGGACCCGCCGGCGACGATCGCGCCTGCGTCGATCAGCGATCGCCACGCATAGGCGCCCGCCAGTCTCTCGGGACCGAGACGCGCCGGCGCGAAGTAGAGGTCGCCAATCGCATGGCTCGGCTGCATCGAGGCGATGACGCCGAGCTGTTTGAACCGCAGAATGTCCTCGACGTGCAGGATCTGCGCATGCTCGATCCGCCAGCGCTTGGCCGCGCCACCGGCCGCGCCGAACGTCTTTTCCATCCAGTCGAGTACCTTGCGGTTGCCCTCGTCGCCGATAGCGTGGAACGACACCTGGATGTCGGCGTCATACGCCTTTTTCAGCAGCGCCAGCGTCTCCGCTTCGTGCGCACGCTGCAGGCCCGTCGTCTCGGGCTGGTCCGAATACGGCGCCGACAGCAACGCCCCACGCGAGCCAAGCGCGCCATCCATGTAAAGCTTGATGGCCTTTGTGACGACGCGGCCTTCGGCACTTGTCCCGAAACTCGCGCCGTCGAAACTTTCGCCGTCGATAGCATTCCAAATGCGCAGCTTCAGCTTCCCGGAATCCGAGAGCGCATTGATGCGCGCGATGTGGTCGGCAGAAACCGACATATTGTGCACGCCCGTCCAGCCGAGGCCGATCTCGCGGGCATCGCCCTTTTCATAAGCCTGGTAGATCTCGTCGGTCGTCGGCGCCTGTGCGATGCCGGCGAGCAGCGCCATCGCATTGTCGATCAGCATGCCGGTCGGCAGGCCCTGTCCATCCACTTCAATGCGTCCGCCGTCAGGCTGGCTCGCCGGCTTGTCGTCGACCCCTGCCAGTCGCATTGCAGCCGTGTTGGCCAGCAGCGCATGACCGTCGGCGCGCGTGAGAATGGTCGGACGATCGCCCGTAACAGCGTCGATGTCGTGGCGGGTCGGAAAGCGCTTCTCCGGCCAGTGCGTTTCGATCCAGCCTCTGCCCTGCAGCGCCTGTTGCGGCGGCATCACTTTCGCGGCTTCGCCCACCACGGTGACCAGTTCGGCGATCGACTTGATCTCGTCGAGATCGAGCGTCATCTCGCGCCGGCCAATGCCGAGCAGGTGGGCGTGCGCGTCAGTGAAGCCAGGGTAGAGAAAGACGCCCCCAAGATCGACCTTGGCGGTCGCCTCGTTCGCGGTCTTCAACAGGTCAGCCGACTTGCCGACTTTCAGGATGCGGCCATCTCGGATACTGACTGCCTCGACGGTCGGGGCGCCGTCGATGCCGGTGTAGATCGTCCCGCCGAAATAGATCGTGTCGGGCGGCTCCCCGCCCTGGCAGGCGACCAACAGCAACGCCAGCAATGCACCGGTGAATCGCAAACGCATCCTCGAATCCCTTGCCTCTGTGGCTGGGACCCTACGATTGCTGCGATGGGGGTGGAAAGGCCCGGCCTATCAGGCCGCGGCTTCCGACGCCTTCTTGGAGATCAGCTTCTTGATCTTGAGCATCTTCGGCGAGAGCTCGTCGTCCTTCGCCTTGGCGAGGAAAGCGTCGAGACCGCCACGCTTATCGACTGTGCGGAGAGCCGCAGCCGAGACGCGAGCGCCATAGGATTGCCCGAGGGCATCAGAATGGACCGTCACTTGGACCAGGTTCGGCAGATAGCGGCGCTTGGTCTTGATGTTGGAGTGGCTGACCGTATGGCCGACCATTGGCTTCTTGCCGGTGAGTTCACACGTGCGGGACATGGCCCACTTCTCCTGGACGTCCGGATGGCCAAAAACCCGCAAAAGGCGGGGCTTTCGGCGGTACCCTGAAAGCGAAGGGGGTGGATAAGGGGGAGGCCACCGACTGTCAAGCTTTGGGCCCGATCCACAGCCTGGACGGTTGACCGGGACCCTGTCCGACCCCAACGTTAATCCGAGGACCGCACTGGAGTCCCACCGGGAAGACGGACATGCGCTGGCGCCCGCCCGCCCTTTTCGCCTCGATCGTTCCCCTCGGCGGCTATGCCCGCCCCACGGTCGCCTAGCCCCACCCGGACGACACTCCAGGAGCCACTCAGCTGGCCAGTTCCAATGCTCGTATTCGGGCCATTCTCGGCCCCACCAACACAGGCAAGACACACCTGGCCGTCGAGCGGATGCTTGCGCACGGCACCGGGATGATCGGCCTGCCTCTGCGGCTGCTTGCCCGCGAGGTCTATGATCGGATGGTGCGCGAGAAGGGGGCCAAGGCCTGCGCGCTGATCACCGGCGAGGAACGCATCCGCCCCGACACCGCCCGCTACTTCGCCTGCACGGCGGAGGCGATGCCGGTTGGCGAAGGCGCCGACTTCATGGCGATCGACGAAATCCAGCTCGCGACCGACCCCGACCGCGGCCACGTCTTCACCGACAGGATCCTGCGCGCCCGCGGGCGGCACGAAACAATGCTGCTCGGCGCCGACACCATGCGCCCCGCCCTGCAGACGCTCGACCTCGAGATCGACTCGGAACGGCGCGAGCGGTTCTCCAAGCTCTCCTATGCCGGACCGATCAAGATCACCAAGCTGCCCAAGCGCTCGGCCGTGGTCGCGTTCTCCGCCGAGGAAGTCTACGCAATCGCCGAGCTGCTGAAGCGCCAGCGCGGCGGCTGCGCCGTCATCATGGGCGCGCTCAGCCCCCGCACCCGCAACGCCCAGGTCGATCTCTTCCAGGCCGGCGAGGTCGACTACATTGTCGCGACCGACGCCATCGGCATGGGCCTGAACCTCGATGTCGGCCACATCGCTTTTGCTTCGCGTCGCAAATTCGACGGCCGTCAGCGCCGTTTCCTGCGAGCAGACGAGCTGGCGCAGATCGCTGGCCGCGCCGGCCGTTTCCGTGACGACGGCACGTTCGGCGAGACGGCCGAGTGCGAGCAGTTCGAGGAAGAGACGATCGAGCGCATTGTCGAACACCACTTCGAGCCGGTCGACTTCCTCAACTGGCGGAACTCCGATCTCGACTGGAGCAGCGTCGCAGGGCTGCTGGCCTCGCTGCGCAGACCGTCGCCCAACGTGATCCTGCGGCGGGCGCCGGAAGCGCTCGACGAGATCACGCTTACCGCCCTCGCCCAGACCGAAGACGTCAGGACCGGCGCGCGAACGTCCGCCCATGTGCGGCGACTGTGGGATCTCTGCACCCTGCCCGACTTTCGGAAGTCCGGGCCGGAGGCGCACTACAAGCTGGTGCAGCTCTTCGTCGAAAAGCTGATCGAGCCCTCCGCCCGTATCAAGGACGAGTGGATGTTCCAGCATGTCGAGAAGCTGGACCGCACCGAGGGCGACATCGAGGTGCTGCAGCAGCGCCTCGCCGAGATCCGCACCTGGACCTATGCCGCCAACCGCGCCGACTGGTTGGAGAATGCCGAGACCTGGCGTGGCCGCGCCCGCGAGATCGAAGACAAGCTGTCGGACGCGCTCCACCAAGCGCTGATGCAGCGTTTCGTCGACCGGCGCACCTCGGCGTTGCTGAAGACGCTCAATTCGGAAGAAGACGCGCCGGCCGAAATCGGACCAGCCGGCGAAGTACTGATCGAAGGCCACAGGGTCGGCCAGCTCGAAGGCCTGGTGTTTACGCCAGACGTGACCGGCGAAGCGCTGGCCGGGCGCGCCCTGCGCAATGCGGCGCTGAAATCCCTGAAGCCGGTCATCGAGAGCCGACTCCTCGCCATCGCCAATGCACCTGATGCCGCCCTGTCGTTCGACACGACGAAAGCCGTCCTCGTCCATGAGTGCGCGCCGGTCGCGAAACTCAATGCCGGTTCGGATTGGCGCTCGCCCACGATCGAGTTGACCGGCGCGCGCGATGCGCACGCGTCCCTGCGCGAAGCGGCGCAGGCGCGGCTGGCGACATGGTTTGCTGATCATTCAAAAGCCACGCTCGCAGCCCTGCACGATCTCGCCGCAGTACTCGATGGCGCCTCACTCAGAGGCGCGGCGCGCGGCGCCGCCTATCAGCTTCTCGAGACCGGCGCCGCGTTCGACCGCCGTGCGGCCACCGCGACACGGCCTGCGCCCCAGCTCTCGGCGGAAGATCGCGTCATGCTCAACGCCGCTGGCGTGAAGTCCGGACGTGTCGCGACCTGGTTGCCGGGCCTGTTGAAACCTGCGCCTGCGGCCCTCGCCCTCTCTCTTCGCGCGATCCATTCCGGCCAGCCTTGCCGGCCCGCGCCATCGCAATCCTCGTTCGCGCTCAAAGAGCAGTGGCCGGAGCCGGTGCTGTGGACGGCGGGTTATCTGCGCCTTGGCCCGCGCGCCGTGCGCGCCGACCTCGCAGAGCGTCTGGTCTCGTCGCTGAGCCAGGTGCGGCGCGGATCGGAAACCTCTGCCTTCGCTGTGCCGCCGGAGCTAGCCGCACAGATCGGCTGCCCCATCGCCGACTTCCCGGCGGTCCTGCGAGAACTCGGCCTCAAGCCCGCAGAGAAAGACAAGGAGACCGGCGCCGTGAAGCTGTGGCGGTTTTCCTCCATACGCCCGCCGCCGGAGCACCAGCTGCGTGACGCCAAGCCTGCCCCGCCTCCCACCGGACCGTTTGCAGTATTGGCCAGCCTCGTCGCTCCCACACCGGTCCGCCAGCGCCGCCGCCGCAAACAGCGTCCGAAGTCGGCCCCGCCGGTCGCAACGCCGAAACCCGCCGCATGAGCGAAGAGCGGATGCGCATCGATGTCTTTCTGTGGCGCGCCCGCTTCTTCAAGGCACGCTCGGGAGCGACCGAGGCCATCGAAACGCAAGGCGCCCGCATCGAACGCGAAGGCCAGGTGCGCCGCATCGACAAGCCATCCACCCCGGTTGCTCCAGGGGATCTTCTCAGTTTCGCCGCCCCGTCCGGAAATCGCCTTGTTCGGATTCTAGCGCTTCCGGCGCGAAGAGGGCCGCCATCCGAAGCCGCCCTGTGCTATGAGGCGGCGGAGGCGGACGGTGCGAGGCGATCGTCAAGTGAACGCGGATAGACGTCCACCACCCGTCTTCATTGGAAACCTGTTCGCGGGCCTGAAGCGCCTTCCGGATCTGCGCGGCGCCGTCGAGGCGCTGCTGCTGTTCCTCATGGTGGTCGCGGCGGGCATTTGGGCGGCGGTGTCCGGCGTGCTGGAGCCGCACCCGCTAGCCGCGCGCGGCGAGATCCTCACCATCTCGCTATCGACCTTCTTTGTTCCCAGCCTCGCCGAGGAGCTGGTCTTCCGCGGCTGGCTCCGGAAAGGCGCGCCGATCGCGGCCAGCCTGTCGCTGGTGGCCTATGTCGTTTGGCATCCGCTGCAGGTCTGGCTGGGACTTCCGTTTTCCCGGCCGGAATTCCTCGATCCCAGCTTCCTGTCGCTGGTCGCGTGGCTGGGGCTGGCATGCACGCTGTCCCGTGTCCGGTCCGGCTCGATCTGGCCGGCGGTGATCATCCACTGGGGGGTCGTGGTGGTCTGGATCGCCCTCTACGCGAGCTGAAGCGGCACGGGTCTGGCTTCAGCCTGCCTCAAGCCGCCGTTCAATTGACATCAAGGCGCTCCGGCCTCATGTCGCGGCCCTAGCGCGAGTTACCCGAAGCCCATGACCTACATCGTCACCGACGCCTGCATCCGGTGCAAATACATGGACTGCGTGGAAGTGTGTCCGGTGGACTGCTTCTACGAGGGCGAGAACATGCTCGTAATCCACCCCGACGAATGCATCGATTGCGGGGTCTGCCAACCGGAATGCCCGGTCGAGGCCATTGTGCCCGACACCGAGGACGACGCTGACGCCAAGTGGCTGAAACTGAATACGGAATACGCGAAAGTCTGGCCCAATATTACCGTCATGGGTACGCCGCCGGCCGACGCGGATGATTACGCGAAGGTAAAGGGGAAGCTGGCGACCCTGTTTTCCCCCAAACCGGGCGGCCAGGGCTGACGGAGTCTGAGGCGAAATGCCGCGAGTCCGCGCGGAATATGAAGGTTTGCGGTCGGCAGGTGCTGCAAACGGTTGATATTTCTTACAATTGTGCTAAGGCATGCAGGTCGCCGACGGGCGAACGCAAAACGCAACAGGTCACAGTCTTTGGTCGCACACCTAATCCGTGGGCGCTCCGGAACGCGTGACCCTATGTGTGTGAGTATAGAGGGTACCAAAGCATGACGAAGAAGCAGCCTGCCAAAGTCGTTGAAGGTCTCTTCAACATTGGACAGCACGTGGTCTACCCCGCGCACGGCGTCGGCCGTGTGAGCGGCGTCGAGACCCAGAACGTGGCCGGCATGAAGCTGGAAGTCTTTGTTGTCGCTTTCGAGCAGGACAAGCTGATCCTGCGCGTCCCGACGGCCAAGGCGGCCTCCTCCGGCATGCGCGCGCTGGCTTCGGCCCGCGTCGTGGGTGACGCTTTGAAGACCCTCGGCGGTCGCGCCCGCATCAAGCGCACCATGTGGTCGCGCCGCGCCCAGGAATACGAAGCGAAGATCAATTCGGGCAACCTGATCTCGATCGCGGAGGTCGTTCGCGACCTGCACCGCGCCGAGGACCAGCCGGACCAGTCCTATTCGGAGCGTCAGCTCTATGAATCGGCGCTGGACCGCATGGCCCGCGAACTCGCGGCGGTCGAGAACATCAAGCACGCCGAGGCGGTGGAGAAGCTCTCCAAGTCGCTGGCGAAACGGGCGGCCTGAATTAGGCCGTAGCCGGAACGATCGGGAGGCGTCCTTCGGGACGCCTCTTTCGTTTTGGGGCGGGCGCCAGGCGAGTTCCGTCCTGTCCCTAGAAAGGCCTGAGCCGCCCTGTCCCTGATTTTTCAGGGACATTTTTGGAGGCGGATCTTTCCTTCGCTTCCGCGGAATCTATCTCTTTCCCTTTCAGCCGCATTTTTTGCCGGGAGCGGGAACCGCTTCGGCGCCGGGGGATTTGTTCCTGCGGGCGCACATACGCGCCTGGGGCCCGGACGCAAAATAATCGCGTCCCATTAATGGCCTCCGAGGGGCAAGTTTTCCGGGAGTCTGCGATGGCATCGGCTGATGTTACTTCCACCGGCGCAGACAGGCAGTTCGTCAAACGCGCCATGTCCGCTCCCCTGCTTGCCCGCGAGCACGAATTGAATCTCGCCACACGCTGGAAGGAAGAAGGCGACGAGCGGGCGCTGCATGAACTCTGCACCGCCTACATGCGTCTCGTCGTTGCGATCGCCGCCCGCTTCCGCACCTACGGCCTGCCGATGTCGGACCTCGTGCAGGAAGGCAATGTCGGGCTGATGCTCGCCGCCGCGCGCTTCGAGCCGGAAAGAGAGCTGCGCTTCTCCACCTACGCGACCTGGTGGATCCGCTCCTGCATCCAGGACTACATCCTGCGCAACTGGTCGATCGTCCGTACCGGAACCACGGCCGCACAGAAATCCCTGTTCTTCAACCTGCGCCGCCTGCGCGCGCTTCTGCGCGATCCGACAGATGGCGGCCTCTCGCCCGAGAGCCGCGCCTACGTCGCCAAGGCTCTTCGTGTGGATGAAGGCGAGGTCGACCGCATGGCTTCGCGTCTGTCCGCCGCCGACCGCTCGCTCAATGCTCCCATCGGCGAAGCCGGAGACAGCGAATGGCAGGACCTGCTGCCCGACATGGGCATCCTTCCGGAAGACGAGACCATGGTGGAACGCGACCGCGCCACCCGCCGTGAATGGCTGGCTGAAGCGCTCAGCGATCTCACCGACCGCGAGCTCACGATCATCCGGGAACGCCGCCTCGTCGAAGAGGGCGTCACGCTCGAAACGCTGGGCCGCAAGCTCGGCGTCTCGAAAGAGCGTGTCCGCCAGATCGAGCACCAGGCGCTGCGCAAGCTCCGCTGCGCGCTGACGCGGATCGTGGGCGATCCGGAAGAGGCTGGGCTTATCCCCTCTACCTGAGCAGCTAGCCGGCAACTTCAACCTGCGCCCAATGTGTGACGCGAATCTTTGTCGATCCATCGCGCGTATCGATCCGTCCGCGCACGCGGATTAGCTTGTCGGACTTCAGCTCCAGACCGAACTCTCCTAGGCGTTCGCCTGCCTTGAGGTGGATGCCGCTCGGCGACAGGTGGGCTTCGCCGTCGCCGGGAATGCGGGAGACCTGAGCGATCCTGCCTTCGACAATGACAAAGCTTGGCGGGTCGGCGAGATCGTCGAGCTGGCGGATACGCCAATGGTCCAGGGACCAGAGGCCGCGCTTGGCGGTGCGGGCTTCGGCTTCGATAGCCAGCAGGCGCCCTGCCCGTCTTGAGTTGTCCGGCCAGGTGCGGACCCTCGCTGCGCCCTGTTTCACCATCAGGCCATTGAGCCAGAACTCCGTGCCGGTTTCGTCGAGGGCGATGACGTGCGCGAGGGCGCGTTCGTAGTCGTCGCGGCTGAGGCCGCCGTACCAGAGGCGGGCCGAACGGCCGAGGGCGGCGGACTTCAGGATGTCGCGGGCTTTCGGGGCGAAGGGTTCGTCGGGGCGGCCGTCATAGCCGGGGGCGGGCGCCTCGATTTCGGCCAGGCGGACCTTGAGGCCTGTATCGAGGCCGAGCACGTCGCCGTCAGTGATTCTGGCGATCCGGCCCTGTTCGCCCTCGGTGAGGTCGCTCTGTGGCGAGCAGCCGGCGACAAACGCGGCCAGGCCCAGCCCGAAGCTGCGCCTTGTGGTCCTGCCAAAAACTGAAATCCCCACCCCGATGGCCTCCCCCGAAAGGGACCATAAGGAAGCAGGAGCCGTCCGCCAACCGCGCTGGCGCGGGGGCGGTTTCAAAGGCATAAGACCGGCGCTGATCCCGTAGCTCAGCTGGATAGAGCACCGGTTTCCTAAACCGGGGGTCGCAGGTTCAAATCCTGCCGGGATCGCCAATCCTCCGCATTCTGACGGATATTTAAGCGACCGGAACGCGCTGTGCCGTCTGGGGACGCGAGGCGTTTTGCCCTGTGCGAAGCGGCGCCGCCGACCGTTGCGCGGAAATTGCAATCCCGCGTAGAACAAACTGCTGGAACGCCGCAGTTTTATGGGCGGCAGGACCCTTATCGAATGGACTTCACCGGTCTCCTCAAACAGCTCGGATCCCTCTGGGATCAGGCCGAAGCGGCAATGATCGCCTCGCCGGAACTGGCGGGCGTCGGCCTGGCGCTGGCGCTGGGCGCGGGCATGGCGCTGCTGGTGCTGCTGATCTCGAGCCTGGTGCGGCTGGGCATGGTCGGACGCAGGCTTGCGCTGGCTGCAGCGGTGAAGCGCGACAATGAAGTGGGCGCGCGCGTCCTCATCGTTCGCGGTTTTCCGGGACGGCAGAAGTCGGTTGCGAATTTCATCCGCCGGTCGGTCGATGCGTATCTCAAGGACTACATGTTCGGCGGGCCGTTCCGTGTTGTGCATTATCCGGGCGCCCTCGAAGGCGATGAAGATGCCGAGCGCTTGCTGAAGCGCACCGATGCGGACCTGATCCTCTGGGCGGAGTCTCCGCGCGGCGCCAAGGGCGTTGCACGCATTCTCTCGCGGCCGAGCAACACGTTCGAAACACAGCGGCCGCCGATAACGCTCGGCATGCCGAAAGAACGCAAGGACTGGAACGAAGCGCTGTCGCGCGCGATGGCGTATGCGGCAGCCAAGCAGTTCCGCCCGGCGCTGGGCCGTCCGCAGGATTTCCGCGCCGAGCGGCTGCAGCCGGTTGTCGAGTCGCTGCTCTCGATCCTGAGCCAGAAGCCGAACGCCGATCCGAAGCTGCTGGCCGAGATGGTGGACGATGCGTCCTCGGGCGCGCTGCAGCTCGCGTTTGCGGGAGATGACTCGTGGATTGACCGGTCGGTCGAGATCGCGCGGTCGACCTTGGCCGAGATCAACCGTTCGGCCGCGCCGGACCGCTGGATTGCAGCCAACATCACGCTCGGCCGCGCGCTGCGGCTGAAGGCCGAGAAGCAGTTCGACCCGGTAATGCTGCGCGAGAGCATGGCTCACCTGACCGAGGCGCTGGAAGCGCTGCGCTCCGAGCCGCGCTTCAAGCTGGCGGAATCGGCGGCGCAGGCGATCGGCGAGGCGCAGAAGCTTCTCGGCACGCGGCGGAAGTTCTCGATCTCCGGCGGCGGGCTGTAGACGCGGATTCGCTTTTCCGCGGGCGGGGCCGCGGGTTGGGTTTTCTGGAAATTTTGGCCGGGCTCAGCCTAGACGAGCACCGGCGTTTTCCTCCCCCAAATGGGGGAGGCGCAGCGAGTCCTGGCCCATCTCCGAGCAAGCTCAGGTGGGGGACCGCTATTGAGGTCGAGTCGATGGGGCAGTCCCCCACCTGATCTCGACCGACGTTCCACCAGCGCGCTTTGCGCCTCCCCCGCTCGGGGGAGGAAGGCGTTTGCGCTGTGGCGCGAGGCCTTGCTGGCGGTGGTGAGCCCGCGTTCGATGCTGCGCATCTCACTCCTGCGAGACGCGTACGTCGTGAGGGCTTGGGGAGTCTGGCTGTTTGCAGCAGCCGAAGTTTCCTTGAGTGGGTCGAGCGCCTCTCCGGGCAGGGCCTGAGACGTCTCTCTCGGGTGGCAGTCACGAGCGGGACGGCTGGGGATCATCCGGAAGGTTGCAGCGAGGTTTGACCAGAGCGTCGCGAACGCGCGCAGCAGCGTTTCCAGCCAGAGCTGGCACAGTGAAGGGGGTCCAATCCAGTTTGCGCGTGAAAGTGCCTGGGTCATCCGCGCAGTATCCGGCCGCCCGGGAGGGGGGTGGATAACTTTCCGGATTTTTCTGCGAGATTTTCTCTAGAGCGCGGAAATCACTCGCGAAGATTTTCGAACGTTACAGCGAGTTAGGGGGATTTCGCGTCCCGGTTGGGACGTTCCTTGCGTTTTGCCGTGATCTTCTTGGGCTTCACGACGATGGCGTTCTTGTCGTTCAGCGGAGGGCTGCACATGCGGCAGAGGCAGGAGCCGTTGATGTACTCGTCGAAATAGTCGTTGCCGTAGTCGTAGTTGAGTTCCTCGCCGGCCTTGATGTTGCGTTTGGCGAAGATGAAGGCGCGGCCGCCGCGGGTGTCGGGCTCGCAGTTGGGGCGGCAGGAATGGTTGATGTAGCGCGCGGTGTTCCAGCGCGGCGAGCCATCCAGGGCGCCCTTGCCGCCGACCTCGAAGAGGTATTTCGAGTTGCTGGCCTTGTATTCTTTCTCAGTGAGGCGGACGCCGGTGTATTCAATGACACAGGCGCCCCTCGGAATGTCCTCGTTGGTGAAGAGGCCGAGGCCTGTGCGCGAGCGCTTGACCGACAGGTCGTGCTTGCCCGGCTTGAAGCTTCTCTTCGCCACTAAGGACCTCTCCCGACTCAACTGACGTGAGGCTGTCTTCAACATCACGTCGCGCCCCGTCGACAAGAGGGACGGACAAGAAAAATGAAAAAGCTGGGAGGACGTTCCCATGATCATCATCGAATCATCCTCCCTGCCCTTCGCCTGATCACTCAATCACTCAGGCCCGTCACCGGTTATCGAGCTGCGCACGGACGGCCTCGAGGCCTTCACGTGTCACACGATAGGGTCCGCCGCTTTCGCTGCGGATGAAGCGGCGGCGGCGCAACTTGCGGAAGACAGACATGGAACAGTCCGTCAGCCGCCAGCCGTCGCGGGTAATGCAGTCCACGGCGATGATGTCGCCGCGGTCGTCCTTGTGGTGGTTGATTCGCCCACCCTGCGCGAGCGCGTGCAGCGTTCGCTGCTCGTGTTTCGAAATGTTCACTGGAATTGCCTGGTCTGAACGTGAGGAGGCCGGCCGCGGGCAAGACCCGTAGCGGTCGTTCAGCGTGAGCGGGCGCTTGCCTCGATCCTCAGGACTCGGTCCTCAGGATGGGGCGGCGCGGCTCACGGGTTCAGGCAATCTCGAATGGCATCCACATCCCCATGCTTGGTGCGGGGTGGCGGCGATATGGCGGGGGTAGGCGGAAAGGTCAAGCTCGGTGGCTGAAGGGAGTAGGGAGTGGGGAATAGGGAGTAGTGTGGTGGTTGAGATTGATCGGCAGGCCAGCCCACTCCCTATTCTCCCATTCCCTACTCCCATTCCGGGCGCGGAAATGCGCGTGATGATGCAGCGCGTCAAATAGGAGGGCACTGCGCAGTACCCGCTTGACGATCGGGATTACAGGCGTACTCTCCGGAGTACAGGTGTATCCCATGGCCCAGATTTCCGACGCTGAATCCCGCATCATGGAGGCGCTCTGGCGCAAGGCGCCGCTGAGCGCGGAACAGATCTTCGAAAAGGTCGGCCCGGCCAATGACTGGGCGCCAGGCACGGTGAAGACGCTGGTGACGCGGCTGCTGAAGAAGAAGGCCATCGCCGGCGCCCGCGAGGGAGACGCGTATTGCTATCGCCCCCTGATCGCGCGGGCGGAGTGGGTGCAGGCGGAAAGCCAGGGCCTGCTGGACAAGCTGTTCAAGGGAGAGCTCGCGCCGCTGGTGGCGCACTTTGCCGAGCACAGGCAACTCACCGCCAAGGACGTGAAGCAACTCAAGGAGCTGATCGCGCGGATCGAGGAGAAGAAGACCGGGGGGAGCAGGGAATGATCACCGGCTTCGCCCAGGCGCTTTTGGAGATCAACCTTGCGGCGGGGGCCGCCATCGCCTTCGTGCTGCTGGTTCGCAAGCCGGCGCGCAGCCTGATGGGACCGCGTGCGGTCTACCTCATGTGGGCCATCGTGCCGATGGCGATGCTGGCGACGCTGATACCTTCGCGCACGGTGGTGACGCCCGAGCCGGTGTTTCCCGACCGCGTGGTGGTGACGGCCTATATCCCGCGCGAGGGCATAGACTGGGTGGGCCTGGGGCTGACCGCGCTTCTGATTGCCTGGGCGATCGGCGCGGTGATGCTGGGACGGGCGCTGATCAAGCGGCAGGCGCTATTCCATCGCGATGCCGAACTGGGCAAGGCCGGGCCGGCGGTAGTGGGATTCAACTATCCCTACATCGTGACGCCGAAGGATTTCGCGCTCCGGTTCAGCCATGAAGAACGCAAGCTGATCCTCGCCCACGAGCAGATCCATCTCGAACGCAGGGATCCGCGGGTGAACGCCATCGTCGAGGCGGTGCGGTGCCTGTGCTGGTTCAATCCGCTGGCGCATGTGGGCGCGATCGCCCTGCGCATCGACCAGGAATTGGCGTGCGACGCCGAGGTGATCGACCGCCGGCCGAATGTACGCCGCGCCTATGCGGAGACACTGCTGAAAACGCAGCTTGCGGCGCGTCCCCTGCCCGTGGGCTGCTATTGGCCGTCGGAATCGCCGCATCCGCTGGCCGAGCGCATCGCAATGCTGACGCACTCGCCGCTGTCGGTAGGGCGGCGCGTCTTCGCCAGCATCGCCGTGGTGGTGCTTGCCGGGAGCGGCGGGGTGGCGGCCTGGGCGGCGCAACCGGAGCGAACCGTGTTCACGGCGGCGC
Organism: Hyphomonadaceae bacterium; assembly: GCA_030697555.1. Classification (GTDB taxonomy): domain Bacteria; phylum Pseudomonadota; class Alphaproteobacteria; order Caulobacterales; family Hyphomonadaceae; genus UBA7672. The sequence goes on from JAUYPV010000127.1 coordinate 19,086, forward strand.
CCGAAGTGTTCGTACCTTTCCTTCCCATCGTGCGGCACGAGCATCCGGCAGGCGCGATGCGGTCGGGCGATGCGGTGATCTGGCTCGACAAGGTGGATACCGAGCCGCTCACGCCGCCCTGATACGACCGGCATGACCCGATGGGCATGACGGACTGAAGGCCGCCTGACTTTTCTGAATTCGAGAGAGGAGAAGCTCCATGTACGGAGCAATGAGACAACGCGCGCCGAGTTCTACGCAGATCGCCGGGCAAATCACTGGCGTGGTGATGACGGTGCTGGCCATGGCTGGCGCGGGATATGCGCTGATGGACGGCATCGGCGGGCGCCTGGTGGCGGCGCTGACCGGGGAAATGACGGTGGCGACGCTGCCGCCTCCGCCGCCGGTGGAGAAGCAGGCTCTGGATGACTTCAAGGACCTGAGCGACGGCGCTCTACCGACGCCTGCGCCGTTTCCGGCACCGGATGATGGTTTCGTCTATGAGCCGGATCGGACACTCCTGACGTCGGACGGATCGGAGGGATCGGAGGGATCGACGGGTGGCGGCACGATCGTGTTCACGCCGCCGCCGATCAAGGTGGGGAATCCCAAGTTGCTGGCGAAGGACAAGCCGCCCTACCCCGCCACGGCGCTCAGGGGTCATGAAGAAGGAACGACCGGCCTCGAACTCTGCATCAACGAAAAGGGCGCCGTGACGGCGGCTTCGCTTGTTGCGTCCAGCGGTCACCAGCGGCTCGACGATGCGGCGCTGAAATGGGTGCGCGGCGCGCGGTTTGCGCCGGGGACGCTCGACGGCAAGCCGCAGGCGATGTGCGGACACAGGATTGCGTACGAGTGGAGGATCGAGGGCACGCGCAACTAGAGGCGCTTTGCTTCGCTCGATTGTTTCACGCGTTTGAGTTTTCACTGGCAGGTCATGCCCCGACTGCCGGCGGCGCCTCTCCCTCCCCGGAGAGGCGTTCGGCGTTCTGGGGCTAGCGCGCGCCTTTCGATCCGTCGATCACGCTGCGGCGCAGGCGGACCATGCCGCGGATCCAGCGGTCGTAGTCGCCGGTCTTGCGCTGCATGTAGGTGGTGACCTGTGGGTGCGGCAGGATGAGGAAGGTTTCGGCGGCGAGGCCTTCGACGACGGCGGAGGCGACCTGCTCAGGCGAGAGCACGCCGTCGACGTTCTGCGAACCGGCGGCGCCGCCGAGCATCGGCGTGTCGACAGCCTGCGGGCACAGTAGGGAGACGCCGATGCCGTTTTCCTTGGCGGCGATGGCGAGGTGCTCGCCGAAGCCGATGGCGGCGTGCTTGGTGGTCGAATAGGGCGCGGAGCCGATCTGGCTGAGCAGGCCGGCGGCGGAGACGGTGTTTAGGAACCAGCCGGACTTGCGGGCGATCATGCCGGGCAGCGCGTAACGGGCGGCGTAGACATGCGCCATCACGTTAACGCCCCAGGCGAGCTCCCACTTGGCGTTCGTCGGGGAGCCGGGATTATCGATGTCGGGATCGGCGCCACCGACGCCGGCGTTGGAGCAGAAGAGATCGATGCGGCCGAATTTTTCTTCCGCCGCGCGGACGAGTTTCTGGACGTCGGCTTCCTTCGTGACGTCCGTCTGGAGGGCGATGCCGCCGATGGACTTGGCGACCTGTTCCGCGCCTTCGCCGTTGAGATCGGCGATGATGAGACCCTTGGCGCCTTCGGCGTGGAAGCGCTGGACCAGCGCCCTACCGATGCCGCTCGCGCCGCCGGTGACGATGACGACCTTGTCGCGGACCTGCATGATTTCCTCCGGCTTTTCAGCGTTGCTACGACGCCACGTGGCGGAGGTCCACGGGCGGCGGATCAGCCGGCGGGCTTTGGCGTTGGCTGTGGTGTTGAAGCTTCCGGAGGTGCGTAGGCGACGCCGGATTTCCAGGCGGCGGTGAGCTGCTCGAAGGCGGCTTTGTAGGCGGGGCTTTCCGTGCCGAGGGCGAGCGGCATGACGATCTGCGCCAATTGCCTGCCTTGCCTGGTTTCCCAGGCGTAGGAGAGAACAGCGGTTCGGACGCGGTTTGCTGACTCAATGGTGCGCGTCTGGGCGAGGAACGCGCCCGCGTCGGGATCCATCGAGCGCTCGGCGGGGTCCTGGGCGCGGACGGTCCCGCCAAAACCCTGCGTGCGGCGCAGACCCTCGTCCTCGAACCAGTAGACGAAGGTGCTTCTCGATTTGACGGCTGGGTAGAAGACCAGCCTCACCTGTTCCGGCGACGTGGCGGTCCAGCTATTGGCGCCCGCATCGACCTTCCAGCCCTTTGGTGCGGTCTGAGCATAGGTGGGTGCGCCCAGGGAGAGCGCGATGAGGGACAGGAGAGCAAGGCGCAGCATGAGCCGAGTGTCGCGCCGTAGCATGGCGGGAGCAAGGCCGAATGGCTGTGTGTGCCGGTCCTAGCGCGCGAACTTCTTGAAGGTCGGACGTTTGGGTTCGGTGGCGTCAGCGCCGAGGCGGCGTTTCTTGTCGGCCTCGTAGGCTTCGAAATTGCCTTCGAACCATTCGACGTGGCTGTCGCCTTCAAATGCCAGGATGTGTGTCGCGACGCGGTCGAGGAACCAGCGGTCGTGGCTGATGATCACGGCGCAGCCCGGAAAGTCTTCGAGGGCGGCTTCGAGCGCCTGCAGGGTTTCGACGTCGAGGTCGTTGGTCGGTTCGTCGAGCAGCAGGAGGTTCGAGCCTTCCTTCAGCATCTTGGCGAGGTGGACACGGTTGCGTTCGCCGCCAGAGAGCTGGCCGACTTTCTTCTGCTGGTCGGATCCCTTGAAGTTGAAGGCGCCGACATAGGCGCGTGAGGGCTGTTCGATGCCGCCGACCTCGATGATGTCGTTGCCGCCGGAGAGCTCCTGCCAGACTGTATTTTTGTCGTTCAGTGAATCACGGCTCTGGTCGATGTAGCCGAGCTTCACCGACTCGCCGACCTTGAACGTTCCGCCGTCGGGCGCCTCGCGGCCGGTGATCATCTTGAACAGCGTGGTCTTGCCCGCGCCGTTGGGGCCGATCACGCCGACAATGCCGCCGGGTGGCAGCTTGAAGGACAGGTCTTCGATCAGCAGCTTGTCGCCGAAGGCCTTGTTGAGATGCTCCACGTCGATGACGATCGAGCCGAGGCGCGGACCGGGCGGGATGCGGATCTGCGCTGTGGTGATCTTCTCGCGCTCGGCGGCCGCTGCTTTTTCTTCATACGCGTTCATGCGTGCCTTCGACTTGGCCTGGCGGGCCTTGGGGCTCGCCTTGACCCATTCGAGTTCGCGGTTGAGGGATTTCTGGCGGCCGGCTTCCTCGCGGGACTCCTGCGCGATGCGCTTGGCCTTCTTCTCCAGCCACACCGAGTAGTTCCCCTCGTAGGGGATGCCCTGCCCGCGGTCGAGTTCGAGAATCCAGGTGGTGATCTGGTCGAGGAAGTAGCGGTCGTGGGTGACCAGGATCACGCAGCCCGGGAAGGCCTCCAGGTGATGCTGCAGCCAGGCCACGGACTCCGCGTCCAGGTGGTTGGTGGGCTCGTCCAGCAGCAGCATGTCGGGCTTGGAAAGCAGCAGGCGGGCCAGAGCGATGCGGCGCTTCTCGCCGCCCGACAGCTTGTCCACCGGCCAGTCGTTGGGCGAGCAGCGCAGGGCGTCCATCGCCATCTCGATCTTGGAATCGATGTCCCACAGGTCGCCGGCGTCGATCTTCTCCTGGAGGGCGGTCATCTCCTCCATCAGCTCGTCGGAATAGTCCTCGCCCAGCTTGGCGGCGATCTCGTTATAGCGGTC
>JAUYPV010000148.1 GCA_030697555.1 Hyphomonadaceae bacterium
CGCTTGATGTGATGCGAAAGAGAAGATGCGGCCATTCCCACCTTGTCCTGGATTGCGCCTACGGGCAGGCCATCGACGCCCGCCCGCACCAGCAGACGATAGACCTTCAGCCGGATCGGGTTGCCCAGCGCTTCCAGCTGCGCGGATGCTTTTTCGAGTTTCATGGAAATATGAATAGGGCGCGGCCGGCCCGTCGTCAAGAGCTATTTCGAGTATTATCGAATGATAGATTTAGCGCCTGCCGCGCATTCAGCGCATGGGGCCTCAGTCCGTTGTGATGTCCTGTTAGCCTCGCCCGATGACGCATCCGGTGGCGATGTCGGGCGCGGCGACCAGGGGGTGACGCCGTGGCGCTCTTGGTCAGAGGTTATCCGCGCCGGCTGGCCCGGCGGCATTTCGATCGGTTGCCTCGGGCCCGTTGCGTCCCAGTCCTAGCCGGGGGTTTCAGCACTGCGCACCTTTGCGTTTGGCTCAAGCAAGCGCAACAGGCCTTCCAGTAGCTGGATAGGCCGCGGCGGGCACCCCCTGATGTGCAGATCGACCGGCACAACGCGCGACACAGCGCCGATTACGGCGTAGCTCGCGCCGAACATTCCTCCATCGATCGCGCAGTCGCCGACGGCTACAACCCATTTTGGCGCCGGCATTACCTCATACGTGCGCTCCAGCGCTTCGCGCATGTTCTTGGTGACCGGGCCTGTCACCAACAGCACGTCGGCATGTCGTGGCGAGGCGACGAAGCGCAGGCCGAACCGCTCAAGATCGTAGAAAGCATTGCTAAGCGCGTGAATCTCGAGTTCGCAGCCATTGCAGGATCCGGCGTCGACGTGCCGGATCGAAAGCGATCGGCCGAGCTTCCGGTGTGCGGCCTTGTCGAGGCGCCTGGAGAGTTCCGCCAGTTCGCGATCGCCGAACGCGGGTCGCCGTTCGGTGAGCGGCGGAAGCAGGAAAGCGGGCAGGATAAATTTCCACATGGCTCTTAGAGATCGTGTCCCGAATAGGAGCAGTTGAAGGATTTGTTGCAGAGAGGAAAATCGCCGACAATGTTTCCCTCGATCGCGACTTCCAGCAACGGCCACTGGAACCAGGACGGGTCGCGCAGGTGGCAGCGCTCGATGGCGCCGCTGGCGCCGAGACGCAGCCAGATCAGGATGTCGCCGCGAAAACCTTCGACTACTCCAGCGCCTTCGCCAGCGCGCGGCGTGATCGGTGTGCTGAGCGGGCCTTGCGGCAGGTTGTCGGCGATTTGCTCGATGAGATTGAGACTCTGATCCGCCTCGAGAATGCGGATCCGGACACGCGCGTCGACATCGCCTTGCTGCAGGAGGGCTGTCTCCGGCACAAAGCGGTCATAAGGCGGATAGGGCAAGGCAGTGCGAACGTCGAAGGCGCGCCCCGAAGCGCGGCCGACAAAGCCTCCCGCGCCGAATTGGCGTGCGAGCGCCGGTTTGAGCACGCCGGTTGCGACCGTGCGGTCTTCGAGGGATGTCGTTTGGTCATAGAGTTTGACCAGAGCGCGGAAGCGTCGCCGCCAGTCATGCGTATGCTCACGAAGCTGAGCGGCGCCAGCAGAATCAATGTCACGCGCCACACCACCGGGAATGATGATGTCGCGCATCAGGCGGTGGCCGAAGCAGGCGTCTGCGGCGCGGAGCACGCGTTCGCGCAGCACGGCGCAATGCGCATGCATCAGCACGAAGGCGGCGTCATTGCAGATTGCGCCGATATCGCCGAAATGATTGGCGAGCCGCTCCAGTTCCGCCATCAGTCCGCGCAACATCTGCGCGCGAGGAGGCGCCTCGATGTCGAGCGCGGCTTCAGCGGCGCGGGCGAAGGCGAAGGCATAGGCGACCGTGCTGTCACCCGACGTGCGGCCGGCAAGCTTGGCGCCGCGGTCGGGATCAGCGCCCGTCATCAGCCCTTCGATGCCTTTGTGGACATAGCCCAACCGCTCCTCCAGGCGCACGACGGTGTCGCCGCTCGCTGTGAAACGGAAATGGCCGGGCTCGATGATCCCGGCATGCACCGGGCCGACGGGGATCTGGTGCAGGCTCTCGCCCTCCACCGGAAGAAACGCATACGTACTTGGGCGCAGGTCATCGCGAGGACGCCCGAGCGGTGCGCGTGCACCCCAACGGCCATGATCGAGCCAGGGGCGCGGATCGGGCGCACCGGCGGCTTCGAAGCCGAAAAGATCCTGAATGGCGCGTTCAAGCCGGACCGCGGGCGGATGCGACGCGCCGATGGATGGAAAGCGGCCGTCGGCACAGTCGAGGCTGAGGATCGCGATGTCGCGCGCCGGCTCATCCAGCAGGGCGAGGTGAACGCAAGCCATATCCCCCCAGAGCCCGAACAGCGTGACTTCGCCGGCAGCAAGTTTTTCGCTTGCGGCGCGCCAGGCCGATTCCGTGACGACAAAGCGCGGCCACGGCCGATGCCCAGCGATCGGAGTTGCATCAGCGGTGAGGGCAGCGAGCGTCATCCAAGGCTCTGCGCAACTTGCTGGAACCACGCCACCAGGGCCGGCGGCAGGAAGATTCCAGCGGTGAATACGAGCGCCAGGTGCGCGAACATCGGCAGATACAGCGCCTTCGTTGGCGCGCGACTGCCGGTTGGCTCTCCGAACGCAACGGTGCTCACACGCCACAGCAGCGCGCCAAAGGCGATCAACAAGCCGAGCACCAGCAGGATCGCAAGGAGCGGGGCGCGTGCGAACGTCGAGGTGATGATCAGGAATTCGCTCATGAACAGGCCGGACGGCGGTAATCCTGCGATGGCGGCGACCCCGAGAACCAGGGTCCAGCCCAGCACAGGATGCGTCTCCGTCAGGCCGCGAATGTCGGCGATCTTCTGGGTGCCTTTCACCTGCGCGATATGGCCTACCGAGTAGAAGATCGCCGACTTGGTGAGGCTATGCATCGTCATGTGCAGAAGGCCTGCGAAGTTCGCGAGCGGACCACCTATACCGAAGGCGAACGTGATGATTCCCATATGCTCGATCGAGGAATAGGCGAAGAAGCGTTTGATGTCGCGGCGCCTGTAAAGCATGAAGGCTGCAAAGATGACCGAGACGAGCCCGAGCAACACCATCAGCGGCCCGGGCGCGATCGCCTGTGTATTGGCCGCGAGCAGCAATTTGAATCGCAGCACGGCATAGAGCGCGACATTGAGCAGGAGGCCCGAGAGCACGGCCGAAATGGGCGTGGGGCCCTCCGCGTGCGCATCAGGCAGCCAGGCGTGCAGAGGCGCAAGGCCCACTTTCGTGCCGTAGCCGAGCAGCAGGAAGACGAAGGCGACATTGAGCAGCGCGGGATCGAAGGCCGCAACATGTTTGATGAGCACGGTCCACACCATGCCGTCGAGCCCCTCGCCGACCACTGGCCGCGCGGCCATGTAGACGAGGATCGTGCCGAACAGCGCAAGCGCGATGCCGACGCTGCCGAGGATGAAGTATTTCCATGCCGCCTCGATCGCCTCGTGCGTACGGTAGATCCCCACCATCACAACCGTGGTTAGCGTCGCCAGCTCGATCGCCACCCACATCAGTCCGATATTGTTGGCGATAAGCGCCAGGTTCATCCCGAACATCATCACCTGGAACAGCGCATGGTAGAAACGCAGGTGGGCGGGCGTGAGCCGTCCGCTTTCCAGTTCATGCGCGATATAGCCCGCGCTGAACACGCTGGTCGTGAAGCCGACAAAGGCGTTGAGCACGATGAAGACGATGTTGAGATCGTCGATCAGAAGAAAGTCGTCGGCGCGCCGTTCGGCGAAAAACAGGGATGCCGCCGCCGCCAGGGTGATGAGGCACGCAAGCACATTGAACCACGCGCCCACGCGGTAGGACGGGATGATCGCCAAGAGGGCCGCGGCTGCTGCGGGCGTTCCAAGAATGACGATCAGGGGATCGAACGGCAAGATCATCGCCGCTCCCCGCGAAAGCGGTCAAGCGCATGCACGTCGACCGTGTCGAACCGCTCCCGGATGCGGAACAGGAACACGCCGATGACGATGAATGCGATCAGCACCGAGAACGCCACGCTGATCTCCACAACCAGCGGCATGCCCTTGGCGCCGGTTGCGGCGAGGATGAGGCCGTTCTCCAGCGACATGAAGCCGATGATCTGGCTCACGGCGTTGCGGCGCGTCACCATGATGAGCAGCCCCAGTAGGATGACCGCCAATGCGAAAGCCAGATCCTCCCGCGCCAGCGGATCGGCTTCCGGCGTGACGCGCAGCATCACCATCATGGAGAGGGCGACGAGCCCCATGCCGGCGAGCATGGTCGGCCCGATGCCCACGACGGTCTCGATCTCGCGGTGGATTCCCAGCCGGCGGATCATCTGGTGCAGCGCAATGGGGATGACCAGCACCTTGAACGCGACTGCGATCGCGACGGTCACATAAAGATGCGGCGCCGCCTGCGTGTAGGCCTGCCAGGCGACCGAGAGCGACAGCACGACGGCATGCAGCGCGAATACATTGATCAATGCGTGAAGCCGGTCCTGATAGAGCATCATGAAGCTGACGAGCACCAGGCCGCCGGCGAACAGGTGCGCAGTGTCGAAAACGTAGCCGTTCATGGTCACAGCCCCTCAGACACGAAGCGCAGCAAGGTTGCGAGCAGGCCGAGCATCAGCGCCGCGCCGATAAAATCCGGCGCGCGAAACACGCGCAGCTTGGCGATCGTTACCTCGAATATCCCGAGCGCGATGGAGCAGGCGACAAGCTTGCCGAGGTAGAGCGCCGCACCCAGCAGCAGGGCGTTGCGGTCCCCCGTCGCTGACGCAACCCCCCAGGGCAGGAATACGCAAGCGATGAGCGACATGTAGACGATGAGCTTGAGCGATGCGGCCAGCTCGATCAACGCAAGGTGGCGGCCAGAGTATTCGAGCACCATGGCCTCATGCACCATAGTCAGCTCAAGATGGGTCGCGGGGTTGTCGATCGGCATTCGGGCGTTCTCGGCCAGCGCCACCATGATCAGCGCGATCAATGCGAGACCGAGTGACACGCGCAGCCCCACGTCGGGCGACGCCATGAAAGTTGTGATGGTCGAGAGCTGGGTCGAGCCAGCGATCAGCGCCACGGTGAATACGATCATGATAAGGGCGGGTTCAGCGAGCGAAGCGATCATTACTTCCCGGCTGGTCCCGATACCGCCGAATGCCGTGCCGACATCCATGCCTGCGAGCGCCAGGAAAAAGCGCGCCCCGCCCAGCAGAGCGACAATAGCGATGAGATCGGCGCTCCAGGAAAATATCATTCCCGCAGCGAAGGTCGGCACGAGCGCGGCGGCGATCCAGGTGGCCGAGAACACGAGATAGGGCGTGGCTCGGAAGAGCCAGGAGGCGTTGTGCGCGAGCGTTGCCTCCTTGCGGAGAAGGCGAACGAGATCGCGGTAGGGTTGGAGTAGCGGTGGGCCTTGCCGGCGCAACAGTCGTGCTTTCAGCGAGCGCGCGAGCCCTGTCACCAGCGGCGCGACCGCCAGCACCAGCAGCATCTGCGCGCCCTGCACGAAGAGATCGCGGATCATTGCGGCCATAGCGCCAGCGCCAGAAGCAGGATGACAAGCGAGGCGAAGACGAAACTGAGGTAGCTGCGAATGGTCAGAAATTGCAGGTAGTTCAGTTTCTCCGAGGCATAAGAGATGAAGCCGGAGATGGGCTTGTAAAGCGCATCCCAAAGCCTGTCGCGAACCTCCACGCGAAAACGGGCGGGGGCGGTCGAGCCGGGCGGCGGCATCTCGACATGCTCAACGGCGCGGAAAACGAAGTCTCCAAACACGCGTCTAATTGGCTGCGCCACGCTTCCGGCGCCATACTGCGTGATCGGGTTCGCGTCGGGAAAGCCGCAATCCCAGGCCGGTGTTCTCCGTAGCGCGCGCGATGCGAGCCAATGGATCGTCAGCGCCGCAATCGTCATCGAGGAGACGATGAAGGCGAACACCAGAAGCCCGTTATAGGAGCTGCGACTTTCCGCAATCGGAACGATCGAGAGCCATGGAATTTCCGCCTGCGCGCTCATCTGTGCGCCAACGGCTGCCTGCGTCGCCGGCGCGAGCGCATCGATGACGAAGCCGGGCAGCAGCCCGACGATAAGGCACATCGCCGCTAGCGCACCCATGGCTGCAAGCGACCAGGGGTCGACCTCCCGCGCCTCCGCGGCTTCGCGCGACCGTGGCCGCCCCAGGAACACGACGCCGAACGCGCGCACAAAGCAGGCGCCCGCGAGAGCGGCGGATAGGGCGAGCAGCCCGCCGACGCCCGGCGTCAGGATCTTGAGCGGCCACTCTTCAAGTTGCGGGCTCCACAAAATGGCCTGGAGCGTCAGCCATTCGGAAGCGAAGCCATTGAGCGGTGGAAGGGCGGAGATCGCGGCGCATCCGACCAGGAAGGCGAACGCCGTCACCGGCATCCGATGGATAAGGCCGCCCTGTTTTTCCATGTCGCGAGAGCCCGTTGCATTGAGCACGGCGCCCGAACCGAAAAACAGAAGGCTCTTGAACAGGGTGTGGTTGAAAGCATGGAAAAGCGCGGCGGTGAAGGCGAGGGCTGCGGCGGCCGGCAGTCCGTTTGCTTCGAACGCGAGCGCTAGTCCCAGCCCGACGAAGATGAAGCCGATATTCTCGATCGTACTGTAGGCGAGCACGCGCTTCAGATCGGTCTGGATCAGCGCAAACAGCACACCCAACACCGCCGTAAGTCCGCCCGCGACTAGGACGACCAGCCCCCACCACCATTGTGGCGCGCCGATCAGATCGAACATGACGCGGATGAAGCCGTAGACGGCGACCTTCGTCATCACGCCGCTCATCAGCGCCGAGACGTGGCTCGGCGCGGCCGGATGCGCGAGCGGCAGCCAAACATGCAAAGGCGCGAGCCCGGCCTTCGATCCCGCTCCGACGAGAACCAGCGCGAGCACCAGCGCGGCCGCCAGTGGCGCGGGCGGCGTGGCGCGGATCGAGGCGAAATCATACGCCCCGGTCGCCCCCGCCAGTACGCCGAACGCCAGGAGCAGCGCGACCGTGCCGAGGCTTGCCATCAGTATGTAGACATAGCCAGCATGCGCATTCTCCGGTTCGCGATGATGCGCCATCACGAGCGCCCACGAACTGAGCGACATGAATTCCCAGGAGACAAGGAACGTGAATGCGTCGGCCGCGAGTACGACGAGATTCATGGCGGCAAGGAACACTGGAAAGAACGGCAGCACCCGTCCACGCGCATGCTCATGCCGCCCATAGCCGACAGCAAACACGCACGCGCTCGCCGAGCCGAGGTTGAGGATGACAAGAAAGACCGACGATAAAGCATCGAGCCGGAAATGCGCGCCTAGCCAGGGCAGCCCGAGCGCCAGCGTCAACGCCTCCGGCGCGCTCCCGCGAAACAGGTGTGTCGCGCCGGAGACGAGGAGCGCTGCGCTTGCAACGAAGCAAGATAGGTAGATCAGGGCGCTCGCCGCTTTGAGCCGCAGCGCCGCCAACGCCAGGACGCACAAGGAAAACAGCACCGCGATGCTCGCGAGACTTGCCGTCAGAGACATGACGCTGGCGAACTCGAAGCTAGCCATGACGCCGCCTCATCTCTTGCGTCCTGCCGCCTTCTTCAGCCGCACGCCGCGTCCGCCGTCGTTGCTTGTTGCGCGCTCGGCAATCAGTTCGACGCCCGCTGCGTCCAAGGCTTCGATCAGCTTCGTAAGTGAATCCACATTGCCTCGTACGACACCGTCGCTTGCTTCCATGCGCTGGATCGTGGGCACGGACAGTCCAGCGAGGTCCGCCAGCCGACGCTGATCGAACCCGGCCAGGGCTCTCGCCGCGCGCAATTGCGCTGCCGTTATCATGTTCTATACATCATATATGATGTGCCTAACATGCTTCATGCAGGGCCACAATCGACTTTTGGAGCTTTGCAACGCGCCTCCCGGCTCGAGGCCGCGCGACCCGGTCACTGCGATAGCCGGGGCGCAACCGCAGCGGGCGCCGTGGATCGAGGCACAAAGGCGCGCAACGACATCAAATAGAGTCGCGCCTCCAGGGGGCGTTCGTACAAATCGCCTATCTCAATCAGCGCCGTCGGCCCGCGCGAACGAACGTGAAGAAGCTCATTGCCTTCTTCCCCCAGGTCGGACCGGAACAGGGCTGCGCTCTGGCCGCTCGCAACCATCGCGCATGCCAGCTGCCACGCCACGTCGGGGCGGTTGCCGTCGCCCGCCAGATTCAGGATCAACGACCCCGTAGGGGTCAGGACTTTCATCGCCGTGAGGAGATTGTCCTGCGTCATGAACGTGGGGACCAATCCATGCGCATCGCAGGTATCGATTACCACCGCCTCAAAGCGGCGCGTGCAGGCCTCCAGATAGGCGAGGCCGTCTCCGGTGATCCACGCCACCCGCGGATCGAGCCCGAAATAGCGCCGCGCCAGGCTCTCGGCCGCAGGATCGATGTCAACGACGGTGACATCACGGTTTCGGCGCGCCAGCATGGTTGCGAGGCTGCCGCCGCCGCCGCCGAGCATCAGCACGTTTGGCGCGTCGCCGACGAGGAGCTTGATGGCGTGGACATAACCGAACAGGCTCGTGCCATCCGGCCGCGCCAGGGTCTGCACGCCGTCGTCGATACAATACAATCGTGCGCCGTCCTGGCGCCGCTCAACGATCCGGACGGTTCCGAACGGACCCTCCCGTCGGGCGAGTTCCTTCATGGCGCACAGCCTTTTCCAGGCAGCTCGCAATCTGGATCGTCAGACTGCAGCATGGGAGTCGAAACTCAGCGTTGTAGGTTTGGAAGAGACTGGCGAGAGCAACACCGAGGCCTCCTAGGCGGGCAGACTGTCCGATTTGCCGTACGATCGCTTGTCGCTCGTTCGAGCGGGAATCGGACGCAATAGCGGCAGAGCGGAGTCGCGCAGGCGAACGCCACGGCCGCCGGCGTCGCTGACGCAATTCTCGGCGATGAGTTCGATGCCTGCGAGCTCAAGGGCTGCGATCACCTTGGTCAGGGTGTCCACGACACATCGCACATAGCCTTCACTCGCCTCCATGCGCTGGATGGTCGGAAGGGAGACGCCCGCCATATCGGCAAGCGTTCGTTGGTCGATGCCGAGCAGGGCGCGTCCGGCGCGTAGTTGTGCAGGCGTCAACATTGCTATGATGTACCAGACATCAAAGATACTGGCAATAGCATACATAAGCATGCGCCAGATAGTGATAGTCACAGGTCGTACTTGCATTCCGACAGGTGTGGCCAAACCCACGCCACGGCCCGGTCTTCCACGGCGCCGGGCCGCTCGCGCCGATGGAGGCGGCGTTCGGAATGCGACTTTTCTGATCTGTTTTCGCGGTTGATTATCGTGAACGACGGATCGGCCCGTGCGATCAGTGGATAAGCGCGATCGCCCGCGCCAGGGAATACTGGGCGCGATTGTGCTGGGTCACTGCTTGAGTGAAGGCGCGGCGGGCCGCGACCAGTTGCTGCTGTGCCGTGATCGCCTCAAGGACGGCCGCAAAACCAAAATCTCTGCGTTGCTGGGAGAGTTCAAGGTTGCGCGATGCGCTTTCGACGTTTCGCCGCGCAAGCTCCATCTGGTCCTGCGCGGAGCGCCCGGCTCGGCGAAGCTTCCATTGTGCCTCGTCTAGGGTCTGCTAGGATAGTTATGAGCCATCATTAACTGGCGGGTCTTGAGGCCTGTAAATGAAGGATTTGCTGGATCGTCGCGAGGTAGTGGGACTGGCCGGAGCGGCAGGTGTGGCGGTGTTGGCCGGATGCGCCGGCGGGCTTCAGTCCGGCGCCGTTCCGGGCAAGACGGCAGGCGAACTGGACGTGGTCGAGCTTGCGCCTGGGGTGAAGCTGATCTCCGGAGCAGGTTCCAACGTGCTGGCGGTGGCCGGGCCAGAGGGCGCGCTGCTGGTCGATGGCGGCCTTGCCCAGCATGCGCCGGGCCTCATCCAGCGGGCGCTGGCCGAGACTGGCTCCGGCAAGATTGCCCGGCTGATCAACACCCACTGGCATCTTGAAGCGACCGGAGCCAACGACCTGCTGGGCGCGAAAGGCACACCAATCCTCGCGCACGAGAACACGCGGCTGTGGATGGGGACCGAGATCAGCTCACGCTGGCAGGATGAGGTCTATCCGCCCAGAGTCCTCAAAGCGCGGCCGACCGAGACCTTCTACACCACGAAAGAGATCGTTCTGGGCGGAGAGAGCATTGAACTCGGCCATCTACTGCAGGCCCACACCGATGGCGACATCTACGTCCGCCTGCGCCAAGCCAACGTCATTGCCGCTGGCGGCGTCCTCTCCGGCCAGGGCTGGCCGATCATCGACTGGCAGACTGGAGGATGGATCGGCGGGATGGTGCGCGGACTCGAAACACTGATCGCGCAAACCGACGACTCCACGCTCATCGTGCCCGCTGACGGAGCGCCGCTCAAACGGCAGGACCTCGTCAAGCAGCGCGACATGTATGTCACGATCATGGGTCGCCTGAAGACCATGATGGAAAGCGGCTTCAGCGCCGACAAGGTCGTGGCAGGTGCGCCGGCGAAGGAATTCGAGGCCGAGCGCGGAGATGCCTCCGAATTTCTGCGCCTGGCGTTCAGAAGTTTCTGGGGACACGTCCGCCAGTTCGACGTGGTTTGAGGTAAGCGATGCGTTTCAAGCTGCCCCTCGCAATTTCCGCTCTCGCGCTTGTGGCGACGGGTGCGCTGTGGGGCGCCTCTGCGCAGGACAAGGGCCCGGCGGTTGCGCGTCCGTTCGAGCGATTGGCTGAAGGATCCGAGCACTGGAAGCTGCTGCAGGGAAACTGCATCGCCTGCCACAACACCGCCTTCAAGTCCGGCGGCATCGCCTTCGATGCGATGAAACCGGAGACAGTGGGCGAGAACGCCGAGACCTGGGAGAAAGCCGTACGCAAGCTCCGCGGCCGGATGATGCCGCCGCCCGGGGCCCCGCGTCCGGACGAGGCCAAGACAGAAGCCTTCATCGGCTGGCTCGAAGCCTATCTCGATCATGCAGCAGCTGAGCACCCCGATCCGGGCCGGGTCGCTCTGCACCGGCTGAACCGGAAGGAATACGCCAACGCGGTGCGCGACCTGCTGGCGCTCGACATCGACGCAGCAGCCCTCCTGCCGCAGGACGATGTCTCCGACGGCTTCGACAATGTCGCCGACGTCCTCCAGGTCTCGCCTTCTTTCCTCGACCAGTACATCTCCGCGGCCAGAACCCTTGCTGTTCAGGCCGTCGGACAACGCACCCTCAAGACTTCGACGGTCAGCCTCCGTCCCCCAGCCGGCGTCAGCCAGTCCGCCCATATCGAAGGCCTGCCGCTCGGCACGCGCGGCGGCTTCCTTGTCACTCATGCTTTCCCGGCCGACGGCGAGTATCAGCTCTCATTTGGCGGCGCCGGCGCCGACGTCTATGACAACCCGGTGCTGGACGAGCGCTTCATCGCTCTCCTCGACGGGAAGATCATTTTCGATTCAGCCAAGGCCGGCGCAGCAGAGCAGGGCGCCTCCGAAGCAGCTCCCCTCGGAACCAGAGGCCGAGGCCGGCGCACAAATGTCCGCCTCCATATTCCGGCCGGCACGCACGAGATCGGCGCCGCCTACGTCGCCAAAAGCTATCCGGCCTCGCTCTCTCTTCTCGCCGCGCTCAATTCAAGAGGCGGCGCGGCGGGCGCTGCGATAAGCGGCGTCGATATCACCGGCCCCTACAACGCCGTCGGCCTCGGCGTCTCTCCGAGCCGCGATCGCATCTTCATCTGCCGCCCGGCTTCGACAGCCGATGAAATCCCGTGCGCGAAAAAGATATTCTCCTCCCTTACCCGGAAAGCCTTCCGGCGTCCCGTGACCGATGCTGGCCTCGAAGCCCCGCTGCGCTTCTTCCGCGATGGCCGCAAGCGCGCCGGATTCGAGACCGGCGTCGAGCAGGGGATCATGGCGATCCTCGCCAGCCCGAAATTCCTCTACCGCGCCACCAGCGTTCCCGCCGGGATCGAGCCCGGCGCGGCCTATCAGCTGAACGATCTCGACCTCGCCTCGCGGCTCTCCTTCTTCCTCTGGAGCAGCCTCCCCGACGAAGAACTGCTGTCCCTCGCCGAGGCCGGCCGTCTCAGGGACTCCAGCGTGCTCGAAGCCCAGGTCCGGCGCATGCTGGCGGACAAGCGCGCCGGCGCCCTGGTCACCAATTTCGGCTTCCAGTGGCTGGATGTGGCCGGCATCGACACCATCGATCCCGATCCCGCGATCTACCCGGAATTCGACGCGGACCTGCGCTTCGCCTTCAAGGAAGAGATGCGCCTCTTCCTCAACAGCATTCTCCTCGAAGACCGCAACGTCGTGAACCTGCTGACCGCCGACTACACTTATCTCAATGAGCGCCTCGCACGGCACTACGGAATTCCGAACGTCACGGGCAACCGCTACCGCAAGATCCATCTTGCCGATTCCAGCCGCAATGGACTGCTCGGCAAGGGCAGCATCCTGATGTTCACGTCCTATCCCAACCGCACCGCGCCGGTGCTGCGTGGCGCCTGGATCCTCGAGAACATCACCGGCACGCCGCCCAGCCCGCCGCCGCCGGACGTCGAAGCGCTTCAGGAGAACGAGGACGGCAAGGAAGCGCTGTCGATGCGCGCGCTTATGGAACGGCACCGCTCCAGTCCGACCTGCAATTCCTGCCACGGCGTGATGGACCCGCTCGGCTTCGCGCTTGAGAATTTCGACGCCATCGGCGCCTGGCGAGACAAGGACCGCTATGCTCGTACGCTGATCGACTCCTCGGGCGAACTCATCACCGGCCAGAAGCTCGACGGCGTCAACGAACTGCGCAACGCGCTGGCGGCGAAGCCCGACCAGTTCGTCCAGACCTTCACGGAAAAGCTCATGACCTTCGCCCTCGGCCGCAAGGTCGAGCATCACGACATGCCGGCGGTGCGCGCCATCGTCCGCGCCGCCGCGAAGGAGGATTATCGCCTCTTCGCGATCGTCATGAACATTGTGAAGAGCGACCAGTTTCAGATGTCGAAGGCGCCCGGCGAGCCGGGACCAAAGACAAAGCAGAAATCGGCTCAGCAACGCTGAGGCGAGGCGGATCGCAGGTTCAACCCGCGACCGCGACTAGGAGGAGACGGCGGATGTACATAACGAAGAAGCACCTGTCGCGGCGGACGTTGCTGCGCGGAGCGGGCGCCGGCCTTGCCCTGCCGTTCCTCGACGCGATGGTCCCGGCGCAGACGGCTCTCGCCAAGACAGCGGCGGCGGCGAAGCCCCGCCTCGCCTTCGTCTACTTCCCGCACGGCGCCATCATGGACCGCTGGACGCCAACAGCGGCGGGCCGCGACTTCGAGATGACGCCGATCCTGACGCCGCTCGCCAAGTATCGCGAGAAAATGACGATCGTCTCGGGCCTCCACAACAAGGCAGGCGAAAGCCCGTCGCCGCACGCCATCACCTCGGGCACCTGGCTAAGCTGCGTTGCGCCGCGCATCAGCCACAGCCCCTTCGGCGGCGTCACGGTCGACCAGATCGCCGCCAGGCAAGTCGGACAGGACACCACCTTCCCCTCGCTCGAAGTCTCGACCGAACCCGGCTCGACCGGCGGCAATGGCTGCGACCGCAACTATGGCTGCAGCTACGGCTCGACGATCTCCTTCCGCACGCCGAGCCAGCCCCTGCCGATGGAGAACAATCCCCGCAAGCTGTTCTATCGCCTGTTCGGCGTCGGCGACACGGCGGAGGAGCGCGCCATCGCCGCCAATCAGTATGCCAGCCTGCTCGACCTGGTGTCGGACGAAGCCAAGACGCTTCAGCTCTCGCTGGGCGCCCAGGACCGCGCGATGGTGAGCGACTATCTGAGTTCCGTCCGCGAGATCGAACAGCAGGTAAAGAAAGCGGAAGAGCAGGATCTCTCCAAGCTGAAGCTGCCGAACGTTCCCACCGGCGTGCTGCCGGACTTCGACGCCCGGCTCAACCTGATGTTCGATATTCTCGCCTTGGCCTACCAGGGCAATCTCACGCGCGTCGTCAACATGATGATCGCGAACGAGGGCAGCGGGCAGACCTACAATCATGTCGGCGTGCCCGACGCCTTCCACCCGCTATCGCACCACCAGAACAGCGCTGCGAAGATCGATCGCCTGACCAAGATCCAGACCTACCATTCGACGGTGTTCGCCAAATTCCTCGACAAGCTGGCGGCGACGTCCGACGGCGAGAACTCGGTGTTCGACAACGCGATCATTCTCTACGGTTCGAACATGAGCAATTCCAACAAGCACGACCACTATCCGTTGCCGTCGGCCGTGTTCGGCGGCGGCTGCGGCAAGCTCAAGGGCGGCCAGCACATCAAGGCCGAGAACCACACCCCGCTCGCCAACCTCCATCTCACCCTGCTCGACCGTGCCGGCGTCAGAGCTGACTCGTTCGGCGACTCGACCGGCCGGTTCTCGGAGCTCTGATGCGGCGCGCCGCGGCAGCGATCCTCGCGTTTGTGCTGGCGGCGCCTGCCTGGGCCGAACCGACGCTGATAGCAGCCGTGCGTTCGGGCGATCGCGCAGCCGCCCGCGCCCTGATCGCGAAGGGCGTCGACGTCAACGCGCCCGATGCGGACGGCGCAACGGCGCTGCTGTGGGCGGTCCACAATGACGACGCCGAACTCGTCCGCGCGCTGATCGCAGCGAAGGCCGACGTCAAGAAGACGAACGAATTCGGCGCGACGCCGATACAGGAAGCGGCCGTCACCGGAAATGTCGAGGTGCTGAAGGCGCTGCTCGATGCCGGCGCTGACGCCAATGTTGCGACGCCCGAAGGCCAGACGCCGCTGATGGTGATCGCGCGCACCGCCAATGTCGAAGCAGCCAGACTGCTGCTGGCCCAAGGCGCCAACGTCAACGCAAAGGAAGTCCTTGAGAACCAGAGCGTCCTGATGTGGGCGGTCGACCGCAACCAGCCGGAAATGGCGAAGCTCCTGATCGCAAACGGCGCCGACGTGAACGCCCGCACCAAAGCCCACGAACCGGAAGTCCGTGTCAGCGCCGAGCCTCGCGTACGCTACGAGCCCTCCGGCGGCCTGACCCCGCTTCTCTATGCGGCGCGCGAAGGCTGCCTCGCCTGCGCGCGCTCGCTGGTCGAGGCCGGCGCCAAGACCGACGCCTACGAGCCCGACGGCGTCACGCCGCTGATCATGGCGATCACCAACACGCACTTCGATCTTGCGGCCTACCTGATCGAAAAAGGCGCCGATGTGAACCGCTGGGACTGGTGGGGCCGCAGTCCGCTCTACGCAGCCGTCGACTACAATACCATCCCGCGCGGCGGCCGGCCGGATCGCCCGACGCTCGACGAGACGACGCCGCTCCAGATGATCGAGATCCTGCTCAAGGCCGGCGCCAATCCCAACCTGCAGCTGAAATTTCCGCCGCCGTTCCGCGATGTCGGCGCCGATCGCGGCGGCGACCTCATGCTGACCACCGGCGCAACCCCGCTCCTGCGCGCCGCAAAGGCGGGTGACGCCGCCGCCGTGAAGCTGCTGCTGGCGGCGGGCGCCCGCACCGATCTTTCCGTCGCGCGGGCCTGGAAGGACAATGTCGGCGGCATCACGCCGCTGATGGCCGCGGCCGGCCTCGGCTACCAGCTCAACGACACGCGCGGAAAACTGAAGACCGAGGCGCAGGCCATCGAAACGATCAAGCTCCTCCAGGCCGCCGGCGCCGACATAAATGCGCGCGACGATCGCGGCCATACGGCTCTCTTCGGCGCGGTGTTCCGCGGCTGGACCGAAGTCGCCCGCTTCCTCGCCGAGAGCGGCGCAAAGCTCGATGCGAAGAACAATGACGGCGTCACGCTGATGGATGTCGCCAAGGGAAAGATGGAAGTCTTCCGCGGCCAGACCATCGATTCCAATCCGGACATGGCGCCGCTGCTGGAGCAACTGGCTACAAAGAGAACGCCGTAACCGGCACGACTATGGACGGCAAGCGATCAGGCGGAGATCGCGGGTCGGGGGTACTGAAAACAAGGCCGCCTGGAGGATCTGACCTATGCGCGTGTCCCTGCTTGCTTCGGCATGCCTTGCCCTGATGTTCGCCGCCGCCTGTGGCGAGCCGCCGGAGGAAAAACTCTCCGGCCCCGCCGCCGTCAACGCCAAGCGGATCGAGAATGCCGATGCCGAGCCGGGACAGTGGCTGACCGCCGGCCGCAACTACGAGGAGCAGCGCTTCAGTCCGCTTGCGCAGATCGCGCCGGAAACCATCGGCACGCTGGGCCTCGCCTGGTCCGCCGATTTCGACACCAACCGCGGCCAGGAATCGACGCCTGTGGTGATCGACGGCGTCATCTATGTCTCGACCGCCTGGAGCAAGGTCAACGCCTACGACGCGCGCACGGGAAAAGTGATCTGGGCATACGATCCCGAAGTCCCCGGCGAATGGGGCGCCAACGCCTGCTGCGACGTGGTCAACCGCGGCGTCGCTGCGTGGAGGAACAAGATCTATGTCGGCACGATCGACGGCCGGCTGGTAGCCCTCGACGCCGCCACCGGCAAGGAAGTGTGGGACGTCAGCACGATCGACAAGAGCCGCCCCTACACCATCACCGGCGCGCCGCGTGTGGTGAAGGGCAAGGTGATCATCGGAAACGGCGGCGCCGAGTATGGCGTACGCGGTTATGTCACCGCCTACGATGCGGAAACGGGCAAGCAGGCCTGGCGCTTCTACACCGCCCCCAACCCGAACAAGCAGCCCGACAACGCCGCCTCCGACAAGATCTTCGCAACGGTGGCCAACGCCACCTGGTCCGATGACGGCGCCTGGAAGCAGGTCGGCGGCGGCGGCACGGCGTGGGATGCGATCGTCTATGACCCTAAGTCCGACCTCGTCTATATCGGCACCGGCAACGGCTCGCCGTGGAACTCGCAGGTCCGCAGTCCCGGCAATGGCGACAACCTGTTCCTGACGTCCATCGTCGCGCTGAATCCCGACACCGGAGAATATGCCTGGCACTACCAGGAAACCCAGCGCGAGACCTGGGACTACACCGCCACTCAGCCGATCATGATCGCCGACCTCAAGATCGACGGCGCCGACCGCCGAGTCGTCATGCACGCGCCCAAGAACGGCTTCTTCTATGTGCTCGACGCCAAGACCGGCCAGTTCATCTCGGGCACGCCGATCATCGACGTCACGTGGGCGACCGGCATCGACAAGGCGACCGGCCGCCCGATCGAGAACCCGGAGGCGCGCTTCGAGGTGACAGGCAAGCCCGCCACGGTCGCGCCGCACGCCGGCGGGGCGCATAGCTGGCACCCCTGGTCCTACAGTCCGCAGACCGGCCTGGTCTACATTCCGGCGATGGACGCCAGCATGACGTATTCCGCTGTCGCCAAATTCGAATACTCGCCCGTCGGCACCAACACCGGCGTCGGATTCGCCGGCGGCCGCATCGGACTTCCGCCTGCCGCTGGCGCCGCTGCCGGGCCTCCGCCGGCGCCGCCGAAGAGCGACGGCATGCTGATCGCCTGGGATCCGGTGGCCCAGAAGGAAGTCTGGCGCGTGCCGTTCGGCAACCGCGGCCGCGGCGGCGGAACGCTGGCGACCGCCGGCGGCCTCGTCTTCCAGGGCAACTCCAAGAACCAGGAATTCGCCGCCTATCGTGCAACCGACGGCGAGAAGCTGTGGTCGATGCCGGTGCAGACCGGCATCGTCGCCGGTCCCGCCTCGTTCGAACTCGACGGCGAGCAATACGTCGCGGTTACGGCGGGCAACAACCAGAGCAACTATTACTCGTCGAACCATTCCCGCCTGCTGGTCTTCAAGCTGGGCGCCACCGCAACACTGCCGGAGGCGCAGCCGGCCTTGGCGCCGCCGCCCTTCGATCCTCCGAAGGAAGCGCCCAAGCCCGAAACCGTCGCGCTGGGCGAGGCGGCCTATTCGCGAACCTGCGCCGGCTGTCACGGCATCGATGCACGCAACGGCGGCAATTTCCCCGACCTTCGCCGCAGCGCGGGACTGAAGGACGCTGGCTTCTTCAAGGCGGTCGTGCTGGATGGGACGCTTTCCGACAACGGTATGAGATCGTTCAAGGAAGTCCTGGGCGAAACCGGCGCCGAAGACATCCGCGCCTATCTCATCGCCCAGGCCCAGACGGCACAGCGCAATCCCGCCCTCGCACGCGGACGCACCGGCCCCGAAGACGCACCGCCCCCCGCGGCGCCCGCCACCGCTCCGCCCGGCGCCAAGCCGCAGTAGACGGCGCTGCCACGAAGTCCTCCGCCCGCCTTCGGCGGTGGAGGACTTCCCGCGGCACTCACGATGTCCTCTACCGGCGAAGCCGGGGGAGGTGGCAGCGGCGCTCTTGCGCCGCTGACGAAGGGGGCCGCGCGCCAAAGGCGCGCGGATGCGCAGCTGCCGCACCGCACACCACCTTAAATTTCTGATAGGAATATTTTCCTAGTCCTGTCGCATCCCTATCTCCCTCCGGAAAGGGAGACAGACATGATCCAACGGTGGACCGACGACGAACGAATAATCCTGAGGGAGGAAGCCGAGCGCCAGGCTCGCGCGGGCTCTAGCCGGCCCGACATCTCGCGCCGGCTCGGTGTGCCGATGCACACGCTGGCGCGCTGGGCGTTCGAGGGCGGCTGGCGCGACAAGGACATCGCCGCCGAACAGGCGCACGCCCGCGCCGAGGCGCTGAAATCAAGGCTCACTGTCCAGCGCGCGCACGAGATTCGCCCGGCAGGCGCCCGCCCGCTTCAACCAGGTCATGTCCGCCTGGTCTCGCCCGCGCTCGAATTCAAGAGCTCCGGGCCGACGGATCAGGCGCCCGATCCGGCCGGGCCCCAACCGGATCAGGCCGGGCCAGACCATGTTGAGCCAGGCTCTGCTGAGCCAGACTCTGCTGAGCCAGACTGGGCCTCGCCCCATCCGCCAAAACCCACGCCGTCCGTCGCCGAGGCGGTTAAGCGCCTCCGGCGGCTGCAGGCGGAAGAGGATGACTGTCCCGGCTGGGCCGACCGCGAGGTCCGGGTGAAGACGCCGCCCTGGGCGCCGGGCGGGCAGATCGAGAACCCGGAAAGCTGCGCACTATTCCTGGCGTCGGACCTGATGCGCCAGGGCCTGCTGGTCGAGGCTGGCCGGGCGCTGCGCTTCACACGCGACTGGCTCGACCTCTCCGAGCGCGTCTTCCACAAGCGGGACAAGGAGGACGCCGCCTGTGCGACATGGCAGGAGCGGCGCGAGGCGAAGGACGACCTCGATGTCGCGACGCTCGCCTGGCAGAAGAACCACGGCAGCAGTAGCAGCAACAGCAGGACTCCCAGCACATACGAGGAAAATGGCTAGGAAGGCGCCCGTCTCGCGACCTAAGGCGTCGGCGCCTGCTTCGCCGCAATCAGCGACTTGAGCAGCGCGACCGTCTCGGCATGCGCCGGCGGCGGGCCGCTGCGCCCGGCGGGCAGATTGCCAGACGCGTAGTCGAGCGGCGCCTTGCCGCTCGCATCCCTGGCCTCGAGATCGGCGCCGAACTCGGCCAGCACCGCGACCACCGGATTGGCGCCGCGCTGGGCCGCAACATGCAGCGCGCTCTGGCCCTGCGTATTGCGAAGGTCGGGATCCGCGCCGGCCGCGAGCAGGAGACGCATGCACGCCGCGCCATCCTCATCGGTCTTGAACCGGCCGCGCGTCGGGTTCGCGCCATGGCCCATCCCGGCCGCCGCCATCACCGGCGTCACCCCGGTCGAAGTCGGCAGGTCGAGCAACGCCTTATACTCGATCAGCAGGGCGACAGCTTTCGCATCGCCCACCTTGGCGGCGTGCAGCAGCGAGGTCGCCCCGGTCGAGAGAACATTGTCGCCGCCGCGGTCATAGATCACGTTGCGATAGGGCGGGCGCAGCTTGAGCTGCAGATTGGGATTGGCCCCCGCCTTGAGAAGCTGGCGCGCCACGTCGAGCCCGGTGATCGCATCCTCCGACGGCACGTCCGGCCGCCCGCCCTCGGGCAACGTGTTCATGTCGATCGCAGCGTAGAGCGGCGAGCGGCCATAGAGGTCCCACTTGTCGACATCGGCGCCCACCGCGATCAGGTATTGCGCAAACTCGAAATGCATCGAGAGCAACGCCATCACCAACGGCGTCACGCCATCCGGATCGGCAAGATCGATCCTGGCGCCGCCCTTCACCAGCTCCCGCGCGCACGCGACGCAGCCCTCGCGCGCAGCGTAAAGCAACGGTGTGAGGCCGCCGCGATACATGTCCTTGGGCCGCGGCTCGGCGGTGATGCGCCGCTGCCAGTCGCGAACCGCGCCCCGGGCGTTGACATCGGCGCCGCGCGAGATCAGCAGCGCGATCATCTCCGGCTGGCCCTGCGCCGCCGCCCACATCAGCGCCGTCTGCCCGCCCCATTGCTCGACAGCGTTGACCTTCGCGCCCTTGTCCAGCAGCAGCCTCGCCGCCTCCACCTTGCCGGTCCGCGCGACAGCCATCAGCGCGGTCTGGCCTTCGCGGTTGGCGGATTCGATATCCGCCCCGGCCTTCAGCAACTGGCCGATGATCGCTGCATTCCCGCTCGCCGCCGCTTCGGCCATCGCGGTCGCGCCATAATCGTTGGCGAGCCGTACGTTTGCACCGGCCGCGATCAGCCGCGCCGCGAGATCAGCATCCTCATTGTGCGCGGCCCAGATGAGGGCAGTTGCGCCCTCGCCATCGCGCGCATTGACGTCGGCGCCCGTCTGGATCAGCGCCAGCGCCGCAGCTCTGTCGCCGTCGCGCGCCGCATCCGTCAGCGGAGTATCGGCCAGAGCCGATCCGGCGCCGGCAAGCAGCAAGGCGATTGCGACGAGCGAAGCGCGCATCGATCAGATCTCCGACAGGTCGCCGGTCGAATCGCCGATGCCCTTCACCGGGATCTGCGCCCGGTCGAGCAGGGTGACCAGCAGGTTGGCGAGCGGCGTGTCAGGCTTGTAGCGCACATGCTGGCCGCCTCTGATCTTGCCATAGCCGCGGCCGAGTATGGCGGACGGCAGCGGATCGTGGTCATGACGGTCCGAGTTCGACATGTTCGACCCGTAGAGGATGATCGAATGGTCGAGCAGCGTCCCATCGCCATCCTTGGTGGCCGCGAGCTTGTCGGCGAACTTGGCGAACATTTCGGTGTGATAGGTCTGCACTTTCGCCAGCCGGTCGAGCTTGACCGGATCGTTCTGGTGGTGCGAGAGCGGGTGGAAGGCGTCCGCAACGCTGAGGTTGGGATAGCTCCTCATCGAAACCTCGCGCGCCATCATGAAAGTGGCGACGCGGGTGAGGTTGGCCTGGAAGGCCAAGGCCATGAAGTCGAACATCAGCGTCAGGTGCTCGCCGAAATCGCTGGGCACGCCGACCGGCGCATTTGGCACGTCGAGCGACGAAGTGTCCTGCGACATCAGCTTCTGGACCCGCCGCTCGATCTCGCGGACGGACTCCAGATAGTCGTCGACCATCGCCTTGTCGCTTCTGCCGAGGTCGAGCTTGAGGTCGGCGGCGCTGGCGGAAATCGAATCGAGGATCGAATCCGTCTCACGCACGATCCGCGCCCGGTCCGCCGCCGTATCACCTTGGCCAAACAGCCGGAAGAACACTTTCCGGGGATTGAACTCCATCGGCTGCGGCTGGCTGGGCGTGCGGAAGGAGACGGTATGGCCGTAGCCACATCCGAAGGCCGGATCGCACACCGTGCCCGTCTCGGTCGCAAGTTCCAGCGAAGGGAAGGGCGTCTCCTGGCCCATCCTTTGCGCCGCGAACTGGTCGGCGCTGACGCCATGCTCGCCCGAACGGTCGCCCTTCGGCGCGACGCAGCCGAGCCAAGTGCCGGCGGTTATCGCATGTGGCGCCGGGCTCTCGGCCGCCTTGTTGCGCAGGCCCGAGACGATGGTGAGGTGGTCCTTGTGGGCCTTCAGCGGAGCGAGAATCTGCGGCAGGTCGAACGCCTTGCCTTCCGCCGCCGGCGTCCAGCGGTTCATGATCGCGCCATGCGGGAAGTAGACGAAGGCAAGTTTCGGCTTGGGCGCCGCCGCCGTTTTCGCCAGTGCCGTCTGCGCCGGGATCATCGCATCGAGAAGAGGAAGGGCTACCGCCGCGCCCGCGCCACGCAGCATCATCCGCCGCGAGAGATGTTTCCGGGTGATATACATCCGCCGTCTCCTTCCCAACTTCCTCAGCTCGCCGCCCTCAACTCACGGGCCGGTCTTCGCCGCCTTCGCCTCGCTCGCCATCCGCTTCTGAAACAGATCGCTCTCGACGATGTTCAGAACGATCGCCGAGAACCGGTAATCATCCTTGCCCGCATCGCGCACGATAGTGCGCACGGCCGGCATGTCGTGATGCTCGATCCTCCGGCCGAGGGCGAAGGTCATCAGCTTTTCGGTGAAGGTCTGGACGAACTGGTCGGGCTTGGCCAGCAGCGCCGCGCGCAGATCGTCCGGCCCGTTGATCTTGCGGCCGTCCGGAAGTTGGCCCGAGGCGTCGATGGCCGTACCCGCGAACCGATCCCTGGCGCGCCAGGCGCCGGTGGCGTCAAAATTCTCCAGCGCGAGGCCCAGCGGGTCCATCACGCCATGGCAGGAATTGCAGCTCGGATTGGCGCGGTGGGCGACCATGCGCTCGCGCACCGTCTTGGGCGTCTGGCCTTCGATATTTTCCTTGAGAGCCTCGACGCCGGGCGGAGGCGGGGCCGGCGGCGTGCC
This sequence comes from Hyphomonadaceae bacterium, assembly GCA_030697555.1. Taxonomy (GTDB): domain Bacteria; phylum Pseudomonadota; class Alphaproteobacteria; order Caulobacterales; family Hyphomonadaceae; genus UBA7672. The sequence continues at coordinate 22,715 of JAUYPV010000148.1, forward strand.
GACAATGTTCTCGAGGATCCATGCCCCGCGCAGCACCGGCGCCGTGCGGTTGGGATAGGACGTCCCCATCAGGATGGCGCCCTTGCCAAGAAGGCCCCAGCGCGCCGACTGGACAAGCTCCACGCGGCGGAAACGATCGCCTTTGACGTCCTTGACTCCATAGTGCAGCGCCAGCCGCTCGTTGAGATAAGTGTCCCGCGCGGTCAGGAGATCGAGCACGCTGCGGTCTTCGTCGAAGACGCCGCCGATGAAGAGACGCAGCTCCTCCTTGAAGTCGGCGCGCACATCGCCGTCGAACCCGACTGTGTCGCGATGCTTGGCGACTGCAGGGAAGAGGTTGGCGTCCGGGATGACGTCGTTGAGCTTGGCGACGTGCAGCCACTGGAAGGCGAAGTTGGCGGCCAGGGAGTCCGCGCGCTTGTCCGCCAGCATACGCTTGACCTGCGCTTCCAGCACGCCGGGCTCACGCAGGCGCTTCGCTTCTGCGAGGGCAAGCAATTCATCGTCAGGAACGCTGCTCCAGAGGAAGAAGGAAAGCCGCGAGGCGAGGTCGAGATCGCTGACCGGGTAGATCTTGCCGGGGGCAATACCGGCCGGATCGCGCTCGGCCCGATAGAGGAAGCTGGGGCTGGCGAGGATGCGGGTGAGCGCGCTGCGGATACCCTCCTCGAACCCTGCACGCTTCTGGCCCGCCTCGAAGAAGCGGCGCAGCTCAGCCATTTCGGAGTTCGGGACCGGACCGCGATAGGCGCGATGCGCGATCGTGGAGATGATCTTGTCGGCGCAGGGCGCTTCCTCCGCCTTGGTCGCAGGGCGGCAAGTGAAGATCTTCCTGCGGCTCGGCGTCTCGGCAAGGCCCGTTGGATTGAACGGTCCGCGCACTTCGAAGAAATTGACTCGCGGCAGGCGGTCAACGCCGCCGCCGGGGCTCAGCGGCTGAATGCGTCCCTCGGATTCAGCGAAAGTGCGGGCAAGGAAAGTGACGCCGATCTTGTGCGGGCCGGCAGTCGCCTTGAAACGAATCTTCTTGAGGCGGCCATTGATGGCGTCGACAGCAGGCGATTGCTTCTGGTCAATCGCTTTCATGTCCTCATCGCCGCCGATGGTGGTCGAGAACACCGTCTTGCCGTCGAGGACGACCAGCAGCTTGTGCTCGAACTCCATGCCCAGGAAATAGATGCCCAGCGCCATGTCGGCGATGTTGAGCTCGTACTCGCCATCAGCGGGGAAATAGTGCGTTGCGATAACGCCGCCGCGCGTGCCCAGCGGCAGGCCTTCGACATGCCCGGTCTGCTTGCCGTCCTGATCGGGCGCGGCCGAATAGGAAGCGCTCGACGGCCGCGGCGCCGCTTCGCCCACAGCCTGGATCGAAACGGATCGCGCTGCCGATATGTACTGGTCGAGGAAGGAAGGAGAGACCTGGAGGACGTCGGCGACATTGTCGAAGCCGTCGGAGACATCGTCCTGGGGGAGGAGCGCTGCAGGATCGATGTCGAGCGCGAGGAGATCGCGCACCGCGTTGGCGTATTCCTTGCGGTTCAAGCGGTGGAGCGCGACCAGGCCCGGATCGGGATGCTTGGTTGAAGCATGATCGAGATAGGCTTCGAGCCAGCCGATGAAGGCTTCTGTCTTGGCCTCGTCCGGACGCGGGGCCCCGGGCGGCGGCATCATCCGGCCGCGGAGTTTGCGTACGGCTTTCTCCCAGACCTCGGCGTTCTCGCCTACCGTCTCCGGCTTCAGCGCATCGAAGGCGATGCCGCCGGATTTGAAGGCGGTGTTGTGGCAGGCGATGCAGTTTCCCTGCAGCAGCTTCCAGTGCTCGGATCCTTCAGCCAATCGCTCGAACGGGGCCGCAACTACCGGGCCTTTGTCCTGCGCAGAGGCGCCCCACAGCGCACCCGTCGCCACAAGCGCAAGGACGGAGAGGGAAATGACAAGCGGCTCACGCATCGGGTGTCACATGTCCCCACAGGCTCTCGAAGGCGAGCGTCAGGAAAAGTTCGGGGTCGCCCATCCTGGCGTCAAATTCCCTGGTCGCCGCCGCTGCGAGTACTTCGTCGGTGCCCAGCCCCTTGTTCATCATGTCGCGCAGTCTGGCGGCGATGGCGGCGTACATGACGATCTGCGTCTCGACGTCCGCCTTGGTCAGCACCGGCCCGTCAGCCGGAACGATGCGAGTATTGTCGTCCGCCAGGCTCGCCAGCGTCTGCAGGGCGCCGACCATGCCACCATAGGTGGGCACCTCGACATTGTTGAACGTCGGCCCGCTGCGACTGGCGGCGGCGCCGATCCACCCACCGGTCTGCCAGTCGATGATGGGCCAGCTGTTGCCGGAGAGGACGCCGCCGGCGGCGATGACGTTGGCTTTGGCGAGACGAACATAGATGTCGCCATCGGTGTGGGCCTGCAGGAGGTAGCCGCACTGGAGGATCTCTGCGCCGAGGGCGATGTCCCTAGTGGTGTAAAATGTCTCGGTCGGCCGGGCCTTCGCCTGACGCGGCGGATAGACCTTGTCCTGCCAGCCCGAGGTGATCTCGGTTCCCATCCACAGCCGGGTGTTCTCATGGGCGAGGATGGGCGTGCCCTTGGCGCCCAAGAGGTCGTTGGCCCCGGTCGCCTCGGGATGCCAGTGAGTGTTGATCAGCCGGGCCACCTTCCGCGATCCAGTCTCGGCCTGCACTCGCTGGATCAGACCAGAAGCATGCTGGACAAGACCGCCATCGATCATCACCGCGCCTTCAGGCCCGGCCACAGCCAGAACATTGGAACCCGCTCCGGAGATCAGCTTGACCCCAGGCGCAAGCTCGGTCGCCTCGAACTCGCCTGCCGTCTTGCCCGGGGGAAGCTTGAAGCCGTCCACTTCAGGCCCGCCGGCGCACCCGGCCAGACCCGTCAGACCGGCGGCAAGACCAGCCGCCCCGGCCAGCCTCACGACCTCGCGACGATCCAGCCAGTCCTTCATCCACAGACCTCAAGACCCGGCAGTTAATGATGGATCATAACCATCCTAGCAGACCCCAGACGCGGCACAAATGGAAGCTCAACGCGCCAACACTCAGAGATTGAAGACAATCTCGGCGTTGGTCTGGAAAAATTTGCGCTTGGTCGCGAGGTCCATGGCCATGGCGTCGAGCGCGACCACCTCCTCGGGCGTCTCCTGATAGGGATAGTCCATGGCGTAGAGCACGTTGTCGACGCCGATCGTCGCCTGCGTAAACTTGATGGCCGGCTCCCAGGCGACGCCCGAATTGGTGATGTAGAAATTGTCGCGCAGATATTCGCTCGGCTTCTTCTTCAACGGCTTCATGAAGTCATAGCGCTGCGAGCGGACCGTGGCGCTGTGCATGAAGTCGAGACGATAGGACCAGAAGGGCAGCGCCTCACCCATATGCCCAAGGATAATCTTGAGGTGCGGGAAGCGGTCGAACACGCCCATGACGATCAACCGCATCGCGTGCATGCCGGTCTCGACCCCGAAGCCGAAAATGGCGCCGTCCAGTCCTGACTCCAGCATCGGCGTGATCATCGCCTTGGGCGGCGTGTTGGGGTGGATGTAGACCGGCAGGTGATAGGCGTCGGCCGCCTCGAAGATCGGCCAGAATTTCGGATCGTCGAGATATTCGCCATGCGTGTGCGAGTTGATGATGATCGCCTTGAACCCCAGCTTGGCGCCGCGCTCGATCTCCTTCGCGGCGTGAGCGGGATCCTGCGGCGCCACGGCGACCATGCCTGTGTAGCGTGTCGGATGCTTGCGGCAGTGCTCGGCGAGCTGATCGTTGGAAAGCGTGGTCATCGCGACAGCCGTATCGCGATCGAAGATCTGCACGCCCGGCGCCGTCACGGCGACAATCTGCCGGTCAATGCCACGCTCGTCCATGTCGGCGAGCCGGCGCGCGCCCATGTCCTGCAGGCGTTCAATGATGGCGACCGCACGCGGCGATTTGCTGCCGAGATAAAAACCCCAAAGGCTCTGGAAGCCCGGATCGTCCGAACCTGTAGCGAGAAGCTTGCGGTAAGCCTGCATCAGCTCCGGTGGCGCGAACGCCTCCTCCGTTGCGATCCGCAGATAGCCTTGGGCTCCGCCGGTCTTGAGTTCGGGCATGCTCAGCTCCCTTGATGTATTGCTTTGGTGACCATGCAGGCCTCGACGCCTTCGGGGCCGTCCTCGCTGCCGAAGCCGCTTTCCTTGACCCCGCCGAACGGCGAGTCGGCGCTGCCGATCATCGTCGTGTTGATGGCGACCATGCCGCTCTCGATGGCCGACCCGACGCGCATCACACGCTCGGCGTCGCGTGTGAAAGCATAGGCGGCGAGCCCATAGGGCAGGCGGTTGGCCATCGCAATCGCTTCATCGAAAGTCGAGAAGCGTGCGACCACGCCGACCGGACCGAACGGCTCCTCGTTCATGATGCGGGCGGCAGGGTCGACATCGGCGAGCATGGTCGGCGCATAGAAGAAGCCGGGCCGGTCGAGCCGCTCTCCGCCGGCCGCCACGCGCGCCCCGAGCCTGACCGCGTCCGTCACCATCGCCTCGATAGCGGCAGGCCGGCGCGGGTTCGCCGTCGGCCCCATTGTGATCCCGTCCTTCAACCCGTCGCCGACCTTTACGCGGCCCATGCGCTCGACGAAGCCGGAGACGAAGCGGTCGTGGATCTCGTCCTGCACGTAGAAGCGGGTGGGCGAGACGCAGACTTGGCCCGCGTTGCGAAACTTCGAGTGAACGAGAAGGTCCAGCGCCTTGTCGAGATCGGCATCGTCGAACACCAGCACCGGCGCGTGACCGCCAAGCTCCATGGTCGAGCGCTTTACCGTGTCGGCGGCCAGCTTCAGCAGATGCTTGCCCACGGGGATCGATCCGGTGAAGGACAGCTTGCGGATGATCGGGCTGGCGAGGAGATGCCGCGAGACCTCGTCCGGGACGCCAAACACGACCTGGGCGACATCGCTAGGCAGGCCCGCATCGAGCAGCGCCTGCAGAACGGCCAGCGCCGAGGCCGGCGCTTCCTCCGCCGGCTTCAGGATCACCGAACAGCCTGCCGCAACCGGCGCACCCAGCTTGCGTGCCGGATTGCCGATGGGGAAATTCCACGGCGCGAAGGCCGCGACGGGCCCCACTGGCTCCTTGACCACGATCGAGCGCGCGCCTTCCGGCCGCACCAGCACGCGGCCATAGGTGCGGCGGCATTCACCCGCATAGAAGTCGAACAGTGAAGCTGCGATCTTCACTTCAAGCTGCGTTTCGGCGAGCGTCTTGCCTTGTTCCATCGTCGCGACGCGGGCGATCTCGTCCGCACGTTGCAGCAGCAGAGCCGCAGCGCCGCGCAGAACGGCGGCGCGTGTATCCGCCGGCGTCTTCCGCCAACGCTCGAAGCCACGCCGAGCGGTGTCGAGCGCACGATCGAGATCGCCGGCGTTGGCCAGCGGCAGCTCGCCCAGGATCGCGCCGGTCGCGGGATTGAGGACGGCATGGATGCGCCGCCCGCCTGCCGCGACGCGTTCGCCGTCAATCATCAGCGCGAGTTTGGGATAGGCCTGCATCGATTGATCCTCGCTATCGGGGGCGTTTCTGCGGCGCGATCGGCTTGCCGGTCACGGGATGCACGTTGTGGAAGGGCAGCACGTCGTGCTGCGGCCAAAGCCAGACGCTTTTGTCGATTTCATCTGGCCCCGTCGGCTCGCCGTCGGCGACCGTCTTCTCGAAGAAGGGCAAGTAGCTCGGCCGCGTGTGAGCCCAGCCGGTTTCATAGTCGGCGTGCCATTGCGGATGGTAGTTGAGCACGCTGATCTTCCAGACGCCGTCCTCGCGGACATATTCGTTTTCGTAGAGTCCGCCCTCCCACCACTGGCGGGGGCCGCCATGATCGGCATGGCGTCCGGCCGCCATGAAGACGCGGACGCGCGCCTTTGCCGTCCGCCGGTCATGCGCGACATCGATGACATCCTGCATCTGCATGTGGTCGAGCAGGAAACCATCGACCGGGCCGTTATGGTCGCCGGTGAAGTTCTTGCGGAAGCGGCCGACATAGAGGCGGCGAACACTCTCCTTGCCTTTCCAGATGCCGCCGAAGAAACGCACGACGCCGTCGTCGGCGAACAGATCGACCGTCTCCTCGTAGAGACATTTGTCGATGAAATAGCCATAGAGATGATGCAGCTTCCGGATCGCCGCAGCGTCTTCCAGCAGCGCGAGCTGATGCGACAGTTCTGCGACCTTGCGTTCGAGGGCTGCGATCTGGGCGGTATCAATCATGGTGCCTTGGCTTGTCCTCAGAGCATGTAGAAGTCGACGACGGTGGGGATGTAGTCGTTGAGCAGCAGGATCTTCTTGCGCGCGACGCGCCAGCGATCCCCTTCACGCCTCAGGTCGTGCTCATAGCGGCCGAAGAAGACGTGCTGCGCTTTCCTGCGCGGATTGAAGACGTGCGTGGCCCACGACGATTTGACCTTGGCAGCCTGGTCCGTCGCGGCCTCAACGAGCACATTGGAGATGGCATGGGCGGTGCGCTGGATCGGCGTCGAAGCTACCGACAGGCCCGAGCGCAGCCGCCAGACGCGGTCAGCCAGGTTGGAGCGGCCTTCATAGTAGATCAGCGACAATTCCGTGTCGGGAGATGCGGTCGGCTCGTCCTCGTTGCGCCAGGCCGGCGTCCAGAAAACCGCGTCTTCGGTATAGAGGTCCAGCCACTCGTCCCAGCGGCGCTCATCCAGCAGATGCGCCTCCAGGTAGAGCAGGCGCTCCGCGTCCTGATGCGTCAGGCCGCTCACTGCGCTGCTCCAGTGCCGGAACGCTCGATGCCGCGCGTCAGGCGGTCGCGCCACGAACGGTAGTAGGTGTGGAAGACGCTCTCGTCGCACAGGTCGGGTCCTCCAAGCACCGAGCTTTGCGGCGCGATCCCGAGCCCCTCCGTCAATGGATTGGGCGCGGCGCTCGCAGCTCCGGCGCCGCGGGAATAGCCCTGCAGCCATTCGGCGATCGGCGTCTGGTGCCCCGCCTGGCAATCCTCATAGAGCACGGCGTCATCAGGCGTCGCCATGCCGCTCGGATTGAAGAAGTCCTCATACTGGCGGATTCGGCGCCGGCGCGCTTCCGCGCTCTCGCCGATCGGCGCCATGCAATAGGTCAGCATCTCCGTCTTGTCCGGCGCCAGTGGCCGGATGATGCGCAGCTGCGAGGAGGCATTCTCGGCCAGCTGCACGTTGGGGAACAGCGTCAAATTGCGCGTCCCGAACATCCAGTTGCAGCGTGCTTCTCCGAAGCGCCGGGTCAGTTCCTCGATACGCTCGAACAGCGGATGCGCATCCGATGGCTGTGAGATGGACCAGTTGAGCACATGGCCGTTGGCGAAGCTGAACGTGCCGTTGGTGGCGCCCCTCGCGCCGGACTCGAACGGCCGGTCATTGTCCCAGACCGAGCGGATCGCCCCTCCCGAACCCTGACTCGCTGCGCGCCGGTCGAGCACGCGGAGATAGGAGGGGTGGGTCGAGGTGAAATGGTAGGCGTCGGAGCAGTTCTCCAGCTGCAGCTTCCAGTTGCCGTTGAAGGTGAAGGTCACATAGCCGGGCACAAGCTCCAGCCCTTCGTTACTCTGGTCGACCGCAAGGTCGATCAGCTTACGCGCGTCGCCGAGATAATCCTCCAGCGATGGAACATCGGCGCTGAGGCTGCCGAACAGCAGGCCGCGATACTCTCCGAACCGCGGCAGGGAGGCGAGGTCGTGGCTTTCGGTCTCGAAGGCCTGGCCATAAGCGCCCTCCGCCCGGCCTTTGATCGCCCGGTTGCGGCCGGCGCTATCATACGACCAGCCGTGATATGAGCAGACATGCAGCTTGCGGTTTCCGCTCGTCAGCGGGCAGATGATCGCCCCCTTATGGCGGCAGCTGTTGAGAAACGCGTTGAGGCGTCCTTCACTGTCGCGCATCACTACGACAGGTTGACGCCCGACGGTCGTGGTCAGGTAGTCGTGTGGCCTGGGCAGTTGCGACGCGAGGCCGAGGAACACCCATCCACTTTCGAAGATGTGCTTCATCTCGAGATCGAAGACCCGTGGATCGCTAAAGACTGTGCGATGGACCCGGAAGGCGCCATCCTGCGGCCTGTCGTCGATGAGTGCGCTTAACTCCGCGGCGGTCAGCGCCCCGGCCGCTGGCGGCGACCCACGGGAGATCAGCGTATGTGGGCCGTTCATGCGCTCTCTCCCACGCGCCGCCATTCGCGCTTGAACGGCGCCGAGCGAATGCGCGCATAGCGGCCATCGCGCAGTTCGTAGATCGCGAAGGTATTTATATAGAGCCGGTCGCCCTTGCGCATCGGGCCTGAGGCGAACTCGGGATAATCTTCCAGCGCCAGGAATTCCGATTCCAGTTCCGCCGCTAGCCGATCCCCGCTCGCGAAAGCCTGCAGGATGCTGATCGTGCGGCGCGTTTTGGAGGTGACTTGTCTGTAAAAATCGACGATCGCCTTGCGACCCTCGAGCTTCGTGCCCCCGGCGTTCACCAGAAGCACGTCTTCACAATAGAAATCGGTCAGTGCGCCGTAATCGCCTTGGTTGAACGCATCCATGTAGCGATGCAAGGAGGCGACGGTGGCGCTATCCGGCGACATGTTCGAGTCTCCCCGGCGAGCCGGAACAGCGGCGTCGTCGGCGACCGCCATGATGATCGGTGAGCGAGGCTTCGCCAAGCTTCGGATGACGGAAGACGGTCTCATTTCGTAGACGCAGATCGGGAGCCCAGGCGGCGGGGGAGAGCCGCCGCCTGGGGGGCCGGCGAGGCTAGAAGTTGCGCCTCACCGTTATAGCCCATTCGCGCGGACGGCCCGGACGGCCCGAGATCGTCTTGGTCGAACCGCGGTTGTCGAAGATGCCGACATAGTAGAGTTCGTCGGTAAGGTTGGTGACCTCCAGCGCGGCCTGCCAGTCTTGGTCGCCGGTCTTGTAGGTTAGACGCGCGTTCACAAGGTCTCGCTCTGGCACCTGGTTAAAGGGCGGCCTATTGACCGCGGTCACGAAGAACGGGTCCTGATGGCTGAAGTCGATGCGCGGGGTCAGCGTGCCGTGCTCGCCCAGGTCGAACTCATATTGCGCGCCGATGCTGTACTGCAGCTCCTGAACGTAGGGGCCGACCATGTTGAGCGTGACGAAGGACGCCACGGCCAGCGGACTGAGCGTCTGGTACTCGAAATTGAGATAGCCGACCGTCGCATCAATCGTCAGGGCGTCGGTCGGACGGAAGGTTGCCTCAAGTTCGGCGCCCGTAACGTCTGCATCGCCCGCATTGATCGGCAGAGCGCAGGGGTTGGTCTCGACCGGCGTGGGAGCGGGACCGTTGGGGATTCCGGCGACAGGGCAAGGGCCCACCGTCACCAGAATGTCCTCGTACTTGTTGACGAAGGCCGAGGCGTTGAGTCTCAGCATGTTGTCGAAGAAATCGCTCTTGAGGCCGACTTCGTAGGCGTTCAGCGTCTCAGGCCCGAAGTTCTGCGCCTGCGAGAGGAAGAAGGGCCGCGGATTTACGCCACCTGCCTTGAAGCCCGTCGCATACTGCACATAGGTCATCAGGTCCGGCGTCCAGCGGTATTGGAGGGCCAGCCGGTAGTCCATCTGGTCATCCGAATACGTCCGCGTCACGTTGTTGAGCGAGCGGACGGCTGCGGGAGCGGCGCCGCCGGTCGGAAAGGTTTGACCCGGGACGCCGCTGTTGCAATTCGTAAGGCAGGTCACGGTGCTGCCCGGGATGCCGCGGCGGCCGTAGGTGAAGCTTTTCTCGATCTCCGTGTAGCGGACGCCGCCGACCAGATGCAGCGGCTCGATGATCGCCCAGTCCCCTGTTGCGAACAGCGCTCGTGTCTCCGAGGGAACGATATCGTCCTCGATGAAGTCGAGACCGGCGGGCGGCGAGGGCAGATAGATTCGGGCGTCATAATCGCTGCGCGAATCGAAATAGTAGCCGCCCACGGTGAAATCGAAGACGTCCCCGAGGCTGCCATTCAGCCTCAGCTCCTCGCTGACTTGCCAGTGATAAATGCGGTTGGTCTGCAGCGTGACGTTGGCTGGAGAGCCTTCCGCCGTGCTGTAGTTGCTCTCGAACGCGCGGTAGGCCGTGATCGATGTCACACTGAAATTGTCGCTGATCTGGTAGTCGGCGTTGACGTTAACACCCCAGGCGTCGACTTGGCTGGTGTCGGGCCCGGCATAAGGCGAGGTGCCGTCCAACGGCGCCGTGATCTGGTAGTTCTCATAGCTGATGTAGGGGCTGGTGCTGAACGTATCGTCCGCCCATTGCGAGCCGAAAGGCGAATAGCTGACGAACGCTGAACCGGTAGGAGTTCCCAGCGGCACGCCGCCAATGGAGTAGGCGCCGGCGACGCCGGGCGCCACCGTCCCGAGGCCGTCAACCGCAACGTTGGTAGGCAAGAGGGTCCCAACATAGAGGAGGGTTGAGGGCGCCGCTTCGCTTTCGTCATCGGTGTAATCGGCGGCGATGTTCAATTCGAACACATCGCTCGGTTTCCAGCGCAGCGCTGCGCGTGCGCCGACATAGGACCGGCCGCCTTCGGTGCCCAGCTTGCAGCTCGGCCCGATAATCGTGGACGGGACGGTCGAGGTCGGATGGGTGCAGCGGTAGTCATAGCGCGTGACATAGCCGTCGCGGCTGACGCCTGTGCCCGAAATGCGCGCCCAGAGCTGGTCGTCTATGAGGGTGATGTCGGTTGCGGCGCGGATTTCGGTGCGATCGAAGTCGCCGTAAGTCGCCTGGACATAACCCTTGCCGCCCTCGCCGGGTTTCTTCGTGTAGAGCTTGAGGGCGCCGCCGATCGAGTTCTGGCCGGCCAGCGTTCCCTGCGGTCCGCGCAGGACTTCCACTCGCTCGAGATCGAGCAGATCGAGCATCGATCCGTGCAACGTCGAGAAGTAGACATCATCGATGTAGACGCCGACGCCAGGCTCGAACGCCAGGTTTGTGTCGTACGCGCCGACGCCCCGGATGAAGGCCGCCGTCGCCGGTCCAAAGGTCGAAGCCGGTTCGGCGAAGTTCACGTTGGGCGCAACGGCCGAGATGCCGGACAGCGCCGTGATACTGCGGTCCTCGATCATCTCGGTGTTGAACGCGGAGATCGCGAGGGGCGTGTCCTGAATGTTCTGCTCGCGAAACTGGGCAGTCACGACGATGACATCGCGCGCGCCCTCGGGTGCGGTCTGCTCGCTCGGAGCCGTCTGCGCCGGCTCCGCTGCCGGTGTTTGGGCCAGAGCTGTTCCGCCGCAAAGCCAGGCGCTAGCGGCCAACGCCGCAAATGATGTAGTTCCCCGCATCCGCAGCCGATTGGAGCGGACCGCCCCAAGTGTCGAAATCATGCACGCCTCCCGTAGGCGATATGGCGTGTTCTCCGCCACCCGGTTTCCGGGTTCGCCTTTGCGTGACAGCCTAAGTCTGGTATTCCATATGTCAAATAACAATTTCCATCCGACGGAAAACCGATCCCGCAAAATGGAAAGTATAGATGCCGCTGACGTCAGCCCGCGCCCGTGGCGAGTTTGCCGATCTGGGTCGCCGCTTCACGCACGGCCTTCATCATGGCGGTCGCCTTCCGCAACTGGAATCGGCGCGCCGGAAGGATTATCCCGACTGACCCGACGACAGTTCCATCCGCTCTCAGTACGGGAGCAGCGACACCCGCCAGGTCAACGCGGTCGTTGCGATGGACAGCTGCACCCTGTGCGCGGACTTGCGCCAGATCGCGCTCCAACTCACGTTTCGAAGGCAGTCGCGCTCCGCTGAAGGGGCCTACAACGGGGCTTGCCCGAAGGGCATGCTTCTGCTCCTGGGCGGAAAGATGGGCTAGTATGGCCCGGCCCAGCGAACCCCAGGGCAGCGGGATTTCCGACATCGGCTCCAGCACGATGCGCAGCGGATGCGGCGCTGGCATAGTCTCGACGATCAGGCCTTTGTGCGCTTGCGCCCGATAGAGGCACAGCACGGTCGTTTCCTGCCATTCATCCCACAATTCCCGCAGGAATGGCCGAGAGAGCCGGCCGACATCCATGTTTCGGAGCAGGATCCGGGCGAGGCGGAGAAACTCGCCGCCGGGCCGATAGCGCTGCCTGCCTGCGCGCTCAACCAGACCGGCAGAAATCAGGGGCTGCATCAGGCGATGCACGCTGCTGACTGGAAGGTCCGCTCGCTCGGCGATCTCGGTTAGCGAAAAGTCGCCGAGTTCGGCGATAAGCTTGAGAAGCGCGATACTGCGTTCTCCAGATCCGCGGGCGGATTGTGCGGATTGTCGTGCGGTCATGGCGCCTCACTCCGGCAAGTCCGCGTTGCTCATCACCTGCGCAAGAAAGAATCAAGCGGCTCGTCTCCGACTTCCATAAGCTGGCCCGCTGAGTTATCACACATAACGAACGCCGCGTCAGACGGCCTGTCAGGGAGTGAGTGTTCCTCGATGACTGCCGGCCATCCCTTTTTCCCGTCGCTCGAATACGCGTTCTCGATTGCAATCGACCTCGTGCCTGTCCGCTGGGTCTCGCCGACGGCGATGGGAGACATGCGCGGCGCGGTACTCGCCGCCGCTGGCGTGATAGAAGGGCCGCGACTGAATGGCCGTGTCATCCCGATGTCAGGAGGCGACTACGCCTTGCAGCGGCCTAACGGCGTGATCGACTTCGATGCGCGCTATCTGCTCGAGGCAGACGACGGCGCGGTCATATACCTGCAGAATCGCGGTTATCGCTGGGGCCGCACGCCCGAGATTTCCGAAAAAATGAGGCGCCGGGAGCATGTCGAGCACGGCGACTACTACATGCGCGTATCGCCCAAGTTCGACGCGCCCGCCGGGCCGCACGAATGGTTGTCCCAGCATGTTTTCGTGGGCGTTGCGGAAAAGCTGCCGACCTCGAACCGCATCCACTATTTCGTGGTGCTCTAGCATGGCGGGGCGAGCAGAGATCCAGCTGATCATGCGGCCTGGTGTCGATCCGGCGAGCGCTCCCAACAAGCCGCTGCTGCCGCCGCGCGACTATGCCCGTCTTCACGAGCAGGGCCTCCTGATCGAGCGCAATGTCGCAGTCCGCCTGCGCGACGGCGTGCATGTGCTGATTGATCTTTACCGTCCCGAGGGGGAACGAGGCGAAGCCGATCTTCCGGTGCTGCTGTCGTGGAGCCCGTACGGCAAGCATGCGCGCTCGAACCAGGTTTTCTGGCCAGCCTCCGGCGTCGACCCGGCCTGGCTCTCGCCCCTAACACCGTTTGAAGGCCCCGATCCGGTCGCCTGGGGCGCGCTCGGCTATGCGGTTGCGGTCGTCGATCCGCGCGGCGCGTGGCTGTCGGAGGGTGACTTTCATCACAATGGCCAGATCGAGGGTGAGGACTGCTGCGATGTGATCGCCTGGCTCGCCGACCAGGCGTGGTCGAACGGCAAGGTGGGTATGACCGGCGTGTCGTATCTCGCGGCGATCCAGTATCTCGCCGCTTCCAGGCGGCCACCGGCGCTGGCGGCGATCAATCCATGGGAAGGCTTCTCGGACTGGTATCGCGAATTCGCCGGCCATGGCGGGATTCCCGAGACGGGCTTCTGCCCACGCGCCTCCGACAGCATCCAGTACTCGCTGAACCGCACCGAGAACACCTGGGCCAATGTCCAGGCGCATCCGCTGCATGACGCCTACTGGCGGTCAAAGGAAGTCGATCTCGAAGCGATCGAGACGCCGGCCTTCGTGGTGGCGAGCTGGTCAGACCAGGGTCTGCACACGCGCGGCACGCTGGAAGCTTACAAGCGCATGAGCAGTCAGCAAAAATGGCTGGAAGTGCACGGCCAGAAGAAGTGGGCGCACTACTACCTGCCCGAGAGCCAGGAGAAACGCGTCGTCTTCTTCGACCATTTCCTGAGGGGCAAGAAGACCTCGCTCGGCGCCTGGCCGAAAGTGCGCCTCGAAGTACGCGAAGCTGCCGGGCGGTCGACCGTCAGACCCGAAAACGAATGGCCGCTCGCGCGCACACAGTTCGTGCCGCTCTGGCTCAACGCCTCTGGCACGCTCGGACGCAACCCTGTCGTTGAGCCTGACTCAATCCGCTACGACGCCCTGGAAGGCCGCGCCATATTCGATCATCGCTTCAATTCGGACAGAGAACTGACCGGCCATGCCAGCCTGAAACTCTGGGTCGAGGCGGAAGGTGCGGACGACATGGACTTGTTCGTGGCGCTCCAGAAACTCGACGCCAAGGGTGAACCTGTTGGCTTCGTCTTCTATGCCTTCTTCGAGAACGGTCCCGTCGCCCTGGGCTGGCTGCGGGCAAGCCATCGCGCGCTCGATCCCAAGCGATCACGGCCGGAACAACCGGTTCATCCGCACGACCGCGAGGAGCTGCTGCAAGCCGGCGAACCAGTTCCGGTTGAAATCGAGATCTGGCCTTCCTCGACGCTGTTCCGGGCAGGGGAGACGCTGCGCGTCGTCGTTCAGGGCTCGGATGTCTACAAGGAGGGCCTTCCCCGTTTGCCGTTCGCGCGCCACGAAGCGACGCGCAACCGCGGCGTCCACATCATCCATGCGGGAGGTCGCTTCGACTCGCACCTGCTTGCGCCTTTAGTCCAACCGGGGGGCGCCGCATGAACCGATTCCTGAATGCCGAACTCGAGCATGTTTTCGATGTTACTGTTTTCTTCGGCGCCGACCGGACCAAGATCGGCCCGCTGCCTGGCGCCGGCTATCAGGGCTACACGCCGCCGGTCGGCGGTCGCATCGAGGGGCCGCGTCTCAGGGGCCAGGTCGTGCCGCACTCCGGCGCTGACTACGCCAACGTTCGCACCGATGGAGTGGTGGAGCTCAACGCTCACTACCTGCTGCAGGCGGACGACGACACGCTGATCTACATCATGAACAAGGGCTATCTCGTCCCCGCTCCGGACAAGGGCGCCGAGCTGAACGATCAAGGTCATCCCCAGCCGCGGTATTTCCGCTGCACGCCATACTTCAGGGCGCCCAGGGGATCGCATGACTGGCTGAACCGCGTGTGCATCGTCGGCGCCGGCGAACGTCGCACCGATCCTGACCATTCCATCTTCCGCTACTACATCGTGCGTTAGGGGAGGGATCATCATGACTCAACTCCCCGATCCTAGCCTGGCGGCGGCGCGACCCGCGGCGCAGACGCGGCTGCTGACAACGAGTTATCGCGGGACGTTTATTGCGGTGATGTTCCTGGTCTGCCTGTTCAACTTCGGCGACCGCTCCGTGTTCGCCGTGCTGGGACAGACCCTCAAGAGCGAGTTCCAGCTGACCGACTTCCAGTGGGGCCTGTTGTCCGGACCCGCCTTTGGCGCACTCTACGCAATAGCCGGCATCCCGCTGGGCCGGCTGGCGGAATACAAATCGCGGGTGCGGATTGTCGCGGCCTGCACGGCCATCTGGTCGCTGATGACGGTGGCTTGCGGGCTCGCGACCGGATTTTTCACCCTGATGCTGGCGCGTTTCGGCGTCGGCATCGGCGAAGCAGGCTTCACGGCGCCGACCAATTCGCTCGTGGGGGACAAATTCCCGAGGCAAAGGCGAGCCTCGAGCGTGTCGCTCATCATGCTTGGCACGCCCGCCGGCCTGCTCACCGGTTCGCTCGTCGGCGGCTGGGTGGCGGCTGAATGGGGCTGGCAGGCAGCCTTCTTCGCCATGGGCATTCCCGGAATTTTCGTCGCCTTGCTCGTCGTGGTGCTTCTGCGGGAACCCGATCGCGGCCTGGTCGACGGCACGCCCAAGCCAACGACGCCTCCGCCGAACTTCGCCGCGTTCCTGCGCGAGGCGGGACGCAAGAAGGCGCTTCTTTTCGTGATCCTGGGCGGCGGCATGGTGGGCTTCGCCTCGACGTCGATGTCGACCTACATGCCGATATTCCTGCAGCGCGTACACGACATGGACGTTCGCCAGGCCAGCACGTTCTACGGACCGATCTCGGCCGGCTCACTGGCCATCGCGCTGCTGGTCGGATCCTTCGGCGCCGATTGGCTCGCCAACCGGGGCGATGCGCGCTGGCCGGCCTGGGTTGCTTCTTTCGGGCTCGCGCTGGCCCCTTTCGTCTACTGGTTCGCGCTGACGACGCCGAGCATCGCCATCGCTTCGACATTGCTCGTACTCGCCGGCGCGATGCTGATGCTGTTCTATGGTCCAACCTCAGGCATGATCCAGAACATGCTGGAGCCGCGCATGCGAGCGACGGGCGCCGCCGTGTTCACCATGCTCAACACGTTCTTCGGATCGGTGTTGGCCCCGCCCTTTGTCGGCTTCATCAGCGACATCCTGGCTTCGCGCGCATTTGCTGGCGACTTCGCACAGCAATGCCCGAGCGGCCTGCCACCTAAAGGCGCCGCACCCGACATCGTTCAGGCCTGCTCGGCTGCGTCTGCAACCGGCGTCCAGCAGGCGCTGACCATCGCCGTCTGCGCAAGTTTCCTGGCTTGTGCTGCTTTCCTGCTCGCCTCGCGCACGCTGCGCCAGTCGATGTACGAGGCGCCGGGAACAAGCTGAACACAGGATCGGGCAAGCCAAGGAGGCTGACATGACCAAGTTTCCGAACACGCCGAGCTTCACGGGAAACAATCGGCCGGAACGTTTCGAAGCGGACATCGCCGACCTGGAGGTCGAAGGCGACATCCCTACAGGGATCAATGGCGCGTTTTACCGTGTGCAGCCGGACCCGCAGTTTCCGCCGCGCCTGGGCGACGACATCGCCTTCAACGGCGACGGCCAGATATCGATGTTCAGCTTCCGCAACGGGCGCGTCGACTTCAAGCATCGCTGGGTCCACACCGACAAGTGGAAGCTGGAGAACGAAGCGGGCCACGCCCTCTTCGGCGCTTATCGCAATCCGCTGACCGACGATCCCAGCGTGAAGGGCCGCTATCGCGGCACCGCCAACACCAACGTCCTGACCTATGCGGGCAAGCTGCTCGCCCTCAAGGAAGACAGCCCTCCGGTCGCGATGGACCCCGAAACGCTCGAGACGTTCGGCTATGAAGACTTCGGCGGCACACTGACGAGCCCGACCTTCACGGCGCACCCCAAGATCGATCCCGAGACGGGCGACATGATCGCCTTCGCCTACGCCGCCAAGGGCCTGCTGACGCGCGACATGGTCTACTACGTCATCGGGCCGGACGGCCGGGTGAAGCGCGAAGTGTGGTTCGAGGTTCCCTACTACTGCATGATGCACGACTTCGGCGTCACTCGCGACTACGCCATCTTCCATGTCGTACCAATCGTCAGCTCGTGGGACCGCCTCGAAAAAGGCATGCCGCATTTCGGCTTCGACACCACGCGTGAAATCCATCTCGGCGTGCTGCCGCGCGACGGCGAGGCCAAGGACATGCGCTGGTTCAAGGCGCCCAACTGCTTCGCCTCCCATGTCATGAATGCGTTCAATGACGGGACCAGGATCTATTTCGACACGCCCGTCGCCGAGAACAACATGTTCCCGTTCTTCCCGGACGTTCACGGCAAGCCGTTCAACCCCATGCAGACCCAGTCACGCCTCACACGCTGGAGCGTCGACATGGGCTCCAAGGGCGAAAGCTTCAGGTCGGCGGAGCGCCTTACCGAACTCTCGGGCGAATTCCCGCGGATCGACGAACGTTACGCGATGACCGAATATCGCCACGGCTATCTGGCGGGGATGGACGAAACCAAACCGTTCGACATGCCGGGCGGACGCAGCGCCGCCGGGCTTCTGATAAACACGCTCGTCCATATCGATCATGCGACCGGGAAGACCCAAAGCTGGTATTGCGGTCCTACCTCCTCGTTGCAAGAGACCTGCTTCATCCCGAAGTCGGACCGGGCTGCGGAAGGGGAGGGTTATCTCACCCTGGTCTGCAACCGGCTGGATGAGCGCCGCAGCGACTTGCTGGTGTTCGACGCCCAGCACGTCGATGAGGGGCCGATCGCGGTCGCGAAACTGCCGCTTCGCCTGCGCATGGGGCTGCACGGCAACTGGACCCCGGCGTCCTGAGACGGTCAATCGAGGAAGACGACCGTCTTCGAGCCGTTGATAAGCACGCGGTCTTCGATGTGGTAGCGAACCGCCCGCGCGAGCACCCGCCGCTCGATATCGCGCCCCTTGCGAACGAGGCTGTCGGGCGTGTCCGTATGACTCACCGCCTCAACGTCCTGCGCGATGATTGGGCCCTCGTCGAGATCGGCGGTGACATAGTGCGCCGTGGCGCCGATCAGCTTCACGCCCCGGCTATGCGCCTGGTGGTAGGGTTGCGCGCCCTTGAACGCGGGAAGGAAGCTGTGATGGATGTTGATGCACCGGCCATGCAGCTCCCGGGCGAGGTCGGTGGAGAGGATCTGCATGTAGCGCGCAAGCACGACGAACTCTGCGCCGCTTTCCCTGAAGACGTTTCTTATCTGGTCTTCCTGTGCGGCCTTCGTGGCCGGCGTCACCGGAAGATGGTGGTAGGGAATGGCGCCAATCAGGCTGACGTTCAGCGCCTCGCGCGGATGGTTGGAGATGATGCCGGCCGGCGTCATGTTGAGTTCGCCGATGCGGACCCGGTAGAGCAGGTCCCCCAGACAGTGATCGAGCTTCGAAACCATAAGAAGCACGCGCCGCTTCTCGCCCCGGCTGCGCAGCCGCCAGGCCATTCCGTATTCGTTCGCGAGTGCGGCAAACCCCTCCCGCAGCTGCTCGATGGCTTGCGCGTCATCGGCAAGCGCGAACACCACACGCATGAAGAAGCGGTCTGTTTCAGTGTCGTCGAACTGCTGGGCCTCCAGAATGTTGCCGCTGCTGCCGAACAGGAAACCGGTCACCCGGGCAACAATGCCGGGACGGTCAGGGCAGGACAGGCTGAGAATGTAGGCGTTCTCTGCGGCTTTACTCATCGAACTCCCCGCTCCGGATTAGGCTCATGTAGCAAGATTCGTGGTTCGGGGCGGGCCGGCGCCGCGACCACGCGATCCCTAGCGTGTTGCTCTTTTCCATTCAATATGTCTAATAACTATCTTCGCCAATGGCCTTCGGGCCGGCCAGTCATTGCTGGATGAGGATGCCGCCAACATGAGCGCCAAGAACCTTGAGGAGGTCCTCAAGTCCGCCGGGAGCCCGGTGAACATGCTGCGCAATTCGCAGATCGGGGCCTATGTCTATCCCGTCGTGCCCACGGAATATTCCAACTGGCGGGACGAGCAGCGCGCCTGGCGCGACAAGGCCGTGTTGTTCGACCAGACCCACCACATGGTCGATCTCTTCATCAAGGGCCCGGACGCGGTCAAGCTGGTGTCCGATCTTGCCATCAACACGTTCAAGAATTTCCCGGTCGAACGGGCCAAGCAGTTCGTGCCGTGCTCCCACGATGGGCATGTGATCGGCGACGGCATTCTCTTCCATCTTGCGCAGAACGAACTCGTCTTTGTCGGCCGCGCCCCGTCGGCGAACTGGATCATGTTCCATGCCGAGACCGGCGGTTACGATGTGGAGGTCCTGAAGGACGATCGCTCGCCATCGATGCCGATGGGCAAGCCGGTGACGCGCAAGCACTACCGCTTCCAGATCCAGGGGCCGGACGCCCAGAAGGTGATCGAGAAGCTGAATGGCGGCCCGTTCCCGGACATCAAGTTCTTCCACATGGGCCACGTCAACATCGCCGGCAAGAAAGTGCGTGCGCTGCGCCATGGCATGGCCGGCGCGCCAGGCCTGGAGATCTGGGGACCCTACGAAGAATACCTCGATATGCGCGCCAAGATCATGGAAGGCGGCAAGGACCTCGGCCTGACGCTTATCGGCTCGCGCACCTATGCCACCAACACGCTGGAATCCGGCTGGATCCCGTCGCCCCTGCCGGCGGTCTACACCGGTGAAAAGATGAAGACGTATCGCGAATGGCTGCCGGCCAATGGCTACGAAGCCACCGGCTCGATCGGCGGCAGCTTCGTTTCTAACAAGATCGAGGACTACTATCTGACGCCGTACGAACTCGGCTACGGCCCGTTCGTGAAGTTCGACCACGACTTCATCGGCCGCGAAGCCCTCGAGAAGATCGCTGGCAAGCCCCACCGCACAAAGGTGACGCTGGCCTGGAACGGCGAGGACATGGCGAAGATCTTCGCGTCCTATTTCACCGGGAACGAGAACTACAAGTACTTCGATCTTCCGCTCGCGAACTATGCCTCGTCGAACTACGACGCGGTGAAGCTCGGCGGCAAGACGGTCGGCGTCTCGATGTTCACCGGCTACAGCGCAAACGAGCGCTCGGCGCTGTCACTCGCGACAATCGACCCGAACATCGAGATCGGGACCGAGGTCAAGGTTCTTTGGGGTGAAGAGAGCGGCGGCACCAAGAAGTCGACCGTCGAACGCCACAAGCAGATCGAGGTGCGCGCGATCGTCAGCTCCGTGCCCTATTCGGCCGTCGCACGCGAAACCTACGCCGAGGGCTGGCGGACAGGGAAAGCTGAACTTTAAGCGATCTTGACGTCCACGCTGCAACAGAACGAGCCAGAGATATGACGACTACGGCGACCGAACGGCCGGCCACCCTGGCTCTCGCAAACCTGCTCCGCCGGTTTTCGGCCGAGGTGACGACGCGCGACGAGGACTCGCTGAAGTTCGCCGAGATGTCCTTGGCCAAAGGCATGGAAGTGTTCGTCGCTTCCCTGCCCAAGGATCCGCACGAGCGGCTGATCGCGACGGCGTCTCGCCTGCGCAAGGCGGGGCTAGAACCCGTGCCTCACATTGTTGCGCGCAACCTTGCCTCGAGGGCCGAGCTGGACAGCGTGCTCGCGCGTCTGGCCGGAGAGGCAGGCGTGCACCGCGCTCTCATTCTCGGCGGCGATCGCGACAAGCCGCTGGGTGAATACGACGCCAGCCTGCAGCTGATCCAGACCGGGCTCTTCGCCAAGCATGGCTTCACGCACGCCTTTATCGCGGCTTATCCCGAAACGCATCCGCGCATCGACGAAAGCGTTATCGAAGCGGCGCGTGCAGCGAAAATCCAGACGCTGCGCGAGCAGGGGATGAGCGTCACGCTGGTCAGCCAGTTCGGGTTCGAGTCGAAGCCAATCATCTCGCATACCGAAAAACTGCGGGCCGGGGGAATAACCCCGCCGTTCCGCGTCGGCGTCGCCGGTCCGACGGAATACGCCAAGCTGGTGAAGTACGCGCTGATCTGCGGCGTCGGCCCATCGCTCCGCGCGCTGAAAGAGCGTCAGGGCCTGGCCAGGAACATGCTCGGCGGCGAGACGCCGGAAAAGCTGCTCGTCGATGTCGCCCTCGCGCAGGAGGCCAATCCCGCGCTCGGCATCGAAGGCGTGCACTTCTTCACTTTCGGGGCCCTCGGCGCTTCGTACAATTGGGTCCAGCAGCACGCGGGCTGAAGAAGATCCGTCAGAATTCCTCGGTATCGATCTCGGCCTGCACCGTCGCGGCATAGCGCGGCCCGCTCACCGACTTCTGGTTGAAGATCAGTCCGGCGCCGCGAAGGATTTCCGGCGGGAAGTCGAACGCATCCGCTTCGATATTCTGGCGCAGATGCTCCAGCCGCGTCGTTCCAGGAATAACATGGACATGGCGGCCGCGGCCCAGCACCCAGTTCAGCGCCAGGATCGATGGCGGAACGCCGGCCGCCTCATCCGCCAGCGCTTCGAAGGCTTCCAACCGCTCCAGATTCTTCGCGAAGTGCGGCGCCTGGAAGCGCGGCATGCCCTTACGGATATCCTTGTCCTGGAACTCTGCAGGATCGCGCACCGACCCACCGAGGAAGCCGCGCGCCAAGGGAGAGAAGGCGACGAATGCCGTCCCC
Organism: Hyphomonadaceae bacterium; assembly: GCA_030697555.1. Classification (GTDB taxonomy): domain Bacteria; phylum Pseudomonadota; class Alphaproteobacteria; order Caulobacterales; family Hyphomonadaceae; genus UBA7672. The sequence goes on from JAUYPV010000148.1 coordinate 44,493, forward strand.
AGTTCGTCACAGGCCTCCAGCACGGCGATCTCGGGATTGCGCGTCCACAGCGAGTATTCGGTCTGGACCGCGGCGATCGGATGCACGCGCGCCGCCTTACGCAGTGTGTTGGCTGACACTTCGGATAGCCCGATCGCGCGGATCTTGCCCGCCTCGATCAGGCGCTTCAGCGCCCCAACCGACTCCTCGATCGGAACCTTCCTGTCCCAACGGTGCAGGTAATAGAGATCGATCACATCGGTCTCCAGCCGATTCAGCGCCTCCTCGCAAGTGCGTTGGATCGTCTCCGGCCGGCCGTCGATCACGCGCTTGCCGTCGACGCCGGTCATCCCGCATTTCGACGCGAGCAGGATTTCGCCGCGATAAGGCTTCAGCGTCGATCCCACCAACTCCTCGTTCTTGCCGAAGCCGTAGAGCGCCGCCGTATCGAAATGGCGAACACCCAGTTCGAAGGCCTCGAGCAGCAGTCGTCGCGCGTCCTCGATCGGCGGCGGGCTGGCATAGGCGTGGCTGAGGTTCATGCAGCCGAGACCGATGCACTCGACATCGAACGGACCCAGCTTGCGCGTATGGATCGCCATGGCCCCTATCGGCGTGCTTTGGCCAGCTGCTGGTCGAGATCGTGGAGCACCTTGTAGCAGGGCAGCACCTGCGCGACCGAGGCGTTGGGCTCGCGCCCTTCCTTGATGGCTGCAAAGAATTCGCGATCCTGCAGTTCGATCCCGTTCATAGAGACGTCGACCTTCGAGACGTCCACCTTCTCGTCCTTGCCATTCACCAGGTCGTCATAGCGCGCGATCCACGTCCCGTTGTCGCAGATATAGCGGAAGAACGTCCCCAGCGGTCCTTCATTGTTGAACGACAGCGACAGCGTGCAGACGGCGCCACTGGCCGCCTTGAGCTGTATCGACATGTCCATCGCGATGCCCAGCTCCGGATGATGCGGGCCTTCCACCGCGTTGGCGATCACGACCGGGCTGCGCGCCTGATAGGCGAACAGGTCCACCGTGTGCGCCGCATGGTGCCACAGCAGATGGTCAGTCCACGAACGCGGCTGGCCCAGCGCATTCATGTTCTTGCGGCGGAAGAAATAGGTCTGCACGTCCATCTGCTGCACGTTGATTTCGCCCGCCGTAATCTTCCGGTGCACATACTGGTGCGAAGGATTGAACCGCCGCGTGTGGCCGACCATGCAGACGAGGCCGGTCTTCTTCTGCATGTCCATCACGGTTTGCGAGTCAGCCCACGAATCCGCGAGCGGAATCTCGACCTGCACATGCTTGCCGGCCTTCATGCACTGGATCGCCTGGGCGGCATGCATCTGGGTCGGCGTCGCGAGGATCACGGCGTCCACGCCGGGCTGGGCGAGCGCCTCCGCCAGCTCGGTTGTCGCGTGCTTGACGCCATACTTAGCCGCCGCTTCTTTCGTCGGCTCGATCAGCCGGCCGACAACCGACGCCACCTCGATCCCCCCGATCACCTTGATGGCGTCGAGATGCTTGAGGCCGAAAGCCCCGGCGCCGGCGAGCACGACCTTCATCAGCGGGTCTCCAGGATGATGTGCCCCAGCGCGGTGTTCGACGCCGGCACGTGATAGTGGCGATGGACCTCCTCGACCTTATCGCCCAGCGCCCCGCGCATGATCAGCCACATCACCATCTCAATGCCTTCCGAACCGGCCTCGCGCACGTATTCGATGTGCGGAATCCGCGCGAGCGCATCGGGATCGCTGGTCAGCCGGTCGAGGAAGCTCTTGTCCCACTCGCGGTTGATCAGACCGGCGCGCGGTCCTTGCAGCTGGTGGCTCATGCCGCCCGTGCCCCAGATGTGCACGTTGAGGTCCTCGTCGAATTTCTCGACCGCCTTGCGGATCGCCTTGCCCAGCGCGTAGCAGCGCTTGCCCGACGGCGGCGGGTACAGCACCACGTTGACCGGGAAGGGGATCACCCGGCACGGCCATTCCGTCGGTTTCCCGAACATCAGCGACAGCGGCACGGTAAGCCCGTGGTCCACCTTCATCTCGTTGATGATGGTCAGGTCGAACTCGTCCTCGATCACCGACTGGGCGATATGCCAGGCAAGGTCCGGCGCGCCCTTCACGGTGGGCACCGGCCGCGGCCCGTAGCCTTCGTCGGCCGGCGGAAACTCCTCGCCGCAACCGATGCCGAACGTCGGAATGATCTTCATGTCGAACGCGGTCGCATGGTCGTTGTAGACCAGGAAGATCACATCCGGCAGGTTGTCCTTGATCCACTGCTTCGAGAACTCGAAGCCGGCGAAAGCGGGCTTCCAATAGTCCGTCCCCGTCTGGTCGGTGTCGATCGCGCGCCCGACGACCGGCACATGCGACATGGTCGCGCCGGCGGTAATCCTAGCCATTCGGCTTTTCTCCCTTGTAGCGATTGCCCTCGATGGAGCGACCACCCTTGAGCATCATCTCCGCGTATTCTTCCTGCGTCATTCCGGTCATGGATCCGGCGGCGAACTGGAAGCTCTTGCCGTCTGTGGCGAACATCTTGGAGAGGAAATAGATGTTCCCTCCCGCCGCGATCATGCGGTTGTAGTCGCGCGCCAGCACGGCCAGCTTCTGCTCCTCGCTCATCGGCCATTCGTCGAGATAGGCGCGCTGGTCGGCGAGGAACCGCTTGCGGTTCTCCTCCTTCATCAGCGACATGCAGAACTGGTTGAGGTGATAGCCCTTGCGCGCCATCTCCGCATCGAAAACGGTCGTGCCGGGCACATCGCCATAGGGTTTCTCAAGCGCCATCAGGCTTGCCTCCGCTGTGTTTCTTCGGGCCAGTAGAGCCGCATCGGGTTGTCGACTAGAAGCTTGCGCTGCAGCTCGTTCGTTGCCGCCATCTTGGGAATGAAATCCACCAGCTTGCCATCATCCGGCGCGTGTGTGGTCATGTTCGGATGCGGCCAGTCCGTGCCCCAGAGCACGCGGTCCGGAAAGAGCTCGACGACGCGCTTTGCGAACGGGATCACGTCCTCATACGCGTCCGGCCCCGTCTTCGAGAGACGCTCCGGGCACGAGACCTTGGACCAGAAATTGGGATGCTCGCGCATCAGCTTCAGAAACAGGCCGAACTCCGGCCCGTCAACCGGCCTGGTCACGTCCGGCCGCCCCATATGGTCGACCACAACATCGGTCGGCAGCGAGGCGAAGAAGTCGTAGTGCTCGGGCAATTCCTGCGCCTCGAAATAGATCACCACATGCCAGCCCATGGGCCTGATGCGCTGCGCGATCTCTGCCACCTCGCCCTTGTCGAGCACATCGACCAGCCGCTTCACGAAGTTGAACCGCACGCCCCTGACGCCCGCCGCATCCAGCGCCTTCAGCTCCGCATCCGTCACCGACCGTTTGACCGTCGCTACGCCCCTGGCCTTGCCCTTCGAAGCGTTCAGCGCATCCACCAGCGCGCGATTGTCCGCGCCATGGCAGGTCGCCTGCACGATCACATTGCGTGAGAAGCCGAGGAAATCCCGTAACGCGAACAGCTGATCCTTGGATGCATCGCACGGAGTATACTTCCGCTCCGGCGCATAGGGGAAAACGTCTCCGGGCCCAAACACGTGGCAGTGCGCATCCACCGCTCCTGGCGGCGGCTTGAAGATCGGCTTGCTGGGATTGGAATGCCAATCGATCCAGCCTTTTGTCTTCTCGAAGCCAATCTTCTCTTGAGAGGGCATCACAAGCCTCTCGCCTTGAGGATCGCATCGAGCCTCGGATAGACACGGCGGGCATTGCCCTCGAACACCTTGGCCTTGTCGGCGGCCGGAATGGTCAGCTTGTCGACATAGCGCTTGGTGTCGTCGAAATACTGCCCGGTCTCGGGATCGATGCCGCGCACCGCGCCTACCATCTCCGAGCCGAACAGGATGTTGTCGACGTCGATCACTCGGAACAGGAGATCGATCCCGGGCTGGTGATAGACGCAGGTGTCGAAGAACACGTTCTTCATCACATGCCCCGACAGCGCCGGCTTCTTCAGCATATCGGCCAGCCCGCGATAGCGTCCCCAATGATAGGGCACGGCCCCGCCGCCATGGGGAATGATGAATCTCAGCGTCGGAAAATCTTTGAACAGATCGCCCTGCAGGAACTGCATGAAGGCGGTCGTATCGGCGTTGATGTAGTGCGCGCCGGTCGCGTGGAAGTTCTCGTTGCACGTGCCCGACACGTGCACCATCGCCGGCACGTCCAGCTCCACCATCGCTTGGTAGAACGGATACCAGGATTTGTCGGTCAGCGGCTTCGACGTCCAGTGCCCGCCCGAGGGATCGGGGTTGAGGTTGCACCCCACCATGCCGAGTTCGGTGACGCAGCGTTTCAGTTCGGCGACAGAGTTGGCAATCGGCGCGCCCGGGCTCTGCGGCAGCTGGCACACGCCGATGAAGGTCTCGGGATAGAGCGTCGTCACGCGGTGGATCAGGTCGTTGCAGGCCTGCGTCCAGGCCCGGCTGACTTTCTCGTCGCCCTCATGATGCGCCATGGCCGAAGCACGGGGCGAGAAGATGGTCATGTCCGCGCCGCGCTGCTTGATCAGCTTCAGCTGATTTTCCTCGATGCTCTCGCGGATCTCGTCATCCGAAATCTGCGCCGGCTTGGGCGGTGGCGCCGATGGATCGACAAAGTGCTTCAGCTGGGCATCGCGGAACTTCTGGTGCGATCCGGGCGCCGTCGTGTAGTGGCCGTGGCAATCGATGATCATGCGGCTGCGCCTTTTCGCTTCGCGTCCATCATGTCGCGGATCGCATCGAGCATGCCGTCCAGCTCCGCCTGATCCAGCGCGCTCGCGAATTGCGGCGCCCAGTCCTGCCGCTCCGCCGCCGCCGTCGACATATGCGGATCGAGCCCTGCCTCGCTCACTGTCCGGGCGACTTCACGCATCTCCTCGGCGCGACGCGTCCCATGCTCCAGCGTGCGGGCGATCATATAGCGCGCTAGTTGCCGCCACTCCGGACCAGGGAAAAGGTCATCGAGCGATTTCAGGACCGTCTCTTCGACATCATAGGCACGCGCCGTCAGCAGCGATTCCGAAAGCAGCGCCTCCATCCCCTTCACGATCACCGACCGGCACATCTTGGCGGCCGAGGCCTTGCCCGTCTCCGCAGAGAAAAAGCGCGCGCCGCCGAACCCCAGCTCTTTGGCCAGTGGCAGGAACGCCTCCGCATGCGGTCCACCGAGCAGCATCGGCGTGGTGATGCGCTTGGGCGGAACCGGGCTCATCACTGCCGCTTCGACATAGCGTCCGCCCGCGGCGGCCACCGCACCAGCCGCCTGGCGTTTCACGCCGGGCGAAGCCGAATTGAGATCGAGAAAGATCGCGTCCTCCGAAAGGCCGCCGCTTACGGATTGTGCCGCGGCCAGCGTCTGCGCCGCCGTCACCGCCGAGATCACCAGATCGCATCCAGCAATCGCTTCCCGCGCCGACGGCGCTGCCCAGACGCCGGTCTCTCTCGCCGCCTCGCTCGGCCCGCTGGAGCGGTCGACGAATTTCAGATCGAAGGCCGACAGCCCGACATGTTCTACCGAAAGGTCTTCGCCGAGAATGCGGCCGACCTCGCCAAAGCCGATCAGCGCGATGCGCGCAACGCTCATGCCCGCCTCCAGATGCGCGCCGGCACGAAGACCTGGCCTTCCATCAGCTTGCGCGCGGTGCGGAGCAGGGCGGAGCGTTTTACGTTCAGCCCGTCGGGGCCGGTGTCCACCTCCATATCGACCGTAAAGAAGCCCGTTGGGTGCTCTACCTGGAGCTGCACCGAACCCGTGCCCGAAAACCCGTCGATCTTCGCAACGCCCTCGGCCACGGATCCTTTGAGCACGCAAGCCGTTGCCACGCTGACTGCGCCGAGAACGCCGATCGCCTCGTGCACGCGGTGTGGAATGAAGGTGCGTGTGCAGATGGCGCCGCCGGCGCGAGGTGGTGCGATCAGCGTCATCTTGGGAACCGTCTTCTTGGTCACGTCGCCAAGATTCATGACGTGTCCGGCAGCGAGGCGGATCGCCTCGACTTGTCTCTTGAGTGTCGTGTCGGCTTCGAGATCGGCCGGGCTCTCATAGCCCGTCTTGCCGAGATCAGCCGCACGCACCACCACCACGGGCATGCCGTTGTCGATGCAGGTGACCTTCACGCCCTCGAGTTCGTCGACCGCATTCCCCGTCGGCAGCAGCGCGCCGCAGTTCGATCCTGCAACATCGAGGAAATCCGTCATCACCGGCGCAGCCGTCCCGGGCACGCCGTCGATCCGCGCGTCACCTTCCTCGTAGTTCACCTGGCCGTTCGGCGTCTGGATACGCGCAACGGCAATGGCCTTGGTGTTGACCATGTAAATGCGGACACTTGTCGTTGGCGATCCGGCCTTCATCAGCCCCTTCTCGATCGCAAACTGTCCAACGCCCGCCAACAGGTTCCCGCAAGGCTGGCTGTCGGAAACCTCCGCTTTGTCGACCACGACCTGAAGGAAGAGGTAGTCCACATCAGCATCCGCGCGCGCCGATTTCGAGACCACCGCAACCTTTGAAGTCAGCGGATGCGCCCCGCCCATGCCGTCGATCTGGCGGACGTCCGGCGAACCCATGGCGGCGAGCAGCACGGCATCGCGCGCCTTCGCATCAGCGGGAAGGTCGCGCTCGAGGAAATAGAGCCCCTTCGACGTTCCACCGCGCATCAACGTGCATGGGATAGCTGTCTGCATCTAGTCCTGGCTCTTCACGTATTTGAGGCCCTTCTCGGCCAGGCGTTCGCGCATCCTGTAGAGATCGAGCCCAAGCACGCCGGCATTGAGCTTGGCGCGCTTTTCCTCTTCATCGGCCTCACGCTTGCGCGCCTTGGCGAGCACATCCGCCGCCTCGCCCTTGCGTACGACCACGACGCCATCGTCATCGGCTACGATCAGGTCGCCCGCATTCACAAGCTGCCCGGCGCAGACGACGGGCGTGTTCACATCGCCGATTGTCTCCTTGACCGTCCCCTGGGCGAAGATCGCCTTGGACCAGACCGGGAACTGCATCTTGGTCAGCTCCGCCGCATCGCGCACGCCGGCGTCGATCACCAGGCCGATCACGCCATGCGCCATCAGAGATCCGGCCAGAAGGTCGCCGAAATAGCCGTCCTCGCAGGGGCTGGTCGGTGCGACCACCAATACATCGCCCGGCCGGCATTGCTCCACGGCGACGTGAATCATCCAGTTGTCGCCTGGCGCCACCGAACAGGTCACAGCCGGGCCAGCAATGTGAGCCGGCCGATAGACCGGGCGCATGTGCGAAGCGAGAAGGCCCTTGCGCCCCTGCGCCTCGTGCACTGTCGCTACGCCGATCGCGCCGAAACCCTCGGCGATCTTCGCGTTCACGCGGCTGATGTCCGTCACGACGATGGGCATGGGGTGTTCTTTCTCCCTATCCGGCGCCTCCGCGAGCAACAGCGGCGCCCTTCATTCTAGCCCATTTCCGCGCCCAATTCCCCTATCCGGCCAAATTGGTTGTTTCATATAACTATATCGCCACAGATGGTCGAGAGGTCAGGGCGATAGCGGCAGTCCGGCATAGTTCTCCGCCAGCGCCGTTTGCGCCGCGCGGGAGCGGGAGAGATAGGCCATTTCGGCGATCTGCAGCTTGCGTTCGATCGGCGTGGCGGTCGGAAACCGGTGGGTCAGATGCGTGAACCACCAGGAAAACCGCTCGGCCTTCCACACCCGCGACAGGGCCCTGCCGGAATACCCGTCCACCCCGGCCATCGATCCGGTCCGGCAATAATCGGTCAGCGCTTCCGACAGGAACAGGGCATCCGAAGCGGCAAGGTTCAGCCCCTTGGCGCCCGTCGGCGGCACGATGTGCGCGGCATCCCCCGCCAGCAACAGCCGCCCAAACCGCATGGGTTCGCACACATAGGATCGCAAAGGCGCCATAGCGGTTTCAATCGCGGGCGCCCGCTCGAGGCCCGCCGCGATCGTCTCGCCCAGCCGGATGGCAAGCTCGCTCCAGAAGCGATCGTCGGGCCAATCCTCGAGCCTGTCCTCGGCGCCAACCTGCACGTAATACCGGCTGCGTGTGGCCGAGCGCATGCTGGCCAGCGCGAAGCCGCGCTCATGGCTGGCATAGACAACTTCCGGCGCGCAGGGCGGAACATCGGCCAGCACGCCAAGCCAGCCGAACGGATAGATCTTCTCGTAGTCAACGAGACGCCCCGATGGAATGCTGGCCCGGCTCACGCCATGAAACCCGTCGCATCCCGCGATGAACTCGCAATCGATCCGGCGCGTCTCCCCGCCCGACCTCCAGGTCACGAAAGGCCTGTCCCCCTCAATGTCGTGCAGCGTCACATCCTCTGCGCCGAACACGACATCGAGCCCGCGCGCCGGCGCTGCATCGAACAGGTCGTGCATGATCTCCTGCTGCCCATAGACCGTGATGTGTTTTCCCGTCAGCCCCGCGACGTCGATATGGATCAGCTCGCCATTCCACGAGATCGAGAACCCGCCATGTGGCAGTCCCTCTCGAAGGAGGCGGCCGGCTAGCCCGACCCGCTGCATTATCTCAACCGTGGTTTGCTCGATCACCCCGGCGCGCACGCGGCCCTCGACATAGGCGCGATCGCGGCGCTCCAGCACGAGGCAGTCGACGCCCTCCTGCCGCAGCAGATGCCCCAGCATCATCCCGGCAGGGCCGGCGCCGATGATGGCGATGCGGGTTCGCGAGGGAAGGTTGGAGGCGGTCATCGTCAGCGAGTAACCCGCGTTGGCGTTGGATCGTCAATGGTCCAGCCCGAAGGCCTCAGCTGCATCGCCACGGTGAGCATGGGATGTCTCCACAAGGAGCATGTGCGACGGCGACACCATGCGCCCCGGCTGTCAGTCGAAGGAGGCCGCACGACAGACGGCGCGCCCGATGCGTCTTCCAACGCAGCGCCGCCGTTGCGGCCCCCCAACCACGCACCTTCGCTCTGCCAGCCGTCACAATCCATGGACAGATAGGCCGCAGAGTTGGACGATTTGGACATTCAGCGGCCAAGCGGTGTCAGGTTTTCAGGAATTGCTTGCGCAGCACGTCCTTGCGCACCTTGCCTGAGCCCGTGCGGGGCAGGGCGTCGATGAAACGGATGTAGGCGGGCTGCTTGAAACGGGCGAGGCGACCCTGGCAATGGCTTCGAATCGCCTGTTCGTCAGGCGCGCCTGGAGCAGCCTGAACAAAGGCGCACCCCACCTCGCCCCAACGTTCATCCGCTACCCCGACAACAGCGGCGTCGGCGACGCCCGGCGCCTGGCGCAGCACCGCCTCGACTTCAGCTGGATAGACGTTTTCGCCGCCCGAAATGTACATGTCCTTCAGCCGATCAACGATGACATAGCTGCCATCCTCCTGCTGGCGCGCGAGATCGCCGGAGCGGAACCAGTCGCCGGACCGGCTCGCGCGCGTTGCTTCCTCCTGCCGCCAATAGCCGGGCGACACCGATGGGCCGCGCACCCAGATCTCACCGGTTTCCCCCTGCGCCACAGCCTGGCCTTCCTCGTCCGCGAGCATGAACTCGATGAAGGGCGCCGCGAAGCCGACTGAATGCGCGTTCTTCGCCATGTAGTCCCCATCGAACGGCATGTGCATCGCCGAGCCCACCTCGCTCATACCGAACCCGTTCACGAGCAGCACGCCACGCCGCTTGCATTGCAGCACCAGGTGTGGCGACAGCGGCCCTCCGCCGCTGAACAGCGCGGTCATCCGGCTCAGGTCCGCCGTCGCGAAAGAAGGATCGGCCAGCAGCGCCTCGATCATCTGCGGCACCACGAAATAGTGGGTAATCCGCAAGGTCGGATCGCTGAGCCGCGCAAGCGTGACTGACGGCACAAAGCGATCCGAGATGAGCACGCACGCGCCCTCGAAGAGCGCGGACCGCGTGATGGCGATGAGGCCGACCGTGTGGAACATCGGCGAATCGCAGAGCAGCACGGAATCTGGCGTCACCTTTGCGACGGCGATGAAATTGAGCGCCGAGAACAACGTGTTTTCGTGCGTTATGATCACCCCTTTCGGCCGACCGGTCGTTCCGGATGTGTACAGCAGGATGGACGGCTCCCCGAAAGCCGCAGGTGTTGGTCCGCTGGCCTCGCTGGTTTCGCCTGGCCCGGGCGTATGTGCCACTTCTTCGGGAGGCATTCGGTGCGCCACGCAACCCGCCAGTTGCGCCGCCTCCTCAACCGTCGCGGCGAATTCCTCCTGGCGAAGAATGAGCGCGGGCTCGCAATCCTTCAGCAGGACGGCGAGCTCGGTTGCGGTAAGCCGCCAGTTGAGGGGCACGAAGATCGCCCCGGCGCGGTCGCAGGCGAGAGTGATCACCGCCAGCAGCGCGCTATTGCGGGAAACTATGACGATCCGCGCGCCGCGGGCGTTCCCGAGCCGCTGAACAAAACCGCGGGCGCAGGCGTCTGCGTCGGCGGACAGGCGGCGGTAGGTGTAGGAAACTCCCGACGCAAGGTCGACGCAGGCAATCGCGTCCGGGCGGAAACGTGCGTGAAAAGCGATCGGATCAGATCCGCCGGGGAGCAATTCAGCCATCCCGCACCCATGCCTCCAGCCGTCGCGTACAGACGCTGATGATGCATAACCATTTTCAGTCGCCGGGCAACGTCTGTCGGCCCGGTCACTTGCCCTTGGGCGGCGCCATGCCGAGAATTCGCACAAGCGCCGCACGGAATTCGCTGACGGACAGAGACCCGAGCGCCTTCGCCAGCGCCTGTTCATTCTCGGTGTGAGCCGAATTGGCCTGGCGCAGCAATGTCTGGCCCGCCGGTGTCAGCGTGAGCGAATAGGAGCGACGGTCCTCCGAGTTGACCGACCGGGCGACCAAGCCTCTTTGGACGAGTTCGTTGATCAGCGCGACCAGGTTGGGCTGCTGGATGCTCAGCGTCTGGCCGACTTCCTGTTGCTTGAGGCCGGGCTCCTCATCGATGATCAGCAGCACCGAAAAAAGACTCTGGCGCAGCCCGAGCTTGTCCAGCCGAGCGCCAAAGCGCGTCTGCGCCACGCCGCTGGCAACGCGCAACATGAACCCGATGCTGTCTCTAATGCCGGACGTCGCTAGGGGCGACGAGTCCTTCCCGAAGCGGACCTGTTCGGCTAGCCCTCCGAACCGTTCGTGCGAGCGGCTCTTGCGGCTCTTGGGAGGCGACTTTCTTCCAGCGGGCATTGGAGGCTCGTTTCTGCAGTCCGGCGCCAGCGTCGACGCCTCGACAGTGAGGTGAAAGACGGTTATGTCGTATAACGATGGGACACAAATGCCTTAGGTGGGCATGGTCGAACAATATCCATCTGAATTCAGGGGAGTAAACAGTATGGCAAGCTCGTCAACAAAACTTTTCGAGCGCCGCGATCCTGTAACCGGAAATGTCGCGACCAAGACGAAAGCACTGACCCCGGAGGAAGCAGTTAAGGCTGTCGACGCGGCGGCCGCGGCTTTCCCCATCTGGTCCGCACTCGGTCCCAACGCTCGCCGCGCCGTTCTCAACAAGGCATGCGACGAACTTGCAAAGCGCGCCGACGCTTTCGTTCAGCCGATGATCGAAGAACTCGGCTGCAACGAGGGCTGGGCGCGTTTCAACGTGATGTTCGGTACAGGCCTCCTGCGCGAGGCCGCCGCGATGACCACCCAGATCGGCGGGGAAACCATCCCCTCCGACAAGCCGGGCTGCTTTGCCATGTCGATCCGCCAGCCCGTAGGGGTCTGCCTCGGCATCGCGCCCTGGAATGCGCCCGTGATTCTCGGCGTCCGCGCCGTCGCCATGCCGCTCGCCTGCGGTAACACCGTGGTCCTCAAGGCCTCGGAAATGTGCCCGCGCACGTTTGAGCTCATCGCTGAAGCCTTCCATGCTGCCGGCTTGCCGGAAGGGGCGCTGAGCCTCGTCACCAACGCGCCGGAAGACGCCGCCGATGTCGTGAATGCCCTGATCGATCATCCCGCCGTCCGGCGCATCAACTTCACGGGCTCGACCCGGGTCGGAAAACTGATCGCATTGCGCGCGGCCCAACATTTGAAGCCGGTGCTGCTCGAACTCGGCGGCAAGGCGCCGCTGATCGTTCTGGAGGACGCCGATCTCGACGAGGCGGTGAAGGCCGCGGCCTTCGGCGCCTTCATGAACCAGGGCCAGATCTGCATGTCGACCGAGAAGATCATCGTGGTCGACGCCGTGGCGGACGAGTTCGCCAAGCGGTTCGCCGCCAAGGCGAAAACACTGGTCGCCGGCGCTCCCAGGGACGGCAAGCCGCTGGCCGCCGTCGTCGACAAGAGCGCAAACGACCGCGTGCAACGCCTGATCAAGGATGCCGTCGCCAAAGGCGCCGACCATCTTGTGAAGGGCGATCCGACCGGCGTCGTGATGTCGGCCAACGTGGTGGATAAAGTGACGCCGCAGATGGGGATCTATTCGGAAGAAACCTTCGGGCCGGTGGTTGCCATGGTGCGCGCGCGCAATGCCGATCATGCGGTCGAGCTGGCCAACGACAGCGAATATGGCCTCTCATCCTCGGTCTTCACGCGCGATATCGTGAAGGGCCTCACGATCGCCCAGAAGCTGCAGACCGGGATCGCCCACATCAACGGACCCACCGTCCATGACGAAGCCCAGATGCCGTTCGGCGGCACGAAGTCGAGCGGCTATGGCCGGTTCGGCGGCAAGGCCGGCATCGACCAGTTCACCGAGCTTCGCTGGATCACCGTCGAAACCAAGCCCGGCCACTATCCGATATAGGCCGGGCTGCTTTCTCCCCGGGCGAACGTCTGCTCAGACTTTCGCCCGGGCCTTGGCCGATGCGGATTTCGGTTTCTCGGCAACCGCTGGCGCCTTGGACCGGTCATAAGCAGCAAGACCGGGCTTATAGCTTTTCTCGTCGATGAACTGGCGGATGCCTTCCTTCCGGCCGTCCGTGTCGTCGTGGAAGTTTGCGGCCTCCTGGGCGCGCACGAGATAGTCCTCCGCGTTGTCGTAGGTCATCTCCTTGACCCGCCGCACCGCGTCCTTGGCGGCCTTCAGTATGATCGGGTTCTTCTTGAGGAGAATGCCGGCGAGTTCGACTACGCGCGCTTCGAGCCGCTCAAGCGGTACGGACTCATTCACGAGTCGCAGCTTCGCCGCGGTCTGTCCGTCCATCATCTCGCCGGTCAGCGAATAATACATCGCGTCGCGCAAGCTCATCAGGTCGACTGCGACCTTTGTGGCCCCGCCGCCCGGCAGGATCCCCCAGTTGATTTCTGACAGGCCGAATTTCGCTTCGTCCGCGCAAATGGCGAGGTCGCAGGCAAACAGCGGGGCGAACCCTCCGCCGAAGCACCAGCCGTTCACCATCGCGATGGTCGGCTTCTGGTACCAGCGCAGCCGGCGCCACCAGCTATAAGCCTCGCGCTGCGATTTGCGCACGGCTCCCAGGCCCTGATTCTCCGTTTCGCGGAAGTATTCCTTGAGATCCATGCCGGCAGACCAGGCGCTGCCTTCGCCTCCGAGCACGAGCACGCCGACATCCTCGCGAAACTCCAGTTCGTCGAGCACCTCCAGCATACGCCGGTTGACCTTCGGGCTCATCGCATTGCGCTTGTCGGGGCGATTGAAAAATACCCATGCGACGCCATTGGCGACCTTGAAGGAAACGACGTCGCCGGCGCTCTCCTCCGGCTCCTGGCGTTCGGAACCGCCATCGGTCTTCATGCTGCTCAACGGCATCTCCTTCTCACCGGACCCGCGAACGAATCCGCCTGTCCAAACTGAACTCTGGTCTTGCACGCGACCCGACAGGCCGGTTGCGTGTCGCCTCGTCTTTCACCCGCATGGCCGACTTCGGCGGCGCGGGCAACCGGCATGCGGTCCGTGCGCCGCGAACCTTCGGCCGAAACATCGCTCTCCATCGCCCCCGCGCTCGCAGGACCCGTTGCGCTCGCTGCGCCTGACAAAGATATGACGCATAATGATTGCATCCCCGGCCAAAAGACAAGCGAATGCTTGTCGCAGGTCTTCCCTTCTATTGGCAGGGACTCCCCCAGAGAACCACAATAACGTGCCTTGAAGAACCGGAACAATATGATGGATAACCTTTTAAGCGCTTTCGCCTTGTGTTGGCGCGCAGACGGGCAGGTTAGGGATACGACCGGACCACAGACGTCCGGACGACTACGGGGAGAAAAGCCATGACGGGAATCGTGGACGCGGCGAGCGGGCGCAGCGCATCGGGCGCACGCCTCACGATCGCCCTGTGCTTCGGCGTAATGGTTATCGAAGGCTACGATATCCAGGCCCTGGGCGTCGCCGCTCCGGCCTTGGGCAAGGAACTCGGGCTCGCTCCAGCCGTCCTCGGTCAGGCCTTGTCGGCCGCCAATATCGGCCTGGTCTTCGGCGCCATCGCCGGCGGCTGGCTTGCCGATCTGGTCGGCCGCAAGCCGGTGCTGATCGGCGCAGTCGCCATATTCGGCGTCTTCACTTTGATGACGATGCAGTCGACCTCCTACGACATGCTGTTCTACGCCCGATTGCTCACGGGCCTCGGCTTCGGCGCGGCACTTCCCAACGTGATGGCCATCTCGGCCGACCTGTCGGATCCGTCCAAGCGCGGCTCCACCGCCGCCATGATGTTCTGCGGCATGCCGGTGGGCGGCAGCAGTGTTGCGCTGCTGAGCTGGCTGCAGAGCGGAAGCACCATGGTTCCGCCTTCACTGCAGGTCAGCGCCGACTGGCGTATGTTGTTCCTGATCGGCGGCGCCATCCCTCTGGTTCTGGCGCCCATCCTCCTGGTCTTCATGAAGGAGACGCAGAAGCCTGCGCGCGAGCCCGCTTCGCTGGCCAAGGCGCTGCCATGGCTGGCCGCGATTCCTTTCGGCCTGGTCTTCTGGCTCAGCCTCCGGGAACTCGGCGCCCAACCGGGCTTCGCCTCCATAGCCGGCATCGCGCCCTGGCTCGGCGGCGTGCTCGGCATCCTCGCGGCCTACATGATCGTCCACCGCGGCCCGCTGTTCGGCGGCAACCGTGCGCTCGCGTCGGTCTTCCTCTGGGTGATCTTCTTCCCGACGCTGGTCATTCTTTATATGGTTCTCAACTGGCTACCCACTCTGGTGGCTGCCAAGGGTTTCCCGACCGAGGCCAGCCTCGCTTCGCTCATCTTCAATGCATCGAGCATATTCGGCGCGCTCATTACTGGTCTCTTTGTCGATCGCTTCGGTGTCCGTTGGCCTTTGACGCTGTGTTTCGTCGGCCTCATCGGCGTATTGATCGCACTCGGCCAGGCGACCAGCCTCTGGCCGATCCTGATCCTCAGCGGCGGTGTCGGCTTTTTCCTGCTGGGCGCCAATTACGGCCTCTACGGCGCGGGCGCCGCCTACTATCCAGGCGAGATGCGCGGCCGCGGTTCGGGCGCCGCGGTTGCGTGGGGGCGGCTGGGCGCGGTCGCCGGTCCCCTCGTCGGCGGTCTGCTGCTACAGAGCGGCGCGGCGCCGGGAGAGGTGGTCTATTCGATGATTCCCTTCGCCGTTGTTGCCGCCGTGGGCGTTCTCCTGCTTACTTATCTTGCTCGGCAGCAGGCATAAGAGCGGCTGCCGGGGGCAGAAATGCCCATTACGTTCGCGACGTGAAAGGCGGCCCGCAGGCAAGTGCAGCTGCGGCATCGCGCCAGTGTGATGCCCTGGCTGTCCTAGAGAAATTGACAATTGCGACCGGCCAATGCCAGTTATAGGTTATAAGACATAACGAATTTCCCACGGCGCTCCTCCCCTGCGTCGATCTAACGCCCGTTCCCAATGGAATCGTTGGGCATCGGCGCGTTTGAGTCCGAGCAAGCAACAGGGCCCGCATGAAATCATCGGTCCAGTTTATCGCCATGGGCGGCGCAGCGGTCGCCCTCCTGGGTCTGGTTGCGCTAGTTCCCGCCAGCGAGAGCCAGACGACGCTGCCCGGGTCCGCCCCGCAGCGTTACCAGCAGCTCGTCAACACCTACTGCGTCACTTGCCACAACAAGACCGCGGCTGTGGCGGGACTCTCCCTCGACGCGCTCGATATGAATGATTTTTCGAAGCACGCTGAAGAGTGGGAAAAGGCCGTGCGCAAGGTGCGCACCGGAATGATGCCGCCGGCCGGCATGCCAAGGCCCGATCGCGCCACGCTCGATGCATTCGCCGAGTATCTCGAAGGCGGTCTCGACAAGGCCGCGGCCAGGGCGCCCAATCCCGGTGCGCCGTCGCTTCATCGCCTCAACCGCACCGAATACGCCAACACCATCCACGATCTGCTGGCCTATGACGCCGATGTCGCCACGCTGCTTCCGGCCGACGATGCGGCGGGCGGGTTCGACAACATAGCTGATGCACTCTCTGTCTCGCCCGCGCTGATCCAGGGCTATGTCGCCGCCGCAATGAAGATCAGCCGCGCGGCGGTCGGCGACCGGACGATGCTTCCGACCCGGGTGAACCATCCCGCGCCATCGGGCCTGGACCAGAGCGGGCACATCGAGGGCCTTCCGCTCGGCACGCGTGGCGGGTTCGTGTTCACCCACACTTTCCCGCTCGATGCGGAGTATGAATTCCAGATCGCAGGCGGCGGCAGGGGAACTGCACCCGCCGGCGCCGGAGCGCTGCCGGGAGGAGAAGGCCCCCCCGGCGGAGGCGGCGCCCGCCCCGCGGCCGGAGGAGCCGGTCGCGGCGGGCCTGCCGGCCCGGGCGGTCCCGGCGCCGCAGCCGGCGGCGGAGCGATCACCGTCATCACGATGGATGGCAAGCCGGTCGACGTCGTAAGCGCCCGCAGCTTCAAGCTGCGGGTTCCCGCCGGTCCTCATACCTTTGCCGTTGCGGTGCTCGACAAGAGTCGCTCGGCCGGCGTGGACGATCTTCATTCCACGCCTTCGCGCTCTGTCGGCATCTCGGGCGCTTTGATCATCGGCCCCAACAATCCGACGGCGGCGGGCGACACGCCGAGCCGCCGCAAGATCTTCGTCTGCTATCCCAAATCGGAGCGGGAAGAGGCGCCCTGCGCGCGCAAGCTGCTCACCAATCTGGCGACCCAGGCCTTCCGCCGTCCGGTGACGGACAAGGACCCTTCCATCAAGACGCTGATGGAGTTTTTCGCGAAAGGCCGGAGCGAAGGCGATTTCGAGGACGGCGTGCAGCAGGCCCTGGCGCGGTTGCTCGTCGACCCGCGTTTCGTCTTCCGGTTCGAGGAAGAGCCGGCCAGTCTTGCGCCGGGCGCCGTCTACAGGATCTCCGACCTCGAACTCGCCTCGCGGCTCTCCTTCTTCCTCTGGAGCACGATCCCCGATTCCCAGCTGATCGACGTCGCCTCCAGGAACAAGCTGCACGAGCCGAAGGTTCTTGAAGCTCAAGTCAAGCGCATGTTGGCCGACCCACGCGCCGACGCGCTGACCAGCAATTTTGCCGGCCAGTGGCTGCGTCTACGCGACCTCGACAGCGTGAAACCCGATACGCGGGCGTGGGACGGCAATCTGAGGGACGCGTTCCGGCGAGAAACCGAAATGCTGTTCTCGACGATCATGCGCGAGGACCGCAGCATCATCGATCTGATCGATGCCGACTACACCTTCGTCGACGAGCGCTTAGCGAAGCACTACGGCATTCCCGGCATCCGCGGCAGCTATGTGCGGCGCGTAAGTCTCGCGGCCGACAGTCCACGGCGTGGCATCCTCGGCCAGGGCAGCTTCCTCACGACGAGTTCGGTCGCTAACCGGACGTCGCCCGTCGTTCGCGGCAAGTGGGTGCTCGAGAATCTGCTCGCAGCCCCGCCGCCGCATCCGCCGCCAGGCGTGGAGAGCAATCTCGACGCCAAGGACGCCAAGCTTCCGGATTCTCTTCGCGAGCGCCTGGAGCTGCACCGCAAGAATCCCGTGTGCGCCTCCTGCCATACCATCATGGATCCGATCGGCCTGTCGCTTGAGCCGTTCGATCTCGTCGGCGCCTGGCGCACAGAGGACCACGGCAAGCCGATCGACGCCTCAGGTGTGATGGTCGACGGCGCGAAGCTCGCCGGGCCCAGCGACCTGCGCAAGGCGTTGCTCGATCGCAAGGACGCCTTCGTCACGGCCGCCGCCGAGAAGCTGCTCGGCTATGCGGTCGGTCGCAGCACTGGCTATTCCGACATGCCTGCGGTGCGCAGGATCGCCGCAGGCGCCAAGCAGAACCAGTACAGGTTCTCATCCCTGGTGCTGGGAGTCGTGACCAGCGAACCGTTCCAGATGCGGGTCAAGCAGGCGTCCGCGCCGGCAAGAGAAAAAGAATAAGAGGGGCAGGGAACATGACTCGACGCACGGGGAAACATCGGGGCGAAGCGGCGGAGATACTGACGCGCCGGACAGTGGTTGCCGGGATCGGCGCCGCAGTTCCGCTGTTCGCCGGCGCCGCCTGGGCTCAGCAGACCCCACCGGGCGGCGGTCCACCCACGACCGGCGGTCCGCCGCGGGGCCGGCCAGCAGGTCCGCCTCCCACCGCGGCGGAAAAGGCTGCCGCCCTGCCGCTGAAGAGCGACGGCCTCGAGCATTTCGGGATGATCGTTCCCGATGTCAGCGTCGCGGCGAAATTCTACTCCAAGGTCTTCAATCCCACCGGACTCCACAAAGAGAAGCAGGGCGACCTTCGCTACTATGTGACGCTGGGCGAGCGCGGCTACATCGCCATGGGCACGCGCGCGGTCTACCCGCCCCCTTTCATGGACCATTTCTGCGCGACGGTTCTGGACTACAAACCCGCTGCTGTATCGGCGCGCCTCGTCGACGAGAAAATCCCGGCCGGACGGGTCGGCATCCTCCCCGATCCCAACGGCATCGGCCTGCAACTTCTAGGCGCCCCCGGCGGCCTCGCGGGTTCGATCGAGCCGGCTTCGCGCATCGTCAATGGCGAGGCGCTGGTGAAGCCGCGCGGGCTCGACTCGATCTTCCTGCAGGTAACCGACTTCGATAAATCGCTGGCCTATTACCGCATGTTCTTTGGCAAGGAAGCGACGCTCGCCGCCGATAAAGCCACGTGGAAAATCGCCGACACCACACTCTACATCTACAAAGGATCGGCAACCGAGCCGGCGCGGTTCGACTATTTCGGCGTCAGGGTTGAGGCGTTCGACCAGAAGGCTCTCGAAACGGAGCTGCGGCTGCTCGGCGCCACGCTCGTCCCCGACGCAGGCGACGGCTTCATGCGCTTCCGCGACCCGTACGGGCTCGGATGTGCGCTGCGGAAAGTATAGGCCGCCGGCGCCTGGACGCACCGCTGGCGGACTGGACGACACGACAGGATCGAAGGGATGAGGCCATGACGTACATTCGCAAGAGGCATCTTTCCCGGCGCATGATGCTCCGTGGCGCCGGCGCTGCGATCGCTCTGCCGCTCCTCGACGCGATGGTTCCGGCGGCGACCGCGCAGGCGAAGACCGCTGCAGCGGCCAAACCTCGGCTTGCCGCGATCTACATCCCCCACGGCGCCGTCATGGACAAGTGGACGCCCACGACCGAAGGGACTGGCTTCAAGCTGCCGGCCACGCTTGAGCAGCTCGAGCCCTACCGCAACCAGCTCAACATCATCAGCAATCTGCGGCTGCCGCTGGCTTACGGCAGCGACGCTTCCGCCGGCGCCAATCATACTCGTTCCTCGGCCGTCTGGCTGACCGCAGCTGCGCCGGCGTCAGGCCGCATGCCGAAGATGGCGACATCGGTCGACCAGCTCGCGGCCAAGGCGATCGGCCAGGACACGCCCATGCCATCGCTGGAACTGGCGATCGAAGGCGGCGACGCCAGCGCGGACGGCGGCGCCTATCGCAACACGATTTCGTGGCAGGGGCCTGAATCCCCGCTCCCGATGCAGAACAATCCGCAGGTCGTGTTCGAGCGCCTGTTCGGCGAGGGCGGCACGCAGGAAGAGCGCGTGACCCGGCGCGCCCAATCGCGAAGTCTGCTCGATTCGGTGACCGGCGATATCGCCTCGCTCAAGCAGAACGTCGCCTATGAGGACCGCAACCGGCTCGACCGCTATCTGACGGATGTGCGCGAGATCGAACGGCGCATCCGGCTCATCGGCGAACAGCTCCGCCCAGACCTCGACCTGCCGCCGACGCCGGTCGGCATCCCGATCGATTTCGACGAGCATATCCAGCTGATGTTCGACCTCCAGGTTCTCGCTTGGCAGGCCGAGATCACGCGCATCACCACGATGATGATGGGTCACGAAGTCACCAACGCCACCTATCCCAACAGCGGCATCAACGACCCCTTCCACAACCTGTCGCACCACTCCTACATCCAGGCCAACATCGACAAGCTGGCCATCCTCAACAAGTACCACCTGTCGAAGATCGTCTATCTGCTCGACAAGCTTCAAAAGACGCCGGAGGCCGACGGCAACCTGCTCGATCGCTCGCTGATCCTCTATGGCAGCGGCATGAGCAACTCGAACCAGCACGATCACGACCCGCTGCCGATCATTCTGGTCGGCGGAGCGGCCGGCAAGCTGAAGGGCGGCCGCCACATCGTGGCCGCGAAAGGCGCGCCTCTGTCCAATCTGCAGCTCAGCATGCTTGACGTCCTCGGCGTCCGTCAGGACTCGTTCGGCGACTCGACCGGCCGCGTGGACCTCTGATCGAAGGATTGAGGGCATGAGACAAAGCGCAGACCAGGTAGGGTGCATGGAGCGGAGCGAAATGCACCATCGCGCCACGCCCACGAAAGGTGGATTTCGTATTCGCTCAATCCACCCTAAGATAACGCTCTGGTTGCTGGCAGCCTCCTGCGCTGCACTCGCGGCGTGCGGCACCGTCGGCGACAGCGCTGAAAGCACGCCCGCGCCGCAAGCATCCGCCAGCACGCTCAGCCTCGCCAATGCTGCAATGAACCAGGACTTCGCTCGCGTGAAGCAGCTCCTTGGTGGAAAGGCCGATGTCAGCGCTTTCGCGTCGGACGGCACGCCTGCGCTGCACTGGGCGGTGCGGTACGAAAACACCGAAGCCGCGAAGATGTTGCTCGATGCCGGCGCCAATCCCAATCAGAAGAGCCGCTACGACCTCACGCCTCTCCAGATCGCGATCGACAATGGCGACGCCGATATGGTGAGCCTGCTGCTCAAGGCCGGCGCCGACGCCAAGGCGCTCGCCCCCACAGGCGAAACCGTTCTGATGACGGCCGCGCGCCAGGGCGAACCGAAAATCGTCAAAGCCCTGCTCGAAGCCGGCGCCGAGGTCGATGCCAGGGACGAGGCCTTTCAGCAGACCGCGCTGATGATCGCCGTGCGCGAAGGACGAACCGAAGCGGTGCGCGAACTCATCGCCGCCAAAGCCGACGTCAACGCCCAGACCAAGGCTGGTCGCGCGCCCGCGCATCGCCTGCCGTCGGAAAATTCGGGCTCGAAGGGCCTCGGCATCGTCCGCGGCGGCTGGCCGCTCGATCGCGGCATGCGCAATCCCGTTCCGGGCGCCAAGACGCCGCTGATCTATGCTGCCCGGGAAGGCAGGCTCGCCGAGGCCAGGATGCTCGTCGAAGCCGGCGCCAGGCTTGAGACCGCCGACGCCAACCAGATGACGCCGCTGCTCACGGCCATCATCAACAACAAGCTGGACATGGCGCGCTACCTGGTGGAGGCGGGCGCCAACGTCAACGCCGTGGACTGGTATGGCGAGACACCACTATGGGCGGCAGTGGACGTCCGCAATCTCGACGTGTCGGGCCCGGCAAGGGAGAATGGCGTCGACCGCGGCAAGGCGCTCGAGTTCATCAAGTTCCTCATCGGGCGCGGCGCCAACGTCAATGCGCGGGTGAAAGAGTATCCGCCCGAGCGGCGTTTCATCACGGGCCTCGGCTCGCTCGCCTGGGTCGACGTGACAGGCCAGACACCCTTTTTTCGCGCGGCCTACGCGGGAGATGTCGCGACCATGAAACTTCTCCTGGAGCACGGCGCCGATCCGAAGATCGGCGCCAACGAAGGCACGACGCCGCTGATGGCCGCCGCCGGGATCAACTGGGTCCAGAACCAGACCTTCACCGAAGGTCCGGACCAGATGCTCGAGGCAGTCAAGCTCTGCCACAAACTCGGCCTTGACGTGAACGCGACCAACTCGATGGGCCTGCAGGCCATCCACGGCGCCGCCAACCGTGGTCTCGATGGCGTCATCGAGTTTCTGGCCTCGAAAGGCGCCCAGCTCGACAAGCCCGACAACGAGAAGCGCACCCCGATTGCCTGGGCGGAAGGCGTCTTCCTCGCCACCAACGCGCCCGAAGCCAAGCCGACCTCGATCGCACTGCTCAGGAAACTGATCGCCGAACGCAAGGGTGGCAAAGTGGTAAAGGCGAAGGCCGGCTGATCGCCGCGGCTTTTCTCGTCTCCCTCGCGCACATTCAAACGCCCCGGGCTGGCGGTCCGGCGGCAAATGGAATAGTTGTGCGGCATAACGAATTGTCGGGAGTTGAAACGGCCGATGCAGGTGGGCGCCGCAGTCGCTGAAATCCTCAAGCGGGAAGGGGTCGACATCCTCTTCGGCTATCCGCGCAACGCCGTGCTGGAGCATGCCGCCGCCGCCGGCATCCGAACGGTGATCGTCCGCCAGGAACGCACCGGCCTTCACATGGCTGATGCACTCTCCCGCCTCACGCGCGGCGAACGCATGGGCGTCTTCGCCATGCAGCACGGCCCGGGAACCGAGAATGCCTATGGCGGCGTCGCCCAGGCTTATTCGGAATCAATTCCGGTCCTCGTCCTGCCGCAGGGCTATGCCCGGCGCATTGCCTTTGTGCCGGACAATTACAACGCCTCGATCCAGATGCGCGACATCGCCAAAACGGCCGAGCCGCTGACCGCCGGCGCTGAAACCGTCAACGTGATGCGCCGCGCCTTCACGGCTCTGCGCAACGGCCGCCTGAGGCCCGCGATCGTCGAACTGCCCTGGGACGTACTCAAGGAGGATGTGCCCGAGCCGCTGGACTATACGCCCGTCGTGCGGACGCGCTCCGCTCCCGATCCCGACGCGGTTGCGGTCGCGGCGCGGATGCTGGTCAAGGCCAAACGCCTCGTGATCCATGTCGGGCAGGGCGTCCACTGGGCCAACGCTTATGACGAGCTTAAGCAGCTCGCGGAACTCCTGGCCGCACCGGTCTCGACCACGCTGGCCGGCAAGAGCGCCTTCAACGAGACGCACGAGCTGGCGCTCGGCGCCGGCGGAGCGGCGACGCCGGGGCCGCTCAGGCATTTTCACGACAAGGCCGACCTCATCTTCGGAATCGGCTGCAGCTTCTCGGAAACCGCATTCGGTCCGCGCATTCCGCAGGGTAAGAAGATCATCCACGCAACGCTCGATCCCGCCGATCTCAACAAGTCGTTGCGCTGCGAGCACGCGCTGGTCGGCGATGCGAAACTCACGCTGGCCATGCTGGTCGAAGCCTGTTCCGATCTGATCAAGGAGCCGCGTACGACCGCTACTGTGGCGCGCGAGATCAAGAAGGTCGAAAAGGCCTGGCTTGCCGAATGGCTGCCGCTGCTCACCTCCGAAGACGCCCCCCTCAGCCCCTTTCGCGTGCTGTGGGATCTACAGAAGACGGTCGACATCGACAACACCATCATCACCCACGACGCAGGCAGCCCCCGCGACCAGCTCACTCCCTATTGGAAATCCACGACGCCGCTCTCCTACATCGGCTGGGGCAAGACCACCCAGCTCGGCTACGGTCTCGGCCTCGCCATGGGCGCCAAGCTCGCCTGTCCCGATAAGCTCTGTATCAATGTCTGGGGCGACGCCGCCATCGGCTTCACCGGCATGGATCTCGAAACCGCCGCCCGCGAACGCATCCCGATCCTCTCGATCCTGCTCAACAACAGCGCCATGGCGATCGAACTCGACCAGATGCCCGTGGCGACGGAACGGTTCCGTTCGACCGACATCTCGGGCGACTATGCTGCGCTGGCGCGGGCGCTGGGCTGCCACAGCGAGCGCGTAACCAGGCCGGACGATATCGTTCCGGCCATCCGGCGCGGGATCGAAGCGACGCTTGCCGGCAAGCCTGCGTTGGTGGAGTTCATCACCGCCAAGGAAACGCGCGCCTCGCGCATCTAGGAAGAGCATCCGACAGCATGGCTGGCAATTCAGCAGCAAGCTTTCATCCGCCGCGCCGCGCGTTGATGGGTCCCGGTCCTTCAGACGTGAGCCCGCGCGTGCTGGGCGCCCTGGCGCGGCCCACCATCGGCCATCTCGATCCGGCCTTCATCGGCTTGATGGACGAAGTGAAGGCGCTGCTTCAGTTCGCCTTCCAGACCCGCAACGAGCTCACCCTGCCGGTCTCGGCGCCGGGTTCGGCCGGCATGGAGACCTGTTTCGTCAACCTGATCGAACCAGGCAACAAAGTGATTGTCTGCCAGAACGGCGTGTTTGGTGGGCGCATGAAGGAGAACGTCGTGCGCTGCGGCGCAACGCCCGTGATGGTAATCGAAGCCTGGGGAGAGCCCGTCAACCTCGCCAAGGTGAAGCAGGCGATCGGCGCCTATCCCGACGCCATCGCGCTCGCCTTCGTGCACGCGGAGACATCGACTGGCGTTGCGAGTGATGCTGCGGCGCTTTGCAAACTGGCGCACAACGCTGACATGCTCAGCATCGTCGACACAGTAACCAGCGTCGGCGGCATCGAAGTGGCGGTCGATGCCTGGGGTGCGGACGCCGTCTATTCTGGCACGCAGAAATGCCTGTCCTGTGTTCCCGGTCTCTCTCCCGTGACGTTCAGCGCCAAGGCGGTCGAACGCATCCGCGACCGCAAGACGCCGGTGCAAAGCTGGTTTCTCGATCTCAACCTGGTGATGGGCTATTGGGGCGGGGCTACGCGGCGCGCCTATCACCACACCGCGCCGGTCAACGCGGTCTACGCCCTGCACGAATCCCTCCTCATGCTGAAGGAGGAGGGTCTCGAGGCAAGCTGGGCGCGCCACCGCCGCAACCACGAGGCGCTGAAAGCCGGATTGGAGGCGATGGGGCTCAGTCTGCCTGTGGCGAAAACCGCACGCTTGCCTCAGCTCAATCTGGTCGCGATTCCGGCGGGCATCGACGAAGCGCGCGTGCGGCGCGAGCTGCTGGATCAACACGGGCTCGAAATCGGCGCCGGTCTCGGCGAACTCGCCGGCAAGGTCTGGCGTATCGGCCTGATGGGCTACGGCTCCAACGAAACCAATGTCCGCCTCTGCTTGTCAGCGCTCGAATCCGCCATGCTGAGACAGGGCGCCCGCATGGAAGCAGGCGCTGCGCTGGCGGAAGTCGATCGGGTCTATGGCGGCGCTCGCTAAAGTGAACAGCATTCAGGGAGCCCGCCCTTGTCTCTTGGTTTTGCGGCATAGTGCGTTGGCGGACGAGGTCCCGTCCCGCCCTCGGGTTTGAAGCCCGTCCACGAGCCTGGGACTCGTCCGCCTCTTGCCTACCCGCCCTGAACAGTTGCCTGGGAAGCC
>JAUYPV010000159.1 GCA_030697555.1 Hyphomonadaceae bacterium
GGCGTCAACTACAACGGCGTCTGGGCGGGCCTCGGGCTCCCGATCTCGCCCTTCGACGTCCACAAGCAGCCGTTCCACATCGCGGGCTCCGATGCCTCGGGCATCGTCTGGGCGGTCGGCGCCAAGGTGAAGCGCTGGAAGGTCGGCGACGAGGTCGTGGTCCATTGTAACCAGGACGACGGCGACGACGAGGAGTGCAACGGCGGCGATCCGATGTTCTCCACCAGCCAGCGCATCTGGGGCTACGAGACGCCGGATGGCTCCTTCGGCCAGTTCTGCCGCGTCCAGTCGCGCCAGCTCATGGAGCGCCCGAAGCACCTCACCTGGGAAGAGTCGGCCTGCTACACGCTGACCCTCGCCACCGCCTACCGCATGTTGTTCGGCCACCGTCCGCACGTCCTGCGTCCGGGCCAGAACGTGCTCGTCTGGGGCGCCTCGGGCGGCCTGGGCTCCTACGCGGTCCAGCTCTGTGCAGTCGCCGGCGCCAACGCCATCGGGGTGATCTCTTCAGACGATAAGGCCGACTTCGTCCTGTCGATGGGCGCCAAGGGCGTCATCAACCGTTCGAACTTCAAGTGCTGGGGCCAGCTTCCGAAAGTGAACACGCCCGAGTTCAACGACTACATGAAGGAAGCCCGCAAGTTCGGCAAAGCCATCTGGCAATTCACCGGCGGCAAGGAAGTCGACATCGTCTTCGAACATCCGGGCGAAGCCACGATGCCGGTCTCGGTCTTCGTCGCCAAGCGCGGCGGCATGATCGTCATCTGCGCCGGCACCACCGGCTTCAACCTCACCATGGACGCCCGCTTCCTCTGGATGCGCCAGAAGCGCGTTCAGGGCTCGCACTTCGCGAACCTCTTGCAGGCGAGCCAGGCCAACCAGCTCATGCTGGAACGCCGCCTCGACCCGTGCATGTCCGAAGTCTTCCCGTTCAGCGACATCCCGCTGGCGCACGAAAAGATGCTCGACAACAAGCACCTCCCCGGAAACATGGCCGTGCTGGTCACGTCGCCGAAACCCGGCCTGCGCACGGTCGAAGACGTGCTGGAAGCCGGCCCGACCGCCTAGTTTTCGGCCGCCACAAGCTACCTTGGTATAGCTAGGTATTTCGCTTCCGGCGCACTATCTTCGTGCTGTCACGCGCACAGCATCAAGGAGCGATCCCATGGCATCACAAACCGAACGCGCCGTTCTTGCTGGCGGCTGTTTCTGGGGCATGCAGGATCTCATCCGCAAGAAGCCCGGCGTCATCTCCACCCGTGTTGGCTATTCGGGCGGCGACGTGAAGAACGCCACCTACCGCAATCATGGCACCCACGCCGAAGCGATCGAGATCATTTTCGATCCCGCCAAGTGGTCCTACCGCGACCTCCTCGAATTCTTCTTCCAGATCCACGATCCGACCACGAAGAACCGTCAGGGCAACGACATCGGTCTCAGCTACCGTTCGGCGATCTACTACGAGAGCGAAGAGCAGAAGCGTGTCGCGCTGGACACGATTGCCGACGTCGAGGCGTCCAGCCTCTGGCCCGGCAAGGTGGTGACCGAGGTTCAACCGGTCGGACCTTTCTGGGAAGCCGAACCCGAGCACCAGGATTATCTGGAGCGCATTCCAGACGGCTACACCTGCCACTTCGCGCGGCCGAACTGGAAACTGCCGCGCCGCAAGCAGGCGGCGGCAGAGTAACGCCACTCACAAGAGGCGCGGCTGTCTGGGAGGCTCGACCTTGCCAGGCAGCTTCGCCTGCGCCGCCGCCGCGGCGCCTTCGATCTCAAGCAGCTTCAGCTTCGTATTCGCCCCGCCGCGAGCGGAGAACCCTCCAAGCTTTCCACCCGCCGCCGTCACGCGATGGCATGGCACCACGATCGGCCACGGATTCTTGCCCAGCGCCGCGCCGACGTCCCGCGCCAGCAGCCGGTCGCCCAACTGCACCGCGATCTGCCCATAGGTTAACGTCTCGCCCGCTGGAATCTTCCGTGTGATCTCGTAGACCTTGGCGTTGAACTCCGGCACGCGCGCGATATCCAGCGGCGCCTCCGACAGGTCCGCCTTCTCCCCGCGCATCAGCGCGCGGATACGCTCGACCACGTCCGCCATCTCTGGCGTGGGCGCCGCCTCCGCTGCTTCCGGATAACGCCGCGCGAACGACTTGCGTGCGATCCCGGGATTGCGCTCAGGCAGGTGCGCGCCGATCAGGCCCTGCTCGCCCCAGGCGATGCCGGCCCATCCGATGACGGTCTCGAAGAGATGATAGCTGCTCATGCCCTCAATATAGCGGGCGCCCGCCGGCCCGCAGCCGATTTCCCGACATCGTCGTCCCGCGTTTTTCTCCATTGCGCCGTCCTTGACATGAAACCAAAAGGTTCTACATAACGTGAAACCAAAAGGTTTCACATGCCCGCTGCCGCCACTCCGCGAAAAGACGAAGACGATCGTCTCCAGCCCGTGTTCCGGGCGCTGGCCGATCCAACGCGCCGCCGCATCCTGCGCGACCTCGCGCGCGAGCCCGCCTCCATCGCCGAGGTCGCCTCCCGCTTCGAGATGAGCCGCCCCGCCGTCGTGAAACACCTCGCCATCCTGCGTGAGGGCGGCCTCATCGCCGTCGCTCCGCGCGGCCGCGAGCGCATCAACGTGCTCAAGCCCGACAATCTCAAATCCGCCTCCCAGTGGCTCTCGTTCTTCGACGCCTTCTGGGACGACAAGCTCGCCAAACTCAAACACGCCGTGGAGACCGACTATGCCCGCAGCAAAAAGCGCTAAGCTCAGGATCGTCAAAAGCCTCTATCTCAAGGCGCCGCCGCATCATGTGTGGAAATTCCTCACGACGGCGCCGGGCCTGACGAAATGGTTTCACGACGCGCCGGGCCTGACGAAATGGTTTCACGACGCGCCGCACGATCTGGAAGAAGGCGGCGAATGGCGCCTCGACTCCAACTCGCTGGGCCGTGAAGGCGAGAAGATCCTCTGGGGCCGCGTGATCGAGATGAAACTGCACGAGAAGCTCGTACACACCTTCACGAACAAGATGCTCAACGGCGCTGAGACCACCTGCACCTGGGCGCTCGAGCCTGTCGAAAACGGAACGCTGCTCACGCTGACGCATGACGGCTTCCCTGACTTCGCCACAGCCGCCCAGCACGATGCGGGCTGGGACATGCACTTTGGCCGCCTACGGATCGTGGTGGCCTAGGTCACTCAGTCGTCGTCCTCGAGCGAGCCGTACGGACCGTCTTCCTCGTCATCAGCGTCCTCGTCGTCGAGGTCGTCCGGTTCACCGAACCAGGCGGCCTCGTCCTCGACGGGCTTGGGCAGGCGTTCCTCCAGCCATTTGGCGACCGTGCCCGGCGGCATATCCCTTCCCTCGATGACCCAGGACAGGAATTCCTCTGGTCCGCCATTGAGGTAGGGCGGGGGCGACACCGGTTTGAACACGGTCGGCAACCGCTCCTCGACGGAAAGATAGTTCAGCACGCAACCCAGTTCCTGCACGGTGTGCCAAGCGAGGTCATGGTCGATCTCAATCTGGAACTTCACCCACCATCCATCGTCGCTCTCGCCCGACCCGAGACCGCGCGAGGGCGTGTCGTTGTCGTCGACGGCAGGTATCCGGCACAGGAAATCGATCAGCGTGCCGAACTTCGGATGATGCGCCTCGTCGGCCATGGCGAATTCCCCTTGCGTCCAGATTGACCTTGCACCGATCCGGGCATTTGCTCCAGCACAACAAGGGGGCGAAGCATGGCGAAGACGTCGAGCGCACAGCCTTGGAAAAAGGGCCGCGGAAAACTCGGCCCGATGGCCCCTCTACTCGGCAAGTGGAAAGCATCGACCGACACGCCCATGGGCCCGGTCTCCTGCGTCCGCGAATACGCAAAGTTCGGCGACGGCTATGTCCGCCTCGATGCCGAGTGGAATTTCAAGGCCGCGAAAGAGGGCGCATCGAAAGTCTATCGCGAGGTTTGCCTGTTCGGTCCCGACAAGGACGGCGTGCTTACCTACTGGTCCTACACAAACGACGGGAAGAAATCCTCCGGCAAGCTTTCTGAAGCCACCGACGTCCACCCCGAAGCAGTGTGTTTCGAGGCCCAGATGGATGCCGGCCTGGCCCGCCAGGTCTTCTGGCCCAACGAAAAAGGCGGGATAAACTGGGCCGTCGAAGCCCGCAACAAGAAGGGCTGGAATCGCTTCAGCCTGCACCACTATGAAGCAGCCAGTTGATCCTTCGGCCGCTCGGCCCGATGTTGCACCAACACGATCGCAGGAGCAGCTATTTTGAAATCCATCATCATTGCGGGAGCATCGGTGCTCACCCTCGCCGCCTGCGGCGGCCCTGCCGCAACACCTGCCGCGACCGAGCCGGCCGCTCCCGCCAGCGCCGATGCTGGCAGCATCACGATGACGCCGGAAGATCCTGGCGGTTTCACCGCCGATGGCTTCACCTTCCACACGCGGCCCGGCTCGAAGCATGTCGTGCGTCTCGAGGCGCCGGGGACAGACACCTGGAAAGCAACGTCTACTGGCGAGCCCACCGTGAAGCCCCTCGGCGAGCGCCGCGAGACGACGCCGGAAGGCAAGGCCGCCTTGATCCAGGAGTTCGAAGCCCTTCAGTCAGGCAATGTCGCGATCGAGTTCCAGCGGCTGGAGGACGGCGAAGTCGAGGGAACGCGCACCATCAACTTCGTCGTTCACTAACGGGTCTATCGGCGTCTTGTGGCGCACGCTATCACTGCCGCAACAACAACCGCCCCCGGGAGGCTGACCGCCTATGCGCCTGATCGTCATTGCCGCCGCGTCCGCTCTGGCGTTCGCAGCCTGCACCCCCTCCACCACAGACACCGCGACGACAACAACCGAGACCGCGACAACCACAACCACCGACAGCCACGACATGTCATCGATGGACGACTCGATGAAGTCGGCGGACACAACCGACGACGCCAACACCGCGGAAACGCCCGAAGGCTACACCTTCCATACCTACCCTGCGAAAGTGGAAAGCGTTCACCTGCCGTCCGCCGCCGGCAACACCTGGACCGCTACTGCGTCCGACGCCGCCCTCGTCGAAGTCGGCGAAGCCAAGGACGAAACGATGTCCGATGGCGCGATGCACCATGTCGTGAAGGTGACGCCCAAGGCCTCCGGCAACGCCACCGTGAAGTTCGAGCGCCGCGCGACCGCCAACGCGGCCGACCCCGTGCTTGAGACGCGCACCATCAACTTCATGGTCCACTAGGTGACGCGGTTCAGCCTCGGCGCCGCCGCCGCGCTCCTTGCGCTCGCGGCCTGCCATCCCTCCCAGCCCGCGGCCCAGGACGCCGCATCAACCGATGCCGCGTCCGCAGACGCCCATGCCGGTCACAGCGGCCCTGCTCCGGACCCAACCGGCCAGGCCATCATGAACCAGCAGATGAAGACCGCCGACGCGGCGGACGACCGATCCTCGCTGATCACGTCCGACGGCTACACCTTCCACACCTCGCCGGGAAAGATGGAAATCGTGCGTCTGCCACAGGATGGCAAAGGCATGTGGTCGGCCCACGGCTATGCGGAAAAGGACATCTTCCGCATGCTCGACAGTCGCGACGAGCCGGTCTCCGGCGGCGTGATCCACGCCGTCCGCTTCCAGATGCTCGAGTCAGGCAATGGCAAGGTGGTGTTCGAAAAACGCGCCAGCAATAACCCAGAAGATCCGGTGACGCAGGTGCTCAGCGTCAACTTCATGGTTCACTAGGCCATCCCCCGCACCTGCGCGGAGGTCTTGATCAAAACAGCAACGGAAAAGGGCGCGGGGTTCACCCGCGCCCTTCGCCCGTTATTCCAGCCCTCAGCTAGTACGGGCTACTGGCCCGGCGCCGAAGCCTTGTCGTGCTTCGACATTGACCATTTGTCGAACTCGGCTTTCGAGAGCGACTTGGACTTGTCGGCATCGGCCTTATCGAAATCCGCCTGCGTGACGGTGGCGTCAGCCAGCTTCACTTCAGCGATCGACAGTGCGCCGTTCTTGTCGCCGTCCGCTTTCACGAACTTGTCTTCTGTCGCGGGCTGCGTCGCCGGCGGCGCAGCGGATGTCACCTGCGCGAGAGCCGGGGCGGCAAGAGCCATGGCGGTGGCGGCGATAACGAGGGTCTTCATCATTGCTGGGTTTCCTCTACTTCACTCTGTTACTGTGCTGGATCCCCGGATCCTGGCTTGCACCATTCCTCCGATCCCAACGCGATGAAAACGATGCCTGGGAAACACGGTTCCGGGTTCCACGCTGACAAATGAGTCATGATCTTCTGGTCATGGAGTCGACCAGCAAGGAACCCGCTGACACAGCGAGCGATTCATCCAGCGCGCTACAGCCGTCACGCCGCAGCCTGAAGAATCTTTAAGGCAACGCCCGGAATCCGCGCCGGGTTGCATGACAAATTTCGTTTCGCCGCCGATACGCGCCTGACGCGGAACAAGCAGCCGCCGAAGGCGGGCTCACAGACGCCAGAGGCTACTTCGTCCCGAACATCTCCGGATCAAAAAGGCTATCTGACTCTGCCACCTTCTTCTTCCGCGTCCGCTCCACCATCACACCGGGATAGCCCTTCAGCGGCCCCACCGGCGCACCGAGGTAAGCCCAGTCCCGCAACTGCTCGTGCCCGATGTGATACTTGGTCTCGCGCCCGGTGCGCCCCGCAAACAATGCCCGCGGCAGGTTCACCCATTTCGGCGAGCGCTTGCGCTCATAGGTCAGCGGCGTTCCGCACCGGCTGCAGAAGCTCCGAGCATTCCCTGTCGCCTCCTCCTCGAAGCGCGAGACAACATCCTCGCCCCGCGTCAGCCGGAACTTGCTGCGATACGTGCCGACATAGGTCGCGTACGCCGCCCCGTGCACCCGCCGCGAAGCCACCGTGTGGTCATGCCAGGCCCAGAAGACCGGCACATCCACCTCGATCTCAACCGCCCCGCACAGGCAAGCGCCCCTTATGCTCGCCGCCGCCTTCAGCTTCGGCTTTGCCTTCGTAACCGCCTTCTTTACGCCCGCCATGCCACACCCCTCTCGCGGGACCCGGCCCCGCCTCGACGGCGGCCAGCAAACATTGGATAGTCCCGCCCGATCAAGGACTTCTCGCAAGAATGGCAGACGGAACCCTCACCAAATCGGCCGGCGTCACCGCCGAAGGCTGGCTCACCGATGCCTGGTACTTCGCCTGCGCGTCGAAGACGCTTGAGCCGGGGCAGCAATTCCGCCGCATGATCCTCGGCCAGCCGGTGATGCTCGCCCGCACCCCAATACAAAATGGGAAAGGGGGCGAAGCCTTCGCCCTGCGCGACATCTGCCCCCACCGCCTCGTGCCCTTGTCCGCCGGTAAGCAGATTGAGACCGATGGCCAACCCACCATCCAGTGCGCCTACCATGGCTGGCGCTTCGGCACGGATGGCGCCTGCAGGCACATGCCGTCCCTGGTGAAGCCCGAAGACTTCGCCACCGACAAGGTGCGCGTCCGCCGCTATCCGGTGCACGAAGCCAACGGCATGATCTTTGTCTACGTCGCCGACAATCCGCGTGGCGACGATCCGCCGGCCGTGCCGCCGCCCGCCTTCGACCTCGGCAATCAGCAACCCAAATTCATCGTCCACCAGATCTTCAACGCCCACATGGACGACGCCGTCGTCGGCCTGATGGATCCGGCGCACGTGCCCTTCGTGCACAATCAATGGTGGTGGCGACCGCCCTCCACCGGACTTCGCCTCAAAGAGAAACCCTTCATCCCCGCGACACGCGGCTGGGCCCTCGAGCGCCACCAGCCCTCGGGCAACTCGCTCGCCTACCGCATGCTGATGGGCTCGGATGTCACGACTGAGATCGTCTTCCAGATTCCCGGCTTCCGGTGGGAAATCGTCGAGGCGAACAAGTCGCGGATCTTCACGCTCACCTGCCTCACGCCCATTGGCCCCAAGAAGACGCGCATCACCCAGATCACCTTCTGGAAGAAGGCGCCGCTGCTCAACGTCGCGCTTCCCATCCTGATTCCGGCCGCGCGGAAATTCCTCGGCCAGGACGGCCACATGGTGAACCTGCAGAACGAAGGCATGGCCTACCACAAGGGCGCCGGCCTTTGGATCGACGACATCGACGTGCAGGCGAAGTGGTATCTCACGCTCAAGAAGGAATGGACCGCCGCCCGCTCCGAAGGCCGCGAGTTCGTCAATCCGATCGAACCCAGAACGTTGCGCTGGCGCAGCTAAACCTCGTCGCAAAAAATCTTCGCACCCCGCGCATCCAAACCGCCGCCTTGGCCCCTCTTACCTGCAGAAAGCGGCATGAAGACCGCGAAAGCCACTGCAAGGAGCGTCCGGTGACGATTGCCCCCATGACCAAGCGGATAATCGCGTCCCTATGCCTGTCGCTCCTTGCAGCTTCCGTCCCGTCGATCCGACTTGCCGTGCTGGATTGGGTGGGACCCGCCAAACTCCTCCCCGAACTGGCTACGCGGGCGCCCTGACAGCGCCCGCGTAGATTTTCGAAAACGGCGTCAGGCGTAACTCACCGCGCCGGCCGCAACATCCCCGCGCACCGCCTTCACCACCATCGCCACGCCCAGCACCAGCAGCCACGCTTCCCACGCCATGTAGGCATAGGGGATCGTCTCGATCACCGGCATCTCCGGAATCGCCGTCGCCAACAGCTCCGTCTGCCCCACGATCCAGAACGGCAGCGTCGCAAGACCGGCCATCCCGATCCACTTCATCGCCCCGCCCTGCCGCATCACGGCGAGCCCGATGCCGAGCGTCCACACCATCAACAGGATCTGCCCCAGATGCTCGCCGATGTTGACGCCTGCAAACCCATTTAGCGCCGAATAGGTGGTCTCGATCGCAATACGCTCCGCCGAGCCTTCCGGCGCCGCCGCATGGGCCGCAGCCAGTTGCGGGATCGCGAACGTCCAGCGGAACAGCGCCATCGCCTGCAGCACGCCCGACAGAACGCCGAACATCGTGAACGCCGGCGACAGCTTCGTGCGCCCGCCCTTCAGCGCCTCGCCCAGCGCCGCCGCCGCCAGCGCAAAGCCAACTGCGCACAACGCGAAAGCCCACCACGCCAGAACCAGAGGCGTCCCTGCCTCATGGAATTTCGTCAGCACATCCGCCGCCGACCGCCGCAGCACATCGTCATAGTCGAACAGCGAGATCAGCGCCGCGTAGGGCGCGTTAGACGCCAGCGCCACGAAAGAAAGCGCGAGTCCCGCCCCGATCCAGATTTTTCTCGAAATCCCGTTGCCAGAAGCCATTTCCATGTCCATCTCCGTATGTCACTACACGGTGACATACGCTCTTTCAGCGGCCGGTCAATCGATTTGTCTCCGGCCGGTGACTTATTTAGTCTGGCCTCGTCGAATCGAAGGAAATCAATGCCCAGAGCCAAAAAACCGGCAGAAGACCCGCCCGGCCGGGACCGCGAAGCCACCGAGCGCCGCTTCGTCGAAGCCGCCGCCCGCGTCCTCGCGCGCGATGGCGCGGCGGGCCTTGGCGTCAACGCCATCGCGACCGAAGCCGGCGCCGACAAGAAACTGATCTATCGATACTTCGGCGGTCTCGACGGGGTTCTTGAAGCCCTCGGCGCCGCAACCGGCGTTTGGATCGGCGACCTCGCGCCCACACCAACGAACGCAAAGGCCCGCAGCGACTACGGCGCCCGCATGCTCGCCGCCTTCACCGCCTACGCCGAAAAACTGCGCGGCGATCTAGTGTTGCAGAAACTCCTCGCCTGGGAACTCGCCGGCCCGTCGGACGCCCTCGGCCGCATCGACACCGCCCGCTCCAGACAGATGGGCAAGATGATGCACGCCATCCGCGGCGACGCCGTCCCGCCCGCCGGTGTGGACGCCCCTGCCATCAACGCCATCGCCCTGGCCGCCCTCAACTACCTCGTCCTCCGAGGCGCCACGACCGGCAGTTTCGCCGGCCTCCCCCTCAAGACCGAAGCCGACTGGAAGCGCGCCACCACCGCCCTCGAAAGCCTGCTCGCCGCCGCCTACGAGAAGAATCGCTGGCGCAAGTTGTGATCAGGCCGAAGCATAGCCCGACCATTGGCCTGTTCTGACCGACTGCCATCTCGAACGCTGAGCCACCCCCCACCTGTCCGCCCCCCTTCGGGCGGGCGGAACCCTGTTGGACCGACTTACTCACCGTCTGGCGCTGGTTGTCCCCGCTATTGCTTCCTCGTTGTCCAATTCCTGCAACGCAGTCCCGCCCGCCCGAAGGGGTGAGGCGCGAAGCGCCGAACGACAGGTGGGGGGTGGGTGACCTTGTTTCGATGGACGAGTTCGCGCCGAGCCGGCCCTCGTATGACTAAGCCTGGTCACAACTCGCTCTAACGCTCTTCCTCCGAGTTCTTCGCTACCTTCGAGCCCTTGGCTTCCTGCACTCGCGCGCCGGCAAGAATGCCGTGCAGCGCGTAGTTGCCCTCATGGCAGGCGTACTCGTAGAGCGGCTCCTTCGACCGGTTGAGGCTCATCTCGCCCTTCCACGTCGCGGAATAGAACTCCGGATCCTCCACCGTGAACTCGTAGAAGATCTGCTCCTCGCTCCACCGCGTGAACCGCTCCGTCAGCTTGCCCTTCGGCGACATCTGCGCCCGCTGTTTCGGATTCACGTTCACCGTCTCGACCACCAGCGTGTCGCCCTCATACCAGCCGACCGAATCCCCGAACCATGGCTGGATCGCATCGGTGCGATGCTTTGCGTCCGCCTTGGCTCTAACCAGCGGAATGATCCGCGCGTCGTGGTTCATCTCCACATTGATCAGCACATGATCCTTCGCCTGCACGATCTGGTAGTTGTTGTTGTAGAGGCTGTTCTGCATCACCGGCCCCGCCGACCGGCTGAACGATACGAGACACCGCTCCGCCAGCGGCCGCGTCTCCGGCCCGTCGAACGTTCCATAGCCGCCGGCATTCTGCGCCCGCCCCGCCTCCGGCCTGGACGGCAGCCGTCCGTTCGCCGGCTCCACCAGCCAGGACGACCTGATCTCGCCCTTCACCGTCGCGAAATGCCGCCCCGGGTCGAGCCAGAACGAATTGTATCCCTTGGTCGCGAAGTCCGCCGCGTTTCCACCGGGCGGTACGGCGTTCACATCCACCTTGCCGCGCTGCCCCGCCTCGTTGACGTTCCACGTCGACTTGCCCTCGAACTCCGTCGCCTCCTCCGGCGTCAGCACGAGCTTCGGAACATTCCCCGGCCGCTGCAGGCTGGTCACCGAGACGTTGGTCCAGAACCCCTGCAGGTCCGGCCGCCCGTCCCCGGTATCCTGTGGCGTGCGTGGCGGATTGGCTACGGCGCTCGTCTGCGCGCCCGCGCTCAACGTACTCATCGACGCAGAAGCCACGACCGCCAGCAACGCGGCGCGAATGAAACGCGACATGCTCTCCTCCGAATCCCGGCGGCTTTCACGAACCGCTTTCAGAAAACGAGAATGCCCCTCTCCACGCCGCGCGTGAAGCTCGCTCACGGCAACAAACAAGCAGACGTGATCGCCTACTCGGCTTTTGCCGTCGCCGCGCCTGCCGGTTTCAGCGTCACGCTCAGCGGATTGGGCTGAAGGTCCTGGCTCGCCCCGAAATTTGCATCGATCAGCGACCAGAGAATTCCGCCCGGGATGGCGAACGAGGCCGCCACTGCTGCGGCGCCCTCGGCCGACGTCTTGTGCGTCACATCGCTGGTCGCCGTCTCATAACCCGGCTTCGACACCGTCACCGTGAACTTCGCCTCGCGACTCACTTTTTCGAGTTTGCACGGCGTCGCCTCGCAGCCCTTGCCGAGGCTGGTCTCCACCTTCGCGCCGGGCGGCTCGCTCGCCACCTCGAAGCTCTGTGTCATCCCGCGCGCCATGGTCGCGCAGCCACCAGCTGGAACCGCCGCGAGAATCGCAGCCGCCAAAACGCATCGGATCATGTAGTCCCCCGTGCCTGTCCCGCGACAGCAGCCTAGCCCAGCCTTATTTCCTGCCAACCCTCCGTAAGTCCAAGGACCCACTGTCACAGCCGCGTCACCGCGACGGAATGCACCGTCCTTGGCAGTTGAAATCTCGGCCAAGCCGGTTGAGGTTGCACGCCGATAGGCGGGCTCTTCCTACGGGGACCTGCTCGGGACGCCCCTCGGGAGGAATACGATGAGACTGCGAAATTCGCTGACGGCTGCGGCCGCCTTCCTGGGACTGGGACTCGCGAGTCTGGGACTCGCGGCATCGCCCGCCTTCGCCCAGCTGGCTGCCCCCGCCGATCACCCCGGCCGCGGCGTCTACAACAAGGCCTGCGCCACCTGCCACGACAATCCCGGCACGACGCGCGCCGCCCCGGTCGCCTCGCTCCAGGCGATGACGCCCGTGCGCATGCGCGAAGTCCTCACCGAAGGCGTGATGAAGCCGATGACCGCCGGCCTCAGCCCGCAGGAAATCACCGACGTCATCGCCTTCCTCTCCTACGGCCAGGCCACCGCGCCGGCTGACTGGACCTCGGCTCTCCTCTGCGCCGCCGACAAGCGCACCGTGAACACGTCCGCGCCTGTCGTGGCCAGCGGCTTCGGCATCGGCGCCAACCAGCAGCGCATGCTCACGGCGAAACAGGCCGGCCTGAAGAAAGGCGACATGAAGAATCTCGACGTCGCCTGGGCGATCGCTTTCCCCGGCCAGGGCAGCGGCACGGGCCCCGCCATCCTCGGCGACACGGTCTTCATCACCGGCGGCGGGCGTCTCCTTGCCGTCGACGCGGCCAGCGGTTGCGTGAAGTGGCAGACCACCGTCAACACGCGCAACACGCCGGCCATAGGCGACATCAACGGCAGGAAAGTCCTCGCCCTCTCAGCCGGCCGCGACATCCAGGTATTCGACGCCGCCACCGGCGCCTCGGTCTGGAAATCCACCGGCCAACCGCAGAACGGAACCGGCGGCTCGATCCGCGGCGGCGTCATCTTCGCAAAGGACAAGATCATCGTTCCGTTGTCGGCCTCGGGCGTCGCCAGCGGCATGAACCCGCGCTCGGAATGCTGCACCGGCCACGGCTCGGTCGTCGCGCTCAGCGCGGCCGACGGCAAGTGGGCGTGGGAATACCACACCATGCCGGAGCCGACCTACAACGGCCAGGTCAATTCCGTCGGCGTGAAACAGCGCGGCCCCTCCGGCGCGCCGATCTGGTCGGTGCCCGTGTTCGATGAAAAGCGCGGTCGCATCATCGTCACCTCGGGCGAGAACACTTCCCACCCGGGCACCGACACCTCGGACGCCGTCATCGCGCTCGACGTCAACACCGGCAAGGTCGCCTGGCGGTTCCAGGCCATGGCGGCTGACGTGTGGAACATGGCCTGCGATATCGGCACCGGAAACAACGGCCCCAACTGCCCTGTCCTCTTCGGCGGCGACGGCCGCGACTACGACTTCGGCGCCGGCGCGGTCATCGCCAAGGGCAAGGGCGGCAAGGATGTCGTCCTCGCCGGCCAGAAATCCGGCCACGCCTGGGCGCTCGACGCCGAAACGGGCAAGGTTCTGTGGAGCCAGCGCGTCGGCGAAGGCACCGCCCTCGGCGGCGTCCACTGGGGCATCACGACGGACGGGAACAGCCTCTTCCTCCCGATCAACGACCCAATCATCGGGCCCGACACCAAGTGGCCGTCGAAAGCCGGCATCTACGCGTTCGACATCAAGTCCGGCAAATCGAAATGGTCCTACGCGGCCAAGCCTGACTGCGCCGGCGAACGCGCCAAGCTCGTCGCCAGCTGCGAGCTGAAATACGGCTTCTCCGCCGCGCCTCTTGTAGTCGATGGCGCAGTCGTCGGCGGCACGCTCGGCGGCGAGGTCTTCATCCTCGACGGCAAGAACGGCAAGGTGCTGAAGCAGATCGACATCATCGGCCCGCGCTCGACGCTCAACCCCGCCGTCCCCGGCAAGGGCGGCTCCATCGACGCCCACGGCCTTTCCGCCGGCGCCGGCATGATCTTCGTCAACTCCGGCTACGGCTCCTTCGGCCAGACCCCCGGAAACGTCTTCTTCGCCCTGAAGCCGGTGAAGAAGTAACCCCAACCTCTCCACGACCAGCGGCCCGCTCGAAAGAGCGGGCCGTTTTGTTAGCGCCGCACCCCACCGGGCGACCGCAATCCAGCCGATTCTGTTGCTGCATAACTCGGCCCGATTCCGCAAAAACCCCAGCACGATCAACGCCAGATATGGGCGCGAGATGTGGGACAAGAAAATACTTATCCCCGCCCCCTCCGAGCGGCCTGATACTCGCCGCGATGACCCAGGCGGATCACATCGCAGAGGACGGCCTGCATCTGGAGCTTCACCAGCTCTGGATGCTCCCGCTCATCCTGTTCCGCATGATCTGCAGTTTCT
>JAUYPV010000162.1 GCA_030697555.1 Hyphomonadaceae bacterium
CAAGGGTGTTCTTGGCGTCGGTGCGCCACGGCTCCTCCTCCTTGCCCGCCATCTCGATAGCGGTCAGCCAGTTCTTGACGAACTCCTCGTTGAACTCGGCTCTTGTCTCGACCGTGCCGGCGGCGGTGGATTCGGCCTCGCTCATGCCGCGTCCTTCCGCTTCCGGCTCTGGCGCTCGATCATCTCGGCGAAGGTGAGGTTGCTGCGGATTGTGCCGTCAGGGTTGCCGATAAAGAAATCCGCCTTGGACGGCGGAACGATCTCGGCGGCCGGAAGTTCACGCCACCCCATCGCCAGCGTGCGGAAGGCGTCGGCGCCGTGGCTCGACCAGTCGTGCACCGGGATCTTGCCCAGCACGCGCGTCTCTTCGTTGTAGTCGGTATGGTAGTTGCGGAGGGCGTCGAGTCCACGCTCGCACCGGCTGTCATCAAAGCGGGCCAGCTTCAGCGTCTTACGGACAGCCTGGATGCCGTCCACTATCGGATGAATCGGGACCAGCCAAGGCTTGCGGCCCAGAGAGATCATCGTCTCGATGCGGGTACGTCCCGAACCCCACTCTCTGACCTTGGCGTCGTGCGGCACCAGATCGTGCCCGTAGGGATAGCCTTTCTCGTTCAGCATATCGACGTAGTGGTCGACGCCAACGCCGGAGCTTTCGTAGTAGTCGATAACGCTCGGCCCTTCGGCAAACATCTGAAAGAACCAAATGGCCGTGCTGTCATCGACGCCCAGATCCCATGCGGTGTGCACGGGGAGCGCCGGGTCCGCCAGAAACTCGCCGATACGCCCCTGCCGGTCAGCATCGGCCATTTCCTGCGAGTAGTAGGCACCCAACACGGCAGCCTCGAAGCTGCAGCGGTATTCCTGCTCGCACATGGCGGTGCCGAACACCTCGCCAAATTCGGCAACGCGGTCCTTCAGGATCGCGGCGTAGCGCTCGGGCGACAGGATGCCGGTATCGTCGATGGTCAACACCTCGCCGAACCACTCCTGCGGGTTGGCCTGGGCATTCTTGAGCATCCGGTAAGCGTGGTTCTTGCCGCGCGGCGTCGTGTTGAACACGGCCCAGCCGCCGTTTTCCTCAAGAATGGGCGACAGGTACGCCCACGCTGCGGGATCGGCGAGCGCCCATTCGGAGAACGTGATGCCGATTGGCGGGCTGCCCACGAGGCTGTTGAAGTTGTCGGACCCGACGAGCTGCCAGAACGAGCCGCAGCGCAGCTCAATCGCCATGTCCTGTTTACGGGTGCTGGCGCGCAATTCCAGCGGGAACGCCTCATCTATGCGCTTCTTGCCGGAGTGCGGGTTGATCGCGTCCCAGACCGCTTTGCGGGCTTGGTTGGCCTGCGGGAGCATGTGCCAGTAGACGCCGGGCCGCTGATGCGAGGCGCAGGCCGTCCAGTGCATATCGGCGTCGTCCTTGCCGGCGCGGCGGTGCCACACATGCATGGCGCGCTTACAGCCCCCCTCCATGGCCGACCAGAACGGCATCTGGTACCCGCGCGGGCGCCAGTTGTTAGGCAGGCGTACCTTCATGGCGTGAACCGCACGATCTCAACCGTGATCGGCCCGTCGCCCCCGTTCCCGGTGTGCTGCAGCTTGTCGCCGTAGACTTTTGGGAGGGCCTTCGCGAGCATCCACTTCCGGGTGTCGACCTGCAGACGGCGATGCTCGATCATGTCCGCGCGCTTCGTCTCGTCGTACATGTCGCCGTCTTTCGACAGCTTCGTGGTGACGATGACGCCCGGCAGCGGCGTGTCCGCGATCTCCAGCATTTGATCGAACAGGACGGCGTATCCGGTCTCTCTGGCCCTCGCGTATTGGTCCGAAAATGCTTCCTTGGTCTGTACCCATCGCAGCACTGTGGGGTGCGCGGGCATGCCATCGGCTCGGCAGGCACCGCGCAGCGTTTCACCGGCTGCCAATCGTTCGCAGATGCGGTCAGCCAAAGCTTGCGTGAATTTCGAGGGTCGCCCCTTGGGGGCCATGCCGTGCTCGCTGGTTGTGAGCGTCGGCTTAGATCAGTGGGAAGTTCCGACTTAGGAAGTCAAGCGGGTTATGGGCCTGTTGGCGGCCTTGATATCTTCCGGGTGTGCCCGAGCCCCCTTCATCCTGCTGAGTAAGTCGCTGGAAACATGGGGAAAAACGTTCTGACCGGTAGCAAATTTGTAGACTCGGTCACCCTCCCTGGTTCGGCCAGTGCCGCCGATGGACATTCCCGGCGCTCAGCAAGCTCGAGGCGGCCCCCAATGGCCCCCACCTCGTAGTCCACTTCCCAGAATTGGATTTCGATGCCGCCGCGCATTTTGCGGATCGACTTGCAAATATCGGCAATTTCGAATGGAGCTTTTTCGAACGACCCTTGGTCCTTGAGGTCCTTTAACACCCCAAGGACCAAAGTATCGAGAGGCCGCATTAAGCTCGTTGCGCCTCTAGCTCACGAAGATGGCTTTCAAGGCTTACCTGCGGAGGTAACCCCTCATCTGGATCTTCGATCCGTCGGCACAGGCTAGCCGTTATCGAATCATCCATGCGATTGATATCGGCCGCCAGCGACTCCGCTGTAATTTCCCTTCCTGGGAGAATACAGAAGCGGATATTCTTGAGGCCGTCGTTCGCAACCCTTCTCGTGAAGGCAGTCGCGGCTTTTTGAAGTTCACTCATGGCTACCTCCTTATGTCTGGGCAGAGCTATTTCGATGCGTGTCGTATCACGCCAAATGGGAATGAATCACGTCCAAACCTTGACAGACCCCAAGTAGGACGTTTACCGTCCAAACGGACGGTAAACGTTAAGAAATCTGTCCTATCCTATATAAGCTCTATCTGCCGTCAGTCAAGGAGACTACGGACGGCCGGGATTATGGTTCCCGCATGGTTCCCGCATGGTCCGTGCAGGTCGGCAGACGCTGCCGCCTTCAAGCGGATGATCTTTGGTCCTTATCCCGCCCTGTGGATTTCAAACTGAGACACTACCGTTTGCGCTCACGTCGATGGTATGGACGTATTCCGCCTTCGCCTCCGGTGTCTCAAGCACGATGCAGAATTTCAGGGGGCCGATCATGCGGCAACTCTAGCAGCTCTACGAATCGCAGCCAAGGATGCGCGCGGCAAATCTTCCCACCGCCCATATCGGCTGCCGTAGAACGCAGACAAGCTCATTGCTGAGCGCCTGCGCTGCACCGTGTCCACGTCGTGGCCGGTCACCGCCGCTATCTCGTGGTCGTGGTGCGTCGCGTGTAGGCTCAGCAGTGTGGCCGTGTCCGCCGCTGTCCATTGCCTACCGTTCACGCCGCTGCTCCCAAGCCGGTTTGCAGTTGCGCCCATGCACGCCCCGCCCCTCAAATCGCGCCGCGCTTTCGGCCAGCTCATAGTCCCGGCTGTACCGCGTAAATGCCCACGCCATCCCTGCCCTCACCATCGCCTCGCCTAGATCCATGCCGTCTGCCCTGCATAGCGCCACCGTGCGGCCGTAGCGGTCGGTCGTCTTGGGCTCGCATGTGATCCTGCGGTCACGCATCATGGCGCGGAGGTAGGCTGTAGCCTCGATCCCGGCAGGGTAGCCGTCGTCGCAGATCTGGTGGGTTTCAGGCGCGTCGATGCCGTGGATTCTGTACGTCGTGCCGTCGAGCTTGATCGTGTCGCCGTCGATTACAGTCTGAGCGTGAACAGGGAACGCGAAAATGCACGCCAGTATGAATAAGACGCGCCTCCGCTTCGCTACGGGGAGAACCAGGGCGAGGACCCTCCTGCTCATGGCTGAGCCGCTGTTTCACGTTTGACAGTCTGAGCAAACGATTGATCTGCCAATGAATCTGCGCGCGTTCGCAGCGAAACACGGTCCATGCCTGTTGCTTTCGCGGCTTGCCCTTCGCTCAGCACGCCTTCGTTGTGCAGCACGATCAGTGCATCGCGCATCCGGGTACAATGCGTGCAGAGCGCGACTTGCCGATAGCTTCGGCCGTGGCCTTTTGGTCCGTACTTTGCGCGGCGTGTTTCCCATGCTCGCCGGCGAACGTCCGCAATATCCGTCATGAGTCTGCCCCACTTCGTTGCTGAGCCGCTTGAGCCTTGGCCCACCGCAGCAGGTCCGCCGGGATGATCGGATTCGTGCCCGCGCTGTCGGGCCTGAGGCCGTATCTGGGCGACCACGTTCCGTCCTTCAGCCAGAGCTCGATGCGCTTCTGCCAGTCTTCCCGGCTCGTGAGCCCCGTGCGCGGCGGCCCGTCAGGGCTAGCCGACGCGCGCGGGGCACCACCAATGGTCTCTCCATGAGAAGAACTATCTGTCTGTGACTCTGAAGGTCTGCACTTTTGTTGGTCGTTTATTGAACGTGTGTTGCGCGTTTGTTGGCGGGTTGCTGCCGACGCTCGCCCGGCGATGCGCCTTGCCTCGGTCAACCTTGCCGCCTTCTCCAGCTCAACTTCGACCCTGACATGGGTCCATCGTTCCGGCGTCGTTTCAAAAAAAGCCTCGTACTTTGAACGCTCTAGCCTCCATTCGTCGGGGGTGCATTTCGCGATGATTGCGAGCTCGTTGTCATCGTTCGGCAGCCAGCCACCGTTCTTGAACGCTGCCAGGATCAGCATGAGGTAGCTGCCGTGGTGCTGGCGCGCGAGGTGCAGCGTGTTGGCAAGGTAGGTGCCGACGTAGAACGCCATCCACACGTCTGATTTTGGGGCGGCGCGGGCCATACTACGCCATCCTCACGGTAACGATCACCTTGACCGCTCTCGGCATCTTCCAGCCGTGCGGCTCGGTCGTCAGGTCAGGACGCGTGCGGAAGAACCAGTAGCGCTTCTTGGCGAAGGCTCGGCCCAAGGCCCGCGTCGCAAACATCAGCGGCAGCCCCGTCTCGTCGGCCATCAGATGGGTCTTGTACCCGTCCAGGCGGTTGGCGCTGCGCCACTGTATGGCCCAGCGGGTTGCTTTGCTCATGCCGTCCTCGTCACGGTGGCAGACACCAACTGAAGGAAGTCGCGAGCGTCGAGGATCGCCACCCAATAGCTACCGTTGGTGCGG
Source organism: Hyphomonadaceae bacterium (assembly GCA_030697555.1). Classification (GTDB taxonomy): domain Bacteria; phylum Pseudomonadota; class Alphaproteobacteria; order Caulobacterales; family Hyphomonadaceae; genus UBA7672. Next base: position 5,022 of record JAUYPV010000162.1, read on the forward strand.
TGGAACACGACGGGCTTTTCGTGGTCGGCCTTCTCGTCGGCGGCTTGGTCCATCGCCGGGTAGATCGACATGCGCTCGGTGCGCTTCACCTCGACATGCCAACCCGGCAGGCCGGTCACGTCAGCCGAGTCGGGGCCGCCCTGGTACTGGACGCCACGCTGGCCAGCAAAACCATGCTTGCGCAGAAGCGCCGCTACCTCGCGCTCGCCCGTCTTGCCCTTCTGGCGGGACATTTTACCCATGCCCCGGCCCTTCCTCCGCCCATCGCCCTTCAGGTTCAGGCGTCAGACGGCGGCACCATTTGCAGCCTGCCTTGGCCGCAGCGATGGCTTCGTCATCCTCCAACAGGCACTTGGGAGGGCCAGCGCAGACAATGACGCGGGGCTTGGCGTTGTACTTGGAGCGGGTCATGCCGGGTGAATGAACCGGGGCGACGGCGCTCATGCCCGCCCCATTCGCGCCAGAACGTCGGCACGGCAGCGGCGATAGAACGCCTCGTAGCCTGGAACCTGCGTGCAGCGATCGGGATGGCGCTCGCGGTACCAGTGCGTCATGTTCTCGGCACGCAGGAGCGCATCGTCGACGCCTTGGCATGACAGGCGCGGGTGAAACTCACCGGCCAGAACGGCGATGCAGAAGCGGGCGTTGACGAGCTTCTGCTTCCTGCCATTCCCCCGAATTTGCTCGGCCGTCGCGTCCATCTGGTAGGCGACGTGTTCGATCAGGCCATTCAACGACGGTGGCCGGTAGGTCTTGAGCGGTGGTGCTGGCGCGAGCGTTTCACGTGAAACGGGCATCTCTCGGCCGAGTATCCTCTGCGCCAAGTGCGGCTGTCGGGCCGCAAAGCGCGCCGCACGTTCACGCGAGGCCGTGACGATGCCGAGTTCGTCAATCATGCGATCCCCCGACGGTTGGCTTCGTTGCAGGACTCCGCGAAACCGTCTGCGGTTGAGCCACATATCCTTGACCTGCTTGCACTTTAAGCCCCTATATTAAATTAGGTTAAGTAGTGGCTTCAGCCCTTCGGGCTTTCGCGTTGTCCCTCGGCTTGACCTTCCGCCTCCCATTTCGAGCAGGCTGGCGAGCGCGCCTTGATGTCGGTGCCGCCGCCGCCGGTCCAAAACTTCTCCGTCAGCGAACACTTCAGGTAGGTCTTGCCCATGTGCTTGCGGTACAGGTTCTTGCACGAGCCGCACGTCTCGCCCGCCGGACCAGTGCCCGGATGGTCGGCATACAAGCCCTTCAGCGCCTTGCGTGCCCGCGCGACTTCGGCGGCCTTCAGCGCGGACGGCGGCAGGATCATCAGCGGCGCGCTCATCACCCTTCTCCCTTGTCCTTCAGTCGATCGAGCCCGGTCACGATGGTTGTGCGTAGCTTCCGGTACGCATCGAGCAGACAGGTTTTGCAGACGTAGACCGTCACGAATCCGAGCCGCGCGACGTAGTGGACAGGCTGCCAGGCTCAGGACGCTTCACGACGAAATCACAAGGCGGGAGGTCTCGATGCGGGACAACCCGGAGGCGCAAAGCGCCGTAGGCACTGAAGAAAAAGCAGCAGGCCTTACTGCCGAAGTTAGGCTGCGGGAGGATGCAGCCGAGGGGATGGGTGGCCCGGCGCTCGAGGGGAGGCTCATACGCCGGGCCGTTCCTGCAGGGGTTACGCGTCCGGGGGGGAAGACCCGCAGGAATTTGGAATTTCATATTGTGGGCGCCGTTGCCCACCCGCTCGGCACGTTCGCTATTGCCCCCTGTCGCGTGCCGGGCGGTTTTCATTCGTGGCTCCCTGCGGTCGCGGAGACTGGGGCATGACCTTCCTGCTCGTTGGCAATCTCCAGCAGCACGTCGGCGTGGCAGGGCTGATCGAGCGGGCACCAGCAGGCGAGGTTCTTGCCGCGCAATTCGCGTCGGGCTTTCTCGCGCAGGTTCATTCCGATGTGGGTGTGATTGGCGAGCAGTCCGAAATAGGTGACGACTTCCGCGACCGTCCGCAGTTGCTTGGGCAGCCCCTCGCTGTACGGGCGCACCCAAGAGCCGACCTTGTACGGATTGCCCCACTTGCCAGGCCGCGTGACTTTGATGGTGTTCGCGGGCATCCGCCAACCGGCCTTGCGCGAAAGCTGAACGCGCGATGGACCGGAGGCGGCCGGCCCCTGCCCCATACTCCCCGGAGCGCCGTCAGGCGCGTAGGCACGGCTTGTCATGCTGACACCCGTTCACGCCGTAGAAACGTCGGGATGGCTAGATCATCTTGCTCGGCAAGGACTGCGTTCTGTTCGCGAGGGTCCCGCTCCCCAGCCCTGCCCTCGTTACCTGTGGGCACAACCGGCTCGGCACCTTGGTCGGACGCGACCGAGTCGGAAGTTGCACCCTCCGGGGAGCGGGATTCTGTGCTTTCAACGACAGCGCCCGCTTCGCTCAAGAGCTTGGCCGTTGGCCAGCACGACGGGGCCAACCCATCGCCGAGCGCTGTCTGTGAAAGCACGGACTTTGTCGAATGTTCGTCAGATCCATCTGCGCGACCCGAAGGCACCCCTCCCGCGTCGCGACCCGATAGGCACTCCCCCGTGTCGGGATCGTGGGGCGTGTCCACGAATGAGGATTTTTGGACAACCTTCGCCAAGTTGCCTGCCGCGCCCGTGGAGATGCCTCCAGCCTCGGCGGCCTCGCGGATGGTCCCGCCCGCCGCAAGCACGTCAGCGGCCTGTTTCTTGCCGCCCAGCGCAAGCTCGTAGGAATGGATGAGCTGATCCTGCGCGTCGGCCTTGTTCTCGCCCATCGCGCGGCGCTGCAGCACGATCCGCATGGCCTTGGGGTCGAAGTTCTTGGCGCGGGCCTTCTTGAAAATCTCGCCCTGGTGCTTCGTCTCGCCCTTCTGTCGCAGTCGGCTGTTCTCGATCTCGTCGATGAAGCCTTGCAGGGCCTTCACGTCGAGGTTCGATCTCGGCGGCTTGGAAGCAGGGAGGTTGTGCCTCGGTTCTCCCCGAGCGCCCTTGCGCGAGGCACCCCTGCCCTTCGTGTTGGGCTTGATGTGGATCATGCCGGGACCTCGCAGCTGGTGATTGTCACCATCAAGAAGCCATCGCCGTGAAGGCACTCAACGTACGAATTGAGGGTCTCGCGATCCTCGGCCTCGCATGTCCGCGTATACGGCGCATACCGGCGGCCTGCGCCTTCGACGGTCCACACCATCTTGGTCTTGGGAAGGGTCGACTCGGCGGCTTCAACCAGAGGCCAAAAGCCCGCGAGGTCCAGCACGTCGCTGCCCGCGTTACGGCAGGCATAGGCCGCATTCACAAGTTCGCGCAGCTTGCCGTGGTCGCTCATACTTCCCTCCGGGGCTTGGCGGGCTGGAAATGAGAATCAGAGGTGCTCCGGGCCTGCGGCCCTTCGGGGTGTCCCATGGCTTCTGCGGCCGCCGCACGGGCACGCAGGGCGGCCATACAGATCGCCATGGCTTCGTTGCTGGCGTGGCCAGTGTGAAAGTCCGCCGGGTTTTTGCCAGCAGAGCCGACCTCCGCCCATGCGTAGCTATATCCGCCAGACCTGCGCCAATGCCCCTCCGGCACGAGCGTAACGGCAGCGTCGAGGCTGGTGGTGTAGGCGGGCGCCCTATTAAAGGAGCCGCGCCCGACGGGAATATTCGCGGGGAATTTGGAAACCGCCTCAAAGATGGCGGCGTCAAGATCACGCGACGGCTCCTCCCGTTCGCATCGGTCGGCCAGTACGCGAAGCGTGTCGGAAGGTGTGGCCCCAGTCTCCCCGAGCGCGTCAGCGCGAGCACCCCTATTCATCTCAACCACCAGATCCCAAACAGAATAAGAAAAGAAACAGCAGCCACGGCAAAGAAAGGCCAGAGGGGTTGAGCGCGATGGGTGGTGGACATCAGGCGGCTTTTCGAGACTTGGCGGGCCGACGCTTCATCAGAAAGTCGGCAGGCAGATCGATGTTTTGCTTCTCAGCAAGCTCGGCAAGCTTGGGGCGTTCGGACCATGCGATCCCGCGTCGGCGCCACTGCTTGATCTGGCCGAGCGTGTAGCCGGCTTTGATGAGGGCCTCGGGTCCGCCGAGTTCGACGATGACTTGCTTGTCCAACATGCGCCCACACTAGATACATACTGTATCCATTACAAGCGCGAAATATCCGCCGGCCACATGGCGACAACAAACAGCCAGAATCGATGCGGCCAATAGGAGACAATCGGTCTATGGCCGGATCGTCGACGTCAGAACGTGAGTATTACGACAGCTTCAAAAAGCGGCTGAAAAGCCTACGGGATTCGCTGGACTGGTCTCAGGCCGACATGGCGTCCGCCCTCAGCATCCCCCTGGTCAACTACAAATCGTACGAGCGCCGCTCCAAGTTCCCCCTCCATCTGGTAGAACGGTTGGCCTTGGTCACGCATCGCGATGTTGATTTCATCGTCACAGGCCGGAGTACCGCGCGGATGCTGGGTCGCCGGGTAGCCTAAAAGCTAGGCCCGTCTGCGCGCCCGCGCATAGGCCCATTCCCGCATATCATCTGCATTCACGCCCTTGTGAGCGGTGGATAACACGCGAGTTCAGTGTATATCTTAAAAAAGATACAAACCGTATCCGATTGTCCTAGACAGGGATACAGCTTGTATCTACTGTCTCTCCTGTAGCCACCACAGGAGAAGACATGAAGAGCGCAGGAAAAGATTTAGACGTGGCTCAGCCGGTGACGGCTTCGCGGGAGACTGGGGCGACTGCGACCGCCGAACGTGAGGCGCGCTGGCATGCGCTCGGCTTGATGCCCGGTGCGAGGGTTGCCTGCCAGTGCGAGCCGTGCATTCGGCAGCGGCGGGAAGGCTGACATGGCGCGCCTCACCAAGCTCGAAAGAGAAATGCTGCGCCGATCCGGCGAGTTCGTTCTGGCTGGCGAGTGGCCGTGGGAAGGCCCTGACACGCCGAAGGAGAATCGCAAGGAGGAACGCGAGAAGGCCGCGCTGATCTCAGCCGTTACCAAGATGGAGCACGCCTGATGAACGCCCCTAAAACTCTCGCGCAGGCCCGCATCTTCCTCGACGACTACGAACACGGGCGCGAACTGGACGCAAAGGGGCACGGCTGGGTGATCCGCCTGTCTGCCGCCTTGGTTGCATCGGAAGAGCGCAACAGCGACCTGCTGGCCGTCCTGCACGAGATCAAGCGCTGCAACGCTCAGTACAACTTCGGCAGCAAACTCCTTCGCATCGTGCTTCCGGCCATCGCCAAGGCGGAGGCCCCGTGATGGCCAGCAGCGACAAGACGGCGGCTGACTTCCGTCGCAACGATCCCGACGAAACCGAGGGCCGCCGCCTCTATCGCGGAATCGCCAACGCCATCGCTCGCCAGCAAATCGCACTGACTAGGGCCGTCCGAATGAAGCAGGACGCAGACACCCCAGTTCCCGCGAAGCGCGCAGCGCGTAGCCACCACTAACCACCCACAGGGGGAAGAGAGATGAAGACCAAGCCCACATACGACGAACTGCTCGCGATGCTGAAGGTCACGCGCGACGAACTGAGCGCGGCAATTGAGTTCTTTCAGGAGTTCGTCCCGCTGGTCGACCACAAGGGCAACAGCCTGCACGAGGATTGGTCTTGGGGGCCTGCCGAGCACGCCAAGGCTGAGGCCGACAAAATCCTCGACAGAGCAGAGGCCACCCCATGATCCGCCGTCTCAATAAAGATGGATCTGGATGGGATGAGGTGGACGGTACTGCGTCGCCTTCGGGAGAATCAGTAGTGGCTCGCGATGACGCTCGCGGTGTCCCGCTGCAGTCACCTTCCGACGCACAACTAGAGATTGGAGGCTGCGTTTCCGCGTCGAGCCTTGGCCCGATCATTTGGGTTGTCGGCGCCAGCTTCGACCGGCGCGCCGACATGCTGTTCGAGAACACGCCGTGCGACAGCCTCGGCATGGTCATAACAACCGTTGTCAACGCCTGCAAACGAGACGCCACTGAAATCAAGGTTCGCTGCTATCCGCCATACAAATGGCGCATGGACGGTGATGAGCAGGAAGGTGTCGATGCGGGACCACCGAGCGACAACGTCGCGAGCACCCCTGATTCATCTGTACGGGACGAGCTGGTGGAAGCGCTGCGGGCCATCAATCGGCGGCTGAGCGCAACGCCCGGCCGCAACTTCGATGACCTGATCCGCGACGCCGGCATCGCTTGCGACTACGCCCGCGCCGCAATTGCCAAAGCTACAGGAGCCTAGCCATGGACTCTAACCACTGGCCCAGCGCCACCGCCTCTCTCGACAAAGAGGGAAACTGGCGGCCTATCCCGTCCCGCCTCCAGCTCCGCACGGCCAACGCAATCTCACGCCGGATGACGGAAGCCGCCTGCCACGAGCGCCGCGTTGAAGCCGACGCGCTTCTCGACCAGGGCGTGCGCTTCCTCACCGCCTGCAAGGATGCCGGCATGTCCTCCGACTACATCGAGGACACCGCCAAGGGCTTTCACGACAAGATGGCCGACCTCATGGCCGGGATCGACACGGACCTCGACGAAGCCGGGCTCAATCCTGCCGAGCCTCTGTGCCTCGCGGAACTGGACGCGCTGTGTGGCGCGCCAACGGGCGGGAGGGTGCTGTGAGTAAGGACGCACTCAAGCCCTTGGCGGGCCTCGTAGAGTACCGGCGCACGGATCAGGTCCGCTGGTCAACGATGGCCGCTTTCGACTCGCTCAGTATGGCGGAGAAATACGCTGAAAGGTGCGGCTCGGATAACAGCGAAGATTGGCCGTGGGAGTACCGTGCCGTCGAGGCGGAGAAAGCGCGCACGCTCGGCGCCGTCATGGCTGCGCTCTACGCCAGCGAGATCAATTGCGGCATGGCGTCGTTCTGGGATGCCGGGTTCGCGGTCTGGCTTGGCGATGATCTGAACGGGCGGGCCGCTGAGGAGCAATTCGCCCACGAGGATTTCGACGAGATAGCCGAGTGGCTGCACGCTGAAGCTGTGCGCCTTTATCCGGGCAGCGAATACGCCAAGCAGGCCGCAGCCCATGCAGCACTCCCCGAAGCCGAAGGCTGAGGCACCCCTCCTAAAGTCCTAAAACCAGAAGGAGAATTAGATCATGACACCGATGGAAAAGCGCAAGGCGGAACGTGCAGCGGCCAAGCCCGAAGTGATGAGGCTCGTCAAGAAGTATGGGCGCGCCACTGTCGCCAACATTCTCGGCGGCGTGCGCGAGAAGGAGAAGGCCGCCAAGAAGATCGCCGCCCTCAAGCGCGAGATGGCCGAACTTGAGAAGCGCATCTGAGTCGACACCTACTAAAGTCCTGAGAAAGGAACGACTGCAATGCCTGACGAGACCAGCGCCGCCGTCCGCTCCGAGGTGATCGAGTTCCCCGAGGGCTCCGTCACGATCTACGAGCACGGTAGCATCCGGTTTTTCTTTCGCAGCATGAATTACGTCTATGCGCGCGGCGCCGACCACGAGGAAGGCATGGACATCGTTGTCCCGAAGGAAAGCGCCGACGCCATCAAGCGACACTTTGAACGTGAGCGAAGGGGGTACTAATGCCTGACCAGAGCATTCCCCGCGCATCGGTCACCGTCCGCGCGATCGGCTTCGAGCTGAACGAGGCCATGAAGCTCCGACAAATGCTGGGCGAGGACGCAGACCCGAAGCTGCTGCTGGACACCATCGAGGGCGAGACCAACCTAGCCGAGGCCTGCGTGTTCGTGCTCGAACAGACCAACGAGGACGAAATCCTGATCGAGGGGCTGAAGGCCAAGATCGACGAGTTGCAGGTCCGCAAGGGCCGCATGGAGAAGTCCGTCGAAAGCCGCCGCGGCATCATCCTCATGGCGATGGACAAGGCTGGCCTGCAGACGATCAAGAGCCCGCTCGGCACGATGTCTGTCCGGCCGACGCAGCCCAAAGCGAACATCACGGACGAGGCCCTGATCCCGGCCAAGTTCTGGAAGCCCAGCGACCCCAAGCTCGACCGCGCCGCCGTTGCCGAAGCCCTGAAGGCCGGCGAGGCGGTTCCTGGCGCTGCCCTGTCCAATGGCGGCGTCTCCCTGTCCATCCGCGTGAAGTGAGGAAACCATGAGCAATGTTGTCGCCCTACAGCCCCAGCGCGCCGTCCGCGACTACAGCCCGTCGCAACTGGCGCTGATCCGCAACACCGTCGCCAAGGATACGACCGCCGACGAATTCGACATGTTCGTCGAGGTCTGCAAGCGGGTCGGGCTCGATCCCTTCCGCCGCCAGATTTACTGCGTGGTCTACAACAAGGACGTGCCCGACAAGCGCCGTGTCGTGTTCATCACGGCTATCGACGGCTTCCGAGCCGTGGCGGCCCGCAACCGGGATTACCGGCCGGATGATCAGGAGACGCAATTCGAGATCGACCAATCGCTGGTCGGCCCTGACAACCCGCGCGGCCTCGTGAAGGCCGTCGTGCGGGCCTACAAGCTCGCCGCCAATGGCGAGTGGCATCCCGTCGTCGGCACCGCCTACTGGTCCGAATTCGCCCCCATGAAGGAAGATGGCACCGAAGGCTTCGAGTGGGTCGAAAGCGGCCAGTTCTGGCCCGCCGATCACCCGACCAAGGCCGGCAAGCCGAAGATGCGCAAGAAGGCGCTGGGCGAATCAATTCGGCAACCGTCCGGCAAGTGGGGCGAAATGCCGTTCGTCATGCTGGCGAAGGTGGCCGAAGCCCAGGCGCTCCGCAAGGGCTGGCCCGAGGACCTGTCCGGCGTCTACTCGCCCGAAGAGCTGGAGGGCATGCAGATCGACGAGTCGCCCACGGCACTCATCGAGCAGCACCAGACCCAGAAGCGGCTGGAGCGTGTCCACGCAACCAACGCGGTGCCGATCCTGTGGAAGGCCGGCGAGCCCATCGAGTACGTCCCTGTCGGGCAGATGGCAGACCGGGCGCTGGCATTCATCAAGGAAGCCGAAAGCGTCGTGCAGCTCGAATGGTGGACGGATACGAACGTCGGCGGCCTGCGCGAGTTCTGGGCGCTCGCCCCGACCGATGCGCTGGGCGTCAAGAAAGCCCGCGAGGCGCGCTTGGCGGCGCTGGCTGAATGAGCGTCCAAGGCTTCCCGCCGTTCCGGCTCGTCCACGACCAAGCCCGCCAACTGGCGACGGCTGCGGTCTGGCGTGCGCCGGATGGATGGCATGTCGTCATCAAGCCACCGTCGCGAAGCCTCGACCAAAACGCACGCCTTCACGCCATGATAGCCGAGGCCGTCAAGGGCGGCCTCGCAACCGACGCTGGCCGGCGCCTGGACGAAGAGGACGCAAAGACCGCCTTCGTGACGGGCTGGATGATCGATAACGGGATGGCGTCCGATATCGTGGCCTTCAATGGCCGCCCGGTGCAGCTCCGGCGCAGCACCACGACATTCAGCAAAGAGGAGCTTGGCAGCCTCATGGATTTCATCGAGACCGAATGCGTGAAGCGCGGCATCCAGTTGAGGGAAACGACATGACCTTCGCCCGCACCAAGCCATGGGAGCGCCCGCCGTCGCTGGTGCCCAAGTCGACCGGCCGCAGCCTTGAGGACAAAGGCCCGGCCCGCTGCGCCGACTGGCTGGCCCGGATTCGTGGCCTGCCGTGCCTCTGCTGCGCCCATGGCCGCCAGCAGCACCCGACGCGAGCCCACCACCCCAAGGGCCTGTTTCCCCGCACCATGGGCAAGCGCGTCTCCGACCTGCTCTGCATGCCCCTGTGCGACTGGCACCACACGCTAGGGCCCCAGGCGCTGCACCAGACGGGAGACGAGGCGGCATGGTGGAGATCCATGGGCGTCGAGCCCTACGGCGTCCTGCTGAGCATTCTTTCAGGCTGTCGTGAGCCCGAACGGGACGAGGCCATAGCCTTCGTGAAACTGAACCGTGAACAGGTAGGTTTGTGATGCGGGACACCCCGGAAGCGCGAAGCGCTGTAGGCGCTACCAATCCCCCCTCTCACGAGGAGGCGGTGGAGATTGCGCGGCGGATTGTTGAAAACGCTGTCGCCCATTATTCGCGGGGTGAAGTGTTCGTAATGGCCCGCGCTCTTCTCTCACGGGAAATGCTCCGCAGCGATGACGTGCCTCGCAAGGGCTCGGGGGAGACTGAGGCGAGACCTGCCGCCGCATTACGCGACGTGATTGCCGAGCGTGCCCGCCAGATTTCCGCCGAAGGTTGGACCGAGGCACACGACGACGACCAGCATCCAGACGGCCACCTAGCCAAGGCGGCGGCGATGTATGCCATCGAGGCGTTGCCTGCCGTACCCGTCGCGCGTCTCTTCAAGGATTTGTGGCCGTGGGACCTGAAGTGGTGGAAGCCGAAGGGGCACCGTCGCAATCTCGTTCGTGCCGGCGCGCTGATTATTGCCGAGATCGAGCGGCTCGACCGCGCCGAACCCAAGGCGGAAGGTCAAGCCGAAGCACACCCCGCAGCCGCGCCAGCGGCGGAGCACCCCTCCTCTCCCTCACGCGATTCTGTGCTGGAGGAAGCCCTGCGGAAATTGATCCGGCAGATCGACGCGCACACAGACGGCGCGATGGTCCACTACAACATTGACTTAGCGGTTGCTCACGAAAGCGCACGCCGCGCTCTCAAGGACGTGCGGCCCGATGCTGCGGGGGAAAAACAGGGCGACAGGAGTGCGACATGAGCGTGATGACGATCACCGGCGCTGAATGGAACCGGCAAGGCATCACCCGCGAGGTGATCCTGATCGGCCGCTACGCGATCAAGGTGCCGCGCATCGTCTACGGCTGGCGGATGTTTCTGTGCGGACTTCTGGCCAATATGCAAGAGCGCGAGTTTGCCCGCGCTGGCTGGCCCGAGCTGTGCCCTGTCACGTTCTCAATTCCTGGCGGGTGGTTGGTGGTGATGCGTCGTGCTCGTCCGCTGACGCCGGCAGAATGGTCCGACTTTCGCCCCTACGACTTCTGCAACCTCGACGACCGAGTGATCCCGGCCGAAGCGAAGTACGACAGCTTCGGCGTGCTGGACGGCAGCATCGTCGCTGTTGACTACGGAAACTGACCAGGAAGGTGACAGCCATGGGGCAACGCGAGAAAGGCGAGCCACAAACTGACATGAGCAAGGACAATGAACTGGCTCAGGCCGAAGACGGCCATCGCGGAGTCCTTCAGCGGCAGGAGTGCGAAATGCTCTGGGCGCTGGCCGACCGCGTCGAACGCGAAGACCCGAACCCCTATATCGCGTCAGCGATCTTGGTCGCAGCCGGACACCAGACACTCTATCGCGGCGAGAAGCTGGGCTGGGAGTGGCGCAAGGACGGCAAGGGTATCTGGTCTACCATGCCACGTCCCGACCTCAGCCAAGATGCCGCCGACACGCTGCGTCCCGAAGGCGCAGAATACTCGCTCAGCACGCTCTACGGCCTCGCGCAGGTCGAATGCCCGCTCAACTCGGACGACTGCCAAGGCGGCGCGCGCAATGACGGGAACGTGCCGATGGCGTTATGCGCCGGGTTCCTCCGCGCCCGCGCCGCCCTCAAGCACGCCGCCCTTACGAAGGCGGAAGGTAGCAACCCCAGTTCCCCGAGCAGCGAAGCTGCTCGCACCCCTCCTACATGACTATGAGGAATGGAGTTCGCTCGTTCGCTTCGCTCTCTACGCCTGTGTTCCACCACTGATCTAGTTCTGACAGACCACCGACCCGACAAACCAAGGAAAAGATGATGGCCCTTGAAGCATACCAAACGCAGCGGTTCTCGGCGGATAGCCTAGAGATGATCGCGACGCTGAGCGACATCATCGAGACCTACATGGATCAAGGCTACACACTCACCGTGCGGCAGCTTTACTATCAGGTCGTGGCGCGTGACATCCTGCCGAACAACACCAAGAGCTACAATCGCATCAAGTCCCTGGTGAACGACGCGCGGCTTGCCGGCCTTCTCGATTGGGACGCCATCGAAGATCGCACACGCGAGTTTGTGCGGCGCGCTAGGTGGGAGAGCGGTAGCGACATCCTGCAGTCGGTTGCCCAGCAGTATCACATGGATCGATGGGTCGGGCAGACTGTGCGGCCCTTCGTGATCGTCGAGAAGGAGGCGCTGGTCGGCGTCCTCGAGCGCGTCTGCCACGAATACGATGTGCCGTTGCTGGCGGCGCGCGGCTACCCGTCCGTCTCCGTCCTGCGCGCCTTCGTGCAGAGCGACATTCTGCCCGTTCTAGACGGGGGACAGGGCGTCATGCTGCTACATCTTGGCGACCACGACCCCAGCGGAATCGACATGACGCGCGACCTACAGGACCGCCTGCAGCTCCTGCAGCATGGCAATGGAGAATGTTGGACCGTCCAGCGGCTGGCGCTAAACATGAAGCAAGTCGAGGAGAAGTCGCCGCCTCCAAATCCCGCCAAGACAACCGATGCGCGGTTTGAGGGATATCGGGTCATCTACGGCGACGAAAGCTGGGAGCTTGACGCGCTAGAGCCCGCCTACCTGCACGAACTTGTCGAGAATCACGTCATGCATTGCATCGACAAGAAGAAGGCATGGAAGGCGCGCGCCGAGGAAATCGACGCCATCAAAACGCGCCTCTCTGCCACAGCCGCTGACTGGGCGAGGCCGCAAGCAGGCCGCAGATGATGCAGGACTCCCGGAGGCGTAATCGCCTCCGCACCCCTTCCAATCCTATATGGAGAAGCTGATGACACGACCTGTGAAGAAGCCGCGCACTTTCAAGGTGTGGGTGCCGATTCGGCCGATGAACAATGGCCGCGTGCGTCTGTTCCCGCTCGATGAGCGGGCCACGATCTGCGAGACGAGGGCGGCAGTCGACCGCTGGATTGCAGCGGAGAAGGTCGCGGGCGATCCTGCGGCTTGGGCGGCCTACAAGGGCACGCTTGCCCTGGAGCGCGCCTCCTCCAAACCCCGGAAGCGCCATGAGTGAACAAGAGAAGGACGATCTGCTGGCCGCCATCGCCCGCAGCATCATGGGCCGTGGCGGCAACCCTTCCACAGCATCTAGTTTGACAGGCGTTGCAATTTGCAATACTGGTGTTTCTGCCGATGGCGTAGGGCGCGGTTACTTCCTTCCGATGGACGGGCTTCGGCCCACAACCGCTCTCGTCTGTTCCTCGGCATCTGAGTTTCTGTCGGTGGCGTAGGCAGCAGTTACTTCATTGGAAATAAAGTCTGCTGTCGTTTGTTCCCCGGCTTTGATGTTCGTGAGTGGCGTAGAGGTCGGTTACTTCACCCTGGAGGTCGCTGGTTCAAGTCCAGCCATGCGGGCAACTGCATGTAGCTCAGTTGGGAGAGCGCCTGGCTTGCCGAAAGGCAGTACCGTCTCGCCTGTTCCCTCACTTACTATCCGGCCGGGCCAACCCTAGGAGATCGTGATGGCCCGCACCAACGTAGCCCCCAAGTTCACCGAGACGACCCACGAAGGCGCTCCCGCCGCGCGTGTCAGCGACATGCAGGCGCTTCGCCGTTCTGTCATGTCCTGCCTGCTTTGGGAGCGCGAGTTCTACGAATCCGGCGAGGACATCGGCACTCGCATCCGCGCCCTTGCGATGGCCGCCAAGCCCGAGGAAATCGCCGCGCTGGCGATCGAGGCGCGCACCAAGTTCAACCTGCGCCATGCCCCGCTCTGGCTGCTCTGCGCCCTCGCCAAGACGGCCAGCTGCACGCCCCTCCTGTCCGAGACGATCCCCAAGGTGGTCAAGCGCGTTGACGAACTGTCCGAGCTGGTGTCTCTCTACTGGAAGGCCAACGGCAACGATAAGCCGCTGTCCGGCCAGATGAAGAAGGGCCTTGCCGCCGCCTTCGAGAACTTCAACGAATACCACTTCGCCAAGTACGACCGCGACGGCGCGGTGAAGCTGCGCGACGTGCTGTTCATGGCCCACCCAAAGCCCAAGACGCCGGAGCGCGAGGATCTGTACAAGCGCATTGCCGAGCGCAAGCTGGTCGTGCCCGATACCTGGGAGGTCGCCCTGTCCGGCGGCGCCGACAAGAAGGCCACGTTTGAGCGCCTGATCCGCGAGGGGCAGTTGGGCTATCTCGCCCTGCTCCGCAACGTCCGCAACATGGCCGAGGCTGGCTGCGATGCTTCCCTCGTCCGTGAGGCGATCATCGCCCGCAAGGGCGCCGACCGAGTGCTGCCCTTCCGTTACGTCGCGGCGGCGCGTGCCTGCCCGCAGTTCGAGCCCGCCATTGATCAGGCGCTCTTGGCCTGCATCGAGGGTCTGCCCGAAATGCTCGGCAAGACGGCGGTGCTGGTCGACGTGTCCGGCTCGATGGACAAGAAGCTGTCTGCCAAGTCCGACATGAAGCGCATCGACGCGGCGGCGGCCTTGGCGAGCCTCATTCGTGGCGACGTGCGCGTGTTCTCGTTCAGCACGCAGTTGGCCGAGGTCCCTCCCCGTCGCGGCATGGCGGGCGTCGATGCGGTCATCAAGAGCCAGCCTCATGGCGGCACCTACCTCGGCGCGGCTGTTCAGGGCATCAACCAGGCCGTCGAGTATGACCGCCTGATCGTGGTGACGGACGAGCAGTCCGCCGACCGCGTGCCCGATCCCAAGGGCCGAGGCTACATGATCAACGTCGCCTCCGCCAAGAACGGTGTGGGCTACGGGAAGTGGACGCACATCGACGGTTTCAGCGAGGCGGTCTTTGCCTTCATCCGCGAAACCGAAGCCCTCTGAACTTCGACGGCTGGCGGTCGCTCACTACGGGGCGACCGGCTGGCGGCGTAAGCTGGCCGAGGAAATGATGGTGGACCGCGCCACCGTCTGGCGTTGGGAGAATGGCGATCCTCCCGAGAGCGTGCTGGTTGCCTTGCGGTGCCTCGTCACCAAGCAGGCAGGTTCCTGATGCAGCACTCCCCCGGCCGCGAAGCGGACGCACAAACAGAATCAGCAGTGCGTCGCTTCGCTCCGGTGGTCCCGCTTCGTCTAACGGTAGGACACCTGAATTTGGATCAGGCAATCGAGGTTCGACCCCTTGAGCGGGAACCAGCGCCTCAGTCTCCCCGGAGCGCGACAGCGCGTAGGCACCTCCCCTACTTCCCTCCCCTCACGAAGGAAGAGAGGGCTCTACCCGCAGAGCTTTTTCCAGGCCGCGTTGTGCCCTCTGATCTGGGCCTTGGTCGCCTCCGAATCCGCCGATGCTGAATAGGTGAGCGGCTCAAAGGCCGTGCAGGACGTGTCGACCACGCTCGCGGTCTGGCACGCCGCCAACAACAGGCTAACGGTCGCGATTGTAAGGGTCCGCATCCTCGACCTCCTTGGTGACGGGCTGGCTGGCCTTCTGGCGGGCAACATTGGCGGCCTGCGTGCGCTGCATCCCCTTTGTGGCGGCTTCCCCTCGCTCCGCCGTCCGGCCTATGCCTATGAGCTTCAGGACGGCCAGCAGGACGGCCAGAGCGATGGCCGCGCCGATGGCGACCTTCCCCCACAGGCCGGAGAGGAACCCCATCATATCGACACCACGTCGCCGGAGCGCCGCTTCTGGATGTAGCGCCAAAGCATGTAGCCCACGGCCACGAGCGCCACGATCGACAGAGCCAGCGCGCCGAGCTTCAGGACGTTCTGAAACGAGGCCCCCACCGTGGCGATGCTTTCGACGATAGGCGTCACCTGGTTGATCTGGTCGGCCACCGTGGCGGCACCGGCCGCGACCGAGACGCCACCGGCGATGACCGTCTTGCTCGAGCTGACGGGGACCGGCTTCAGAGTCGGATCGGCCACCGGCAGCGGCGGCCCCTCCTCCGCCCGATCGGGCTGGCCCGCGAACTTCCCATAGGCGTCCGCCATCTTGGCCGAATACGACGCCACCGCGCCGGGCCCGTTGTAGTGCAGGGCGAAGGCTTTCCAGTCCTTGGCGCGCATCGCCTTCAGGATCAACGGATTGGCCTTCACGAAGTTGATGAAGGCCTCCATGTCGGCATCGTCCGGCCCCTTGATGAAGTCGACGAATGCCGTCACGGTATCGAAGCCGCAGGCCTTGTGATTGAAGCCCATGATCTGGAAGAGCCCCCAGCTCGAGGATTTCAGCGCCGCCTCGGCATCGAGTCGGATCGCGGCATTGAGCCGGCCCCATTCCGCTGCGCCACCCTTGTAGAGCGAGCGATCCCACACCGGAGATGACAGGCCGGGATACTGCGCGTCGAATTGACCCTTGGTGAGCTTGCTGAACCAATGGGCCTCGAACAGGATCTTGGGCCGGCCATCTGGCAGATCGTGCGCACCGTCGCTTTCGACGTCGGCAACGGCCAGCACGACGGAGGATTCGCAGCCCAACTTGTTGGCGATCTCGGCGGCTTTCTCTCGGGTGAATGCCATCTCAGTGTCCTTTCCCAGGCCCAATCATCTGCTACTCGTCACGGGAACCATGATTCTGGCCCGCAGGTTCTCCAGGCTTTCCCGCAGGGCCTTCACCTCATCGGTGATCGTCGGTGACGAGCGGCGCTCGCTCTCCTCGAAGCGACGGGTGAGGCCGGCGAGGCGGTCACCTAGGGTCGCCACCGTGGCCACGGCCGTGGTGCGGCTGCGCTGTTCGGTCTCGATGCGGAGAAGATGGGCTTCCAGCTTGTTGAGATCGCTTCGCAGGCCGGTCCGCTCAGCTTGGGCAAAAATCTTGTATTGATCGTTTTCCCGCAGCGACAGGTAGAGGCTGACGAGCTGCTTGCGGTCGTCGTCGCGGCCGGTCTCCAGTTTGCCCAAGGTCTGCTGCAGCGGCACGATGGCGACCGTGTAGAGGCCGCCAGCCGTCACCGAGATGGCAGCGAAGGCCCCGATCATGGTTCTGATCCAGTCGCCGTTGCTCTCTACCTGGCGGGCCGTCATGGCTTTTCCTTCGGCGCCGGCTTGGGAGAGGTATCGCGGATCAGTTGCTCGATGCGGTCGAGCTGCCTGCCCTGTCGTTCGATGTCCGCCCGGATCGCCTTGTTGTCGCCCTTGAGTTCGATGACACTGCCCTTGACGGCGTCCAGCGTCTCCGCTGCCTTGTCGTCGCGCTTTTCACCAGAATCCACTCGCTGGGCCAAAGCCTTGATATCGCCCTGAGATGTTCCCCACGCGATGGCGCCCGCGATCAGCAGGGCGATCAGCGTCAGCAGGTTTCCCGTCGAAACCCGGTTGTCCAGCTTGGGTGCCACGTCAGACATCAGCTCACTGAATCTCCATGACTTTTCCATAATTTCAGCCTTGGATTTAGTTCGGCCTCACCCTTTGGCCGTATTAACCTCGTCTCAGCCGTCATGGCAGGTCACTCCCTGTCGTGTTGGTTAGGCTCTGGGCCGCTTTGTACGGGTGGCTCAGGGCCGCTTCTTACGCTACGCAACTCAACCGCGAATCGGCGGCCCGAACTCGGCCCAGCCGAGGATGCCGAGCAGCAGCCAGAGCGGCAGCCCGTTGACGATCGGGCCGTGATCCGGCCAGCTTCTCCAGGTCGAGAACACGAACGCGACCAGATAGACAATCCAGAATGCTAGACCCAATGACATGACTTCCTCCTATGGGGCCGCTCAAACGTCAGTCGATCGTGCATGACACACCGTTGGTCTCGATTCCGGCCGTCGCACACGTCGGGAAATAGTTGGCCCACAGCCGCGTCCCGGTCGGGACCGGAGTCGATGGGTTGATCTGGAAAGGCGAGCGGGCGAAGGACGTGCCCGTCGAGCGGTTGCCCTCGACGAAGGTATCGACGCAAGCGGTCGTGTTGTCGGAGATCAGCCGGATATTCGAGTAGAGATAGCCGGGCGAGTCCTGGCTGGATTCGTGGACGTGATTGCGGCGGATCGTGCCGCTCTGAACGGCGATGAAGTCGATGCCGATGGTATCCGAGCGCAGGACCGTGTTGCCCTCGACGACCGAGGACAGGAGATCAGTGAAGGTCGTGCCGTCACAGACGATGCCCTTCTCGCCTGAATCCGTCACGGTGTTGTGCGTGATCCGCGTGTCGACCGCGTGGCCGTAAACACCGATGGCCCCGGCTGACGAATTGGAGGCCGTCACGCACCCCAGGACCCGGTTGCCGTCGATCACGTTGCGGGCGCAGGGGGATTGACCGCCCTGCGAATACTGCGTGATGCCCTCGAAGGTCGAGCCCGTGACGAGGTTCCCCTGCGCCACCGAATCGCTGCAACCAGCCGAGAAATAGATGCCGTGGCGTCCCCTGCCGTTCGCCATCAGAGTGTCGTTGTTGAGAACGCGCAGGAAATTGCCAGCCCCCAGCACGCCATATCCGTTGCCCGATGTGCCACCCCACAGGCGCTCGATCGTGCAGCCCTCGACCAAGGCATGATCGCAAGAGCCGTCGACCTTGATGGCGTTGTTGAAGCCGTGCGAGCCATCGGCCCCGGATACTTTTAGGCGTCGGATTTTCAGGCCCACGGCCGGATTGGCTTGGGCGGTATAGACCGCGAAGCTGCCGTTTCCAGCCGCACTTTCTATGCCCTCCGCGCGGAAGTCGACCAACTCGATGTCGGACGCCTGTGCGATGAGCAGATGACCGCCGGCCGTCCTCTGTCGCAGGATCGTGCTGGCGCCGTCGCCAAAGACCCGCTGTCCGGCATAGGAGAGGGTCAGCGCATCGGTGATGTAGGGGCCTGCCGGAAGGTACAGGCTATTGCCTGCGTCTAGGATGGCCTGAAGGCCCGCCGTGGCGTTGGCAGACCCCGCCAGCCAGCCCGCATTGACAGCGCTCATTGCCAGCCCCCCGCCGAAGTGGCATTATTCGCCTCATGGACGCACAAATTTTCAGGCCCCGCAGGTTCGCGGCCCACGCCGCCCGCGAACAGCAAAACGCCCTTGACGAATACGAGCGCGGAGAGAATTGGCCACTGTGGCTCACGGCAGGTCTTTGGGTTGCCGTCGCCCTGCCAACTCTTGCGTTCCTGCTCTCGCTCATAGGCGTTGGCGTTCTGATCGGAATTTTTATTTCCTAAGGCGAGCGTCATCACGCCACCCCCACGGCCGTCATGTAGGCGCGCATGGCCGCGTAGAACGCGGCGAGTTGGCCGACAGTCAGGCTCTTGCCCAGCCACGCACCAGACAGCCTCCCATCGGTCGGGAGATAGGGCGCCCCCCCATTGTTCCCAGCCAGGACAAAGAAGTTGCGGCTGCTGACCGCAGCGCTCGTGAGCGCACCGGTCTGCACCGAAACGCCGTTTTGATAGAGGGCATAGGCATTGGATGCCGTGCGTTGGGCGTGCCACGCGCCGGTCTGGGTGACGAACGTGTAGGAGGTATCGCCGGCCGCGTTGTTTACGCCGAAACTGTAGGCGGTCGTGTTGGTCTGCCGGATGTAGGTGTAGATGGCCTCGTCGTAGCTCATGTAATGGTGAGCGCTCGCCGATGCGGTCTGTGCCGTCTCGACCCAGGCACCTTCGCAGGCATCGTCGCGGACATAATTGCCGCCAGCGGTCGCTGGGTTGAATCCAGTGTCGATGTAGGCGGTAGCTCCGTCGCCCGCGAAGCCGCGACTGGCCGTGAAGGTCGGGCTGTTAACCGCCGTCGCCACCGCTCGCGCCTTGAGGTCGATCAGCGCCTGCGTGCTGTTCTCAGCGGCAAAGAGCCAGAGCCGGTCGAGGTTCGCCCAGACGCCGCCCTGCTTCAGTCGCCGGACGGTCTGAGACACCAGCGAAAGCCGGGACGAGGACAAGGCCCCGCCCGCCGCGACCACCGCCTTCTGCCAAAGCAAGGCATCGGCATCGAGGCCGCCCAGCACGATGGCGCGAACCGCTGGCGTCATGCTCAGACGCCCACGGCCTTCAAGGTGATCTTGAAGACAGAGCTAGCCGCCGGGGTCCATGTCCCGATGGTGACCAGATAGCCAAACAGCGAGCCGCCGGAGGGCACCGTAACCTGCTTGTTGATCTGCAGGGTTTCGACGTAGAGTGTCGAGCCGAGATCGACGGGCGTTCCCAGATCGACGTAGCCCACGAACGAGGCGCGGTCGCCGGACGGCAGATCCCACGCCGCGTTATCGCCCAAGGCGCTCGGCGGCGTCACATTGTAGAGGTAGAGCCGGAAGCTGGTCATGCCAGCGACGACCCCGGTAATGTCGATCTCGAATTGCGCCGTGGTGATGATGATCTCGCCGCCACCGGCCGGGCCGATGCTGGCGAGTTCCTTGCCCGCCGTGCTGCCCGTGGCCGCACCGATCACGTCATTGGCTGCATAGACGTTGGTGTCATTGGTGCGCGTGATACTGGCGACCGAGCTGTAGCCGAAGCCCTGCACGCTCTGCACCCCTCCTGAGGGGGAGCCTGCGGTGCCGGCGCCGCCGGTGGTGATGAGGCGTCCGCGATCGTCGAGCTGCACCACAGAGGGCTGCGTATTCACCAGCGTTGGAAGCGTGGTGTTGTGTTCGCCTACGATTGTTTCAACGGCCATTGGTGTTCTCCTTTTTCATCACGGCCTCCGCGACCACTTGAAGCCGAGCGTAACTGCGTTGTAGGCATCGATGGTGATGGCCTCGCCGACGCGGGCAGCGATCGTTCCCGTGGCGCTGGTGCGCATCCAAAACTCTTCCGACCCGGCCAACGCCGACGTGCTCACGATGTTGTAGAGCGGAGCGGCGGCGCCCGTCGTGCTGGGTGCAACATCGGCCTCGTCAGGGCTGCATACGATGGCGTGGAAGGTATCCGTCCCATCGGATAGATTGACGCGGACATTGGCGTCCGTCGCGATGTTGAGCGGCACCTTCAGCGCATCGGTGCGACGCGCGTTCGAGAGCGTGTTGAGGACATTGATATCGAGCGTCGTCGTCGACCAGACGAGATGCAGGCCACCGCCTGCCGTTTCATAAACCTTGAACGGGACGATGGCGGCAGAGACGCGCTTGAACCAGCCGATGAGCCGCTTGTAGTCGTAGTTCGCCGGCATCGTCGGCGCCGTCGAGGACAGCGAATAGAGAGCGTCCGTCACATGCGTATCGGATCGGGCGATCGCCCAGATGTAGTAATCGCTGTTACCGATCGACCCTGTGTCGAGACCGCCCGCCGCCGAACCCACGGCCCAGGCTGCGTCTAGTTGCTTGGTCAGTGCCGCGAGCACGATGGGATAAACTCCGGTCGCGTCCAGGCAGCCGCCTGCCGCAATGTCGAGATCGTTGGTCACGTCGCCTGCAGCGTTCTGGTAGGTCATCCCGTAGATCGTGGAATTGAAGGCCGCCGCGAACCGGATCCCGCCCGTTGCCGCCGACCATGCAAAGGGGGCCGTACCATTTGCCCCGATGGTTGCCGGAGCTTTGGAAACAGTCTGCAGGTGCCATGTCGGGGTCGTGCTGGTGCAGATGCACTCGACGAACGCATTGGCCGGAATGTCGCCCACACGCAAGGCGTTCCCATCGGGCCATGTGATCGTTCCCGCCGCGAGGCCGTTCACGGCAAGCGTCGGCGTGGTCGTGGTGTTGGCGTTCACCGCCTTGAAGCGCGCAAGATAGCCCACGACATAGGCCGCGATGCCGGGAGACGGCGCGCTGGCGTAAGCCGTGGCAGTGCCGGTGTCGATGGCGTACAGATACGAACCCTTCGCCACCTGCCCGAGCGAGGCATAGTCGGTGCGCGACGAACCATCCGCGACGCCGGTATGCTTGAAGGCGCCCATGGGCAGGTTCGCCGTCGGCGTGGTCTGGCCATCCTTGGCAAGCGACGCCGTCAGCGCCGTTTCCGTCTCGTCGAACTTGCTGTTGACCTTGGCCGTCTCGATGGTCGATCCGGAGACAAAATCTGCCTCGACGAAGGTAAATGTGCCTGAACCGTCCCTAGCCACGGGCGGTCTCCTTCTGATAGGTTGGCCGGATGATCTGGCTGCAATTCGTGGTTGCCGTCGCCGCCGCGTGGGTTTTCACCCGCACCATCGGCCTTGAGCCGACGATGACGTGGCAGGCGTGGTTTCTCGGCGTCATGTTCTTTGGCGCGGGCAGCGGATGGCTGGCAAAGAAGCTCATCGAGCGGCTCCTGCCCGTTTTTCGCTCGCTTGCATCAAGGCGCGCGCCAAAGCCGTAGGCTCGCCCTTGCCCTGCCCGCCTTCGATCAGACGGCGCAGGGCTTCCGATCCATAGAGCGCGCCGAGGTCGGTCGTTCCCGCCGCCTGGTTCGTGAGATACGCCTTCGCAAGCGGCGTGTTGTAGAGCTTCGATGCGGCCCATGGCGCGGCAGTCGCAGCTATCGCGACCGGCAGTCCGAGGCCAGAAGCCATGCCGCCGCCAAACAGCGCGCCGCCAGTCAGGACGTTCGTCCAGCCCAAGCGTTCAGGGGTGCCGCTATTTGGGACCTTCTGCGCGAGGAAATCACCGACGCGGGACAGATCGTTCAACTGCCCCCGCCCGCTGGCGTAGCCGTGGGCGTCTGCTCCACGAACCGCAGACGTAAGGCCGCTGAACGGAATGTCTCCGGTCGTGCGCGTGGTCTGCGTGCCCCCACGCATCGCCTTATCGACGGTCATCAGCGCCTGATATTGGCGCCGCGCTTCGCCCCATTCGGCTGCCAGTGGCCCCGTGGCGCTCCGCTGCATGGCGTCGTCAAGAGATTCGACAAGGCCGCCGAGCGCACGCTGGAGAGGCTTGTTGTTGCCGGACTCGCGCATCCGAGTGGCGATGTCGCTTCTGATGCGGCCATAGATCTGGCCGTCCAGTTGCGGCTTCTCGCCCTTCGACACCGACTGCAGGAGCGGCGCCAGATCGTCCATGTACGATTGAAAGACCGGGCGCACGTCCGTTTCGAGGCGCCGCCCGTAATCAGCCGAGACCCGCTGCACATCCCCGGCGAACTTCTCGTCAACGTTGACGGTGGTGCGCGAAGCAAGATCGTCGAACTTCGATCCCATGGTCTGGAACGTCTTGCGCATGGTATCGGGCGAGGCGTCGGCAGCATCGGCGCCGGTTCGCGTCATGACCGCTCGGTTGAAGGCCTCACGCTGACCGGCGTAGGTTTTTTGCATGGGCGTGTTGGAAAGCGGCATGCGCGCCATCGTCTCTTCCAGCCCTCGCAGGCTGGGGCTGCCGGTCTGCTGCGACGGCGTGAGCGGGATTCCTTCGCGCTGGGCTACTGCCACCAGCTTGCGCTCGGCGTCGGACAGGCGGTTGGTCGTGGGCGAGATCGCGCCCCGGACGGTGGCGGCGCCCACAGGCACGGCCAACGCCGCGACAAGCCCCATCAGGGGATCATCGGTCGCGCCTGTCACCCCACCACCCACAGCGCCCGAGGTAAGCTGTGTCACTGGCTGCGAGGCCATGGTCTGCGCGAGGCCATGCGTCATGGTGCCCGCCTTCGCGCCCTTGGCGATCACGCCTGCCGGGAGAAGGGTGGACGCGACGGCGCCGACGCCTTCGCCAACCTTGTTGGCAATCTTCTCGCTGCGATTTTCGGGCTCGAAGCGCGCGGTGCGGCTTTCGGTCAGCGGCCCAAGTGAGCCCTGCGAAACCGCATCCCTCAGCCGAAGTGGCAGCGTCGCCGTGTAGTCGGTCTGCGCTTCAATGCCCTGCCGCACCCGCGATGGCCCCGACGTGAGGCCAAGTTTGTTGGTGATGGCAGCCGATAGATCGAATGGCGCCATTGCGGTATTGGTGATGGCGTCAAGCGCGCCCTGCGCGAACTGCCCGCCGAGGCGCGGCGCGGACGTGGGCGGCTCTTCCGGCGCCCCGTATTTCTTCCACGGCCCCTCTTCGGCCTGTGCGTAGTTTTCCCAGGGGTTCATTGCTGACCCCGCGAGAGGTATTTAGCAGCGCTAAGGAGCGTTTCCTTTTTGTCCTTGAAGTATCCGAGACCCCGGTTGCAAAGATCGCAGAGGAGACCACGAACGACGCCGGTCACATGACAATGATCTATGTGTGGCGCCGCCGGGAATGCCACTCGGCAGATGGCGCATTTATGCTCTTGCGCCTCCAGCATTTCATTCATCTGCTCAAGAGACAGGCCATACCGATACTTGATGCGATGGCCATTCCGTCTCGACTTCGCGATCTCCGTGCTTCGGTAAGCTCTCTGCCATTCTTTGTAGCGGTCTCCATTCTCGGAAACCCACTTTCGCGACACTTCAACAGCGCACGGCTTGCATTTAGCCGACTTCTTGCTGAAGAAATCTGGAAGTTTGTGCTCTTTGCACATGGCGCATTCACGAAGGCCGCTCACTGGACGCGCTCCCAGCTATTGCGATCCGCCGGATTGCCGCCCTTGAAGCGGTAGCCACCCTCGACAGCGCCAGCCTGCGGAGCCCCGGTGGCAGGCGCAGGCACCGCCTGCGGTGCGGCCGTGCTGCCGCGATTGCCCTGCATGCCGTACACGTCGGGCGGACGATTGGCGGTGTCGGCGAACGCCTTGAGCTGCGTGCGGATGTTCTCCATTTTGAGCTGGATCGTCTGCGGGTCTTCGCCAACCTGCGGGATATACTGGCGGTAGGCGTTCTTGAACTCCGAGTCGGTGATCGTGGCGCCCGACTCCCGCCGCAGGATCGCATTCACCAAGTCGCGGGAGACCTGATCGAACTTCTCGCCGCGAGGACCGGCCAGCATGTTGCCGACGACCGGCAGGTTGGTGACGGCCCGGTCCAGCGTCGAGGGCGGACCCTCCGCCGAGGTGACCATCTGCTCCAGCAACGGCAGCGCCTTGGACACGCGCAGCGCGTAGGCGTGCGCCTTGTTGGCATCTTCGGTGAACTTGGGGTTGGCGTTCTCGCGCTCGACCTTCCGCTGCTCGCTATACTCGGTCGTCTGCTGGCCGAACTGCATCTTGGCCCGCTCGCGCTGGACGCCCCAGTTGCGATCTAGCTCAGCATCCAACGCGGCCCGCGCGGCCGGGATCGCCGTCTTGGGATCGGGGCCGAACTCGCCCGAGGCAATGCGCTGCTGGTACTGCTGGAGCATCTGCGGCGTCGGCTGGGGGCGCTGCACGTCGGGAACCTGCGGAGCCGCCTGCACCGTGGGGCCGCCAACGACGCCCGGATTCGGAGCCGGTGGCATGCCCGTGGTGTCGCCCTGCGGGGGGATGCCCTGCGGCTGCGTCATGTTGATCGTGAGCGGCGTCGGGGCCTGTGCGTTGCCGCCCGTGGCGCGCATGAACGTGTCGGCGTTGACGCCCTGCGGCAGTCCGCCCTTTTCCTTACGGGTGATGGCATCCAGCATCTGAGCTGCGACGACCGGGTCTTTCAGGACTTCCGCCAACGGCATGCCCGGATTGATGCCGGTCGATTCCGCGAGCTGGCGAATGTAAAGCTCGGTGTTGTTCTCGTTCGGCGGCGCCCATTGCGCGATGGCCTGCGCGACCGTGATATTCGGATTGCGCTGCACGTAGGCGCCTAGGTTCTTGACCATCGCCTGAGCGCCATGGTCCGGCGTGTTGAACGTCTCGAAGCCGTTCTGTGGCGGCCCCTTTCCTTCCCAGCCGATCGGCGTCGCGCGGATGTTGCCGAGGTTGTTCGCGAACGCGCCCGGCGCCGTCTGACCCTGTGCCAATGGCGGAACGTCGGCCGACTGCTGCGGGCCGCCGCCATAGATCGAGCCGAAACCTCCGGCGCCATCCTGTAGCCCCTGCCGCAGGCCGCCCTGCTTGATCTGCTCCATCGCCAGCGCCGCCGAGTGCTTGGCGCCGCCCTGCGGATCGAACGCCATGTAGGCCGCTAGGCGCTCCTGCGGGTCGGAGATGCCAGAGATGCGCTTGGCCTCTTCGGACTTCTTGGCGACTGCCGCGTTCTCGTCTGCGTCCGCCCTATACGTCCCGTAAGCACCCGCCAGCGCCTGCGCGAGACGAGCCGCACCCTGCATGGGGTGGTCAATAGGCGAGGTGTCGCTGCCCATTGCCTGCAAGCGCTGCGCGAACGCGCGCCTGTGGTCGTAGGGATTCTTCCGCCTTACGCCCGCGAGGCTGTGGGCAAGGTCGTTGTAGTCGGCTTGGTCGGTCATCGGACGAACCGATAGATAACGGGGCGGGTACCGGAGAAGCCGGCGTCGTAGGCCTCCCGTCCGCAGAGCGCGATCACGCCGGAAACGTCGCTCGACAGGTTCTCAATCACACTTCCGATGAAGCCGTGGCGGCCGGCGGCGTCGAGAACATGGGCGGGATGGTGCGGCTTGTAGCCCAGCGCCTCAATCACTCTGGCCTGGTCGTCTGCCGCGATGTCGTAGATGAACAGCGCGCCGCCGGGCCGCAGGACCCGCGCGGCTTCCGCCATGCAGCGGTCGAGCAGTCCGTGCCCCAGGCTGTAGCAGAACATCGCGGCATCGAACTCTCCATCCTCGGCCGGGATGTCGTGGAAGTCGGCGTGAATCTTCTCCAGGCCTTCGGGCGCCAGCGCGAGTTGGGCGGCGCTGACATTCAGCAGCACGAACTTGAGGTCGGGTCGCAGCGCCGACATGTGCTCGGCAACCGCTCCCACGCCGCAACCCGCATCCAGCACGCGGCCGAAGAACGGCGGGTCGAAGTAGCGGAGAAGCACCTTTGCATGCAGGCGGTCTGTCGGGCCGAGCTTGTGCGCCTGTAGGATGCTGTAACCCCGCGCCACGGCAGAACTCGTCAGCGCGCCCACCATCGAATCGTCCGCGTAGGGGGCGACTTCCAGGGCGCGGGCGAAGTCTCTCTGGAGAATGTGGGCGTTCATGCCAACTCCTCCATGAGCGTGCGGTGAACCGGCGCGATTTCGGCGGCCACAAGCGCGAGCTTGGCCTGATAGGCTGCGTTCAGGTCGGGGTGATACTTCTTCAGGTATCCAGCGCGTCCCTCGTTCCACCACGCCGGGCACGTCGCGCACTCTGGCGCATTGACCTTGTGCTCGTAGACCCGGCAGATCGGGGCGCCGACCTCGCGGAGATAGGCGAACACGTCGGCGTGCGACCAATCCCGGATCGGCAGGCATATTTCGTAACCCATGGTCGTGTCGCCGCTCTCCGCCGCGAGCGTGGGCATGTCGGCTCGCTTGGTGCCGCGAATGGCGAGTGTCACGCCGTCGGCCAGCATCCGCCGATGGATCGGCCCCATGATGTTTTCAGCGCAGCAGTCGAAGCGATCAACGATCCGGCGACCACCGAAGCCCATCCACATGCCCGCTACAGTGCAGGTCGTGGGAACCAGATCACTCGGCAGGCCAAACCGCTTCATCCAGTCGGCTGAATTGGTTTCGATCCGCACAAAATGCGGCACCATCGCCTCGACCCCATCGACGATCTCGCGAACCTCAGGCAGCAGATCCCCGGTATCGACGTGGTAGAGCGTGATCCTGTCCCAATGCGGGCGCAGCAGATGGACGCAAGCAAGCGAGTCCTTGCCACCGCTGAACTGTAGGGCGATATTCTCGTGTTTGGATATCGAGGAGAGATCAATGCGACTATTCATTGTGCCGCTCGTGCTATTGGCAGCGGCGTGCGGGCCAACGGTGGATGCGACGGAGCTTGGGGGCGTGGTCCGCAGAGGTGGCGTATCGCAGGGACCTGCTGTCGAAGCTGCGAACGAGCATTGCAAGAAGTACGGCCGGATAGCGCGCCCGACCCAGTTGGACGCTTTTTCCGGCTATATGACTTTCTCATGTGATCGAGCCTGAAAATCATATGATCATTCCGGCGGCGCCGATTCCGGCCGCGCCGAGTCCGAACAGGCCGCCCATCATGCCGCTCTGTGCCTTCTGGCCCTGCTGCCACTGCGCCATCTGGCCGGCGTACTGCTGCCCATAGGCGCCCATCACGTCGGTGGGCTGCATCTGCGTCTGCGGCGTGTTGATGAAGTTGGGATTCTGCACGCCCTGCCCGGTGCCCAGCAGCGCAGCCACTTCGTTGATCGGCTGCGTGCGAAGATTGACCCGCTCCTGAATCGCACGGTCGCGGGTGTTGGCCTCAAGCCCGTACTGCTGGGCCGCCGCACTGCCGGCCGAAAGGTCGGCCCCGAGGCGGAAGTCGTTGACGCCCCGGTTCATGTCGTCCTGTGCGGCGCCCCACGCTTCCGTCCCGAGGCCGATGCCTTGGTTGGCGAGGCGGGTCCGCAGCGCTTCCTGGTCGCGGGTCATGTCGGGCTGGTTGCGGGCGATGATCGCGTCGCGCTGCTGCTGGCGGTAGCCCTCGTTGTAGGTCGGAGCGTTCGGGAGGCCCTCGTAGCTGAATGGGTCCTTTGTCGCGTCGCCAATGCGGCCGGTGTACTGGTCGGCCAGATCGTAGGCGCCCTGCGTCACGCGGGTCTGGGTCTCGTAGAGCCTCTGCTGCTCGGGGCTGAGCTTGGTCGTCGCCGTGTAGGTCGGCACCTCGTAGCCCGGCATGTTGACCGCGCCGGTCTTGTCGTAGGTCAGTGTGCCGTAGGGCGTTACTTGGTTGACGCGGTTCATCAGGCCCTGAGTCACGGCGGCTTGGCCGTTGGCTTGGGTCTGCTGCCCGATCATCATCGAGGGATCAGGGGCCGAGGGAGCTGATTCGCCCTTCTTGGCCATTTGGCCTGCTCTCCACTTTGGAGGGTGGCCTTAGCCACCGCTGCTCAAATTCGGGCTTCATCATCCCGTGGATGCAGGCATGCACGCCCTTGGCGAAGTGGTGCCTTAGCGTGCCTTCCGGCTTTAGACCGATCCCTTCGTTGAAACGGATTGCCCGCTTGTTCGTGGAGGGAATAACGGTCGTTACCTTGCGACAATTGTACTGTAGGAATGGTATTCTAAGCAAGTTGGTAATCGTGCGACGGCTTGCCCATCTGGCGCTATCCGCCGCAAATGAAATCTCACAGACGCCATACCACGGCTTCCCGTCGATCATCCTGACCGGCAGGTAGCTGTGATAGACGCACACCGCCAACAGTTTGGCGTCGGCTTCGCTGCCGTCTGCCACGCCGACCGCCTTCATGGTGGGTTGATAGTCGGCCCACGGAATGCGGGCGCAGGCCCACTTGGCGAGCTGTTCGTCGAAGCCAAAGAGAAGCGTGTGGGCCATTAGAGCGCCATCTCCTTGGACGACTCGTACTGCACGTCGATGGCGTTGAGCTTCACCGAGATACCGTTGGTCTGCGTCCGCAGATGCAGCGCCGCCGTCGTGCCGATGCCGGTCACCGAAATCCAGTCAGCATAAGGCGAATCGGTGTCGCCCCACGTCGCGGTATCCCACAGCCCGACATCCCACGACGAGCCCATGGAACCGGCCGAGACCGGGAACTTGTCGTTGTCGCTGGGCGTGGTGTTCTTAAAATCCACATCGACCCGCAGCGCCGGCACCACGCGACCGCCTGCGGTGAACAGCGGGCGGGCCTGCGTGATACGGCAGATCCGGCCCTTGGGTCCATAGGGCTGGAAGCTGGTTTTAAGCTCCGCCGTGATCGCCGCACCGTTGTCCTGATAGCCAGTCTCGGCCCGCCACACGGTCCCGGCCGAGGAGCCAAAATAGAGGTTTCCGTTCAACAGGCCCCAACACGTCGCGTTGAGCCCCGAGTAGGTACACCATGACCCGGTCTGGATGTTCATCGCGTACTGCTTGGCGGCCGATGAACTGGTGGGGACGTTCACGATCAACTGATGGGTCCGGCTGTGCAGGATCATCTCCCAGCCGGAATTGCCGCTGTACGAGCCGTAATCGTCGGAAATCCCCCGGTCGATCCGGTAGGTGATCGCGCCGCGTTCCGCCTGCTCCTTGCCGAGCGACATGACCTGCCGCATCGACACGATGCCCGACTCGGTCAATATCGCGAGATCGCCGCCGATCTGGACCGCGCAGCGCCTGCCAATGGGTGCCGCGACCTTGTAGATGCCCTGCCGCGACCACGTCGCCGCGTCGGCGGGGTCTGCGCCGGCATAGATCGCAACCTCGCCCTTGGACGAGATGAAGCACATATAGTCGGCCGTGCTGTTAGACCCGCCGTCGCTCGACACGACGCCGGCTGCGGCCAGATAGCCGCCCATGGCGAACTGCTCGCCGAGTTGGAATCCCGTGGCCGCTCCAGCGATCGAGGAGGCCGGCAGATACCATGCCTTCGTCGTGCCGTTCTGGATGAACCACAGCCGCGACTTGTGGACGACCGGCGTAATCAGCGTCGAGCTGGTGACGCCTGTGATGGCGGGCGAGGTCCACGACGTGCCGTCATAATTGCGAACATCGTCCGACCCGTTCGCCAGCACCAGGAATGACCCGCCTGCGGTGGTGAAGTTCACATGCTGCCAGTAGCCTACCGTGAGGCTGGAGACGGCGGCGGCTCCCACGGCGCCGGCGGCGGTCACCTCGTAGATGTCCGTCGTCTTGGCGGCGAAGGCCTTGCGCGAGGTCGGGCCCGCCCATTCCATGTGCGACAGGATCGCAGCGCCTACGCCCGTGGCATGGCTGGAGTAACCGCCCCGGACCTTGCAGTAGGTCGTTTCGGGGAACCAGTTGTCGAGGATCAGCGCATCGTCGGGTTTCTGATTGGCTAGACCATCGTGCAGGTTCAGGCCACGGACGGGCGCCGGGAGCGTGGTTGTCCCCATCCGGGGGCGTGGGAGCTTGGCGGACGGCGTCAGCAGCATCAGAGGTTCCACGAGCCTTCGGGCACGGAGATACCGCGCCTGATGTCCGTTCCGCCCTTCATGTCGATGACCGAGCGCGGCTGGTCGGCCGTCAGCGCCTGGTTGATCTCGAACTGGTATTTGTCGAAGTCGGTCTGCCAGTCGAGGCCCCGCGATTGCTTGAACCGCCAGATCAGGCCAAGGCCCATCAGGCGCTCGCTGAGCTTCCCCACGTCGGCATCTGCGGTCCATGCTTCCTGCGCCGTGCCGACCGAGGATTCGCACCAGTAGGACGAGCGGTATTCGTAGGCGATGGTCTGGCTGGCGGCCGGCGTCGGGCTCATCAGCCAGGACGTTCCCCGGAGATAGAACGAATCTGTCGAGGCCGGGCCGCTGTTGGCCTTGATGGTCTGCCACTGGTCGGCCGTGAGCGGGCCGGTCAGGCGGCGCTTGGCGGTGCGGTTCCACAGCGTGTTGTCGACGAAGCCGCCCAAGTCGACGGGGATCGGCGTGTCGGTCTGCGTCTCGGCCGCAACCGTCGTGAAGGTCTTCTCCTTCCGCAGCGCCCGCCAGTCACCGTAGCGCGCAAGCTCCCGGCCTTCTTCCTGGGCCAGTTCAAGCAGGCGCAGCACGGTATCGTCTGTCGCGGACAGCACCACGGAAGGCGCGGGGATGCCGACGCGGCGACAGACGGACTGGACCATGCTAAGGACGGTCATCAGGCGGCCTCGTCGAGGTCCTGCTTGGGTTTGCGGCCAGGCTTGCCGGGAGCCTTGCCCCGCTCTGCCATCAGCATGTCGATCAACTGCCGGGATTCGTCGGCGGCCTTGGCCGACTCGGCAAGCTGCGCCTCAAGGCCCGCGATCTTGTTCGCTGTCGCCGTCGCGTCCTTGTTGGCGTTGAAGGACTTTGCCAGCTGGATGAGCGTGTTGGCGCCCATGCCGAGCTTCTGGCGGATCGAGTCGGTGGCCGTGGCGATGTCCTCGACGGTGTGCAGGCCCATCGTCTTGCACATCTCGATTTGGCCCTCGGTGATCGCCGGCCACGCTTCCAGCGGCAGGCCGTCGCGGGGAATGGCCTTGCCCTTCTGCCATTGCTCGTAGGCGGGGCCGACGAGCTTGTCCCACAGGAAAGGATTGTCCTTCTTGAGCCGCTTGACCTCGTGGACGTTCTGAAAGCCGGCAATGCCCTTCTTGCCGAGATAGACGCGGTCGACGGCGATCAGGTTGCCATCGGGGCCGGGCTTGTGTTCGGTCTTGAACTTCTGAATCCAGAGCGCGATCTGTTCGCGGTCCTCGGGCTTGGCGTCCATCTGCATGGGGGCTCCTGGTTACGAGGAAAGAACGGGGAGAGCCTAAACCCTCCCCGGTTACGCTTAGGCGACCGCGTCGCTGAACGGCGTTGCCTCGGCACCGCTCTGACTGATGGAGCCACGCACGGCCCAACCGTCTGCCGCGATGTCTTCGAACTCGACCCAATCGCCGCGCGTCACGCCGCCGGTGGTGGTGCCGTTGAGCGTCACCGTGTCGTCTGTGGCACCGGCAATCCAACGCCACGCCGTCGTCGCCGCGGCACCATCGTTGCCCATGATGACGCCCCGGAAGACGTCCGCGCCCGCGACTGCGGCGATGACGTAGTTCGAGGTATTCACCTCGTCGACCACGAAGCGGTAACGCCCGCCGCCGCCAGTCGCGGCCGGTAGGGTAAAGGTGCAGAGCGCGTTGCCGCCGGCCTCTCGCATCACAAGGGTCTTGCCCTCGTGCAGAACCTCGGTGATCGCGGCGGTAGCCGTGAGGACCACGATGCGGGCAGACAGGTCGGCTGCACGGTTGATCTCGGCATGGGTCGCTGCGAGCCCCGTCCCTGCCACGTCATTGACGACTCCCGTAGTCAGCACGCCAGTTGCCGGCCAAGTGTAGTCGTCACCGGCATCCAGCACGACAGCCTTTGAAGCCACGCCGGTACCGAGGGTCGCGATATCGAGGTAATTCAGTTCGGTGCCGGTTGCCGTGACGGCCGTGGCGCCCATCGTGAGCGCCGTGGTCGTCAGGTTCGTGATCGTGGCCGTCGTGATGGTCGAGATTTCACCGGAAGCGCCGAGCACGAGGGCCTTGTTGTTCGCCGCCGTGCCGGGGGTAACGCCGTCGGTGTAACCCGTGCCGTCGTCGACCATGATCGGCCAGTTCACCAGACCCGCCGCCGTGCCGGCCGAGCCGCCGCGCGACGTGGTCAGGTAGATGCCACGAGCCCGCAGCGCGGTCACGCCGCCATCATCGTCGAGTTGCCCCGCCGTCGCCGTGGTGTTGAGCACGACGTTGGCGGCGCACGACGCGGACACCTGCACGAGACAGGGACCCTTGACCTGCACCCAGCCATAGTCGTTGTCCGCGAAAGCCGCCACGGCAACGCCCAAGAGGTCGCCTTCCGCGTCGTTCGAGGTCGTTACTTCCGCAGCCTGGTAGGTTTCGTCGATGATGACGACGTACCCGACCGCCGTAATGGCGCCGCTCGCCTGGATCCAGACGTATTCCTTGCCGTCTTTGTCGGTGAAGCGGTCGCCGAGGCCGAACGACCGACCGTCCGTGAGGGACGATACAGGCCCGTCGACCTTTGCGCCGATTGTTGCAGTGGACATTGGGAAATCTCCTGAAGGGGGCGGGCGAGGCCGAAACCCCGCCCGCGATGGTTAGAGTGGACAGTCCAGGAACACGATCTTCGCCGAAGCGTCGATCGCGTAGCCACAATTCGGGCTCGTCACATCGGCCGTCACGTCGAGGGTGCCGTCGGACGCTCCTGTCGGGGTGAGCGGGTCGCCGTCGGCGCCCGCCGTCAACGCCGTCGTCAGCGTCGCGATGCCCTTGACCTGGATCCAGCAGTACTCGCCGTCGGCCGGAACGGACATGAACTTGCCCGCGCCGATTTCCTGCGTGTCCGTGAGATCCATCGTCACCGTGGTGGTCTGGCCCGCCGAAGCGCCCGAGACCGCGTAGATGTACGCCATGTTGCCATCGACAGCGGCAACGTTGCCAACGCCGTTGTTGAACAGGACGAACTTGTAGACCTTTCCATCGTAGGAAAAGTGAAGAGCCCCAAGCTTGGCCGGCCCTTCGCCGGCGAGCTGAGCCGTCGTGTAGGTCCGCGTGAGGTTTGCCCCAATGAGCATCATGTTGGCGGCTCCTTAGGTGGCGTCGATGAGCACGCCCTGCAGCGAGCGGTTGCTCGTGACCAGATTGCCCATGAACAGGATCGGGATGACCACCGCGTCCTGGTTGACCGACATCTTGTCGTCGATCTGCGACCAGTTGGCGTCCGAGTGGACGACCATTTCGAGATACTCGGTGTTCAGGAAGTACATCTTCTCGGCCGTGGTCGAGAAGTTGGAGTTGGTGTCATGGATCACGTCGGCGTTGACGTACTTCAGCGACTGGAAGCCGGCGGTCGCCTTGGTGTCGTCGGAGTAGCGCTGAAGGTCCTGCAGCGACTCCCAGTAGAAGTTGAAGAAGTCGTTGCTGGAAACGAGCAGGTCGGCCGCATCGGTCCCACGCTTACACTGGAGCCACAGCGTGTTCATGTGCGTCTTGATCGTCGTCTTGGACGGCGCGGTCGGGCACTCGTAGAACTGATTTTTCCAGAACGTGTAGGTACCGGCCACGATGCCGCCCACGGTGCCGGTGCCGTCCGTCGAGACCAAGTGAGCGAGGCCGCCCATCTGGTTGGTCAGCGCGCCGTCCGAGTAGATATCGACCGACATGTTGTTGGACGCGGTGCGGATTGCGTTCTTCAGCCGGGCCTTGGCCAGGTTGAAGATCGCGGTGTCACCACTGTTCATGCGCAGTTCGCGGCCCGAGGCGGTCACATGAACGGCCGCCTGCATCCAGTCGTATTCGGCCGCCGACAGAACGTCGGATGCGCTGATGTTCAGGGTGTCGAAACCGCTGTAACGCTGGTAGGTCGAGTTCTCCGCATAGTCGAGGTTGGCCACGATCGAGCGGCCCCCGTCTTCCTTGCGGATCTTGCCCTTGGTCTTGAGCCGGCGATAAAGCGCGTTGTGATCGGAGACGTTGTCGGCGATCACCGACGGGTGCTTACGATGGGTCGACGTGACCATTTCCGTAAACGTTGCATTGGGAGAAGCCATTGCGCGTTTTCCTTATCCGCGCGCCTTGATCTCCGCCTGAACCTCTTTCA
Source organism: Hyphomonadaceae bacterium (assembly GCA_030697555.1). Lineage (GTDB taxonomy): Bacteria > Pseudomonadota > Alphaproteobacteria > Caulobacterales > Hyphomonadaceae > UBA7672. Next base: position 39,587 of record JAUYPV010000162.1, read on the forward strand.
TGGTGTCTTCCCAGCTACCCTTCGTGTTGGCCACCGCCGGAGCTGATCCGGGGCGCCGTGCAAAGGGGGCGATCTTCGCGTCCTTGGCTTGACGTTCCTTGGCTTCCTCGGCTGCCTTCTTTTCGGCTGCCGCCTTGGCCTCGGTTTCGATCTTGCTGCCCACTTCGGGGTGAGCGGCCAGAGCGAGCTTGTACGCCTTTGCCAGCAGCGGCTCGTCCGTGGGGACTGCCGCCGCCGCGCCTGTGCGAATGAACTGGTCCATCAGGTCTTGCAGCGCTTCGAAGTGCGGCTTGTCCTTCTTGAACTCGTTAATCGTTTCGTGCGCGGATTTTGTGCGAACTGCCTCGTCGGCCTTTTCTCGATCTTCGAGGCGGGATTCCAATTCGGAGATTTTGCGGGTCAGTGCGCTTGAGGGGTCCGGTTGCCCGGTAAGCATCTGCTGCAGATCAATGCCGTAGAGCCGCGCTACTTCCTGAATGCCCTGCGCCGGGTTCGTCGCCAGCATCTGGTCCGCCATCGCCAGCCGCCGGATGTATTCCTGCGGTGGCGCGTTGACCTGCTGGAGCCGAGCCGCGAACGGCTTGAGCGCTTCCTCGTAGCTGGATAGGTCCTTGATCCGCTGCCCGTCCGTCGTGATCTTCTGTGTGGCCTCGCTCTCCCGCTTGGCCCAGGCTTGCTGGACTGCGGGTGGGAGCGTCGACCACACCTTCTTCACGTCGTCTGGCAGAGACTGCGGCGCGTCGATGGCCGGCGGTGCCGGTTCGGGCGCAGCAAGCTCGGGCTTGCCAGGAACCTCGGTGCCTTCGGGAGCGCCCTGCGCTACGACCTTGGGCTGAAACTTTCCGTCCGCGCCCTGTACGGGCTCGCGGGCTCTGATCTCTGCGAGAACTTCCCGCATCGTGTCGTCGACCGTGGGCTCTGGTGCCTGCTCGACAGGAGCGGACTGGCCTTCGGTAGCAACTACGGGAGCAACAATTTCGTCGGGCATAGGTTATGCTCTCTCTGAGGATTTGGCAAGACGCGACGCATTGACAGGCATCCGCTGGTAGCCCTCGCCAAGATCGGGCTTGACGCGAGTACGCCATTTGGCGAGCAGTTCCGTCACTTGTTCGTCGTTGAGGCCGCCACGCATGACGTGCGCCTCGGGAGAGTTGATGATGCGTTGGCGGTCCCGGAGGATCGCGACCAACTCCTCACGCTCGGTCACGATGCCTTCCTCCTCACGTAGCCTTCGCCAAGGCTCGGCTTCTCGCGCGGCTGCCATTCACCGCCCGCCGACTCGGCATATTTCTTGTTGTGATAGACCGGCTTGTATTCACTCGGGTCGACTTCGCGGCTGCCGGAGCGTGCCATGTCCTCGCGACGAGCCGCCCTGCCCTCCACCGGCTGCTTGGTGATCGGACTGATGTAGCTCGGCAGGTCGGAGCGGATCATGGGCACGAACAGACCGTCTCGCGTCTCCATGGGCTTGCCGGTGGTCTTGCTCACCCAGGTTTCACCGCGAAGGACGTAACGCTCGGTCATATCGGCGACGCCTGTTTGAACCACGAGCCGTCCGCGAACTGGCCGAATGTCCATGCTTGCCCGTTGGCGTCGCGCCAACCGACCCAGTCGTCGGGCATGTAATAGGTCGCCATCGTGGGGCGCATTTTGATCCTGATGCGACCGCGCCCCGCCACCGCACCGCTGGTGCTCTCTTCGGCCGTGTACGGAACGAACTCTTCCTCGTAAGGGCCAGTCGGGAGCAACGAAAGTTCCAGATCGCTCATGTCCTTGGGGCGACGACCGGTCATTTCCGCGCCCCGTTCGTCTTGCCCTTGGCCGCCGCCTTCTGCGCCGCAGCCTTCGCGGCGATGGCCTCCATGCCCTGCGTGTGCGACTCGCGGCCCATCTCGTGGCTGCGCTGCTGCTCGTCGGTCGCCAGTTGATGCTCGCCAACCCGGATCGCCGCGTCGGCCTGCTTGGTCTGCATGTCGAGGGCGTGCTCCTGCTGCATCACCTCGAACTCGGCCTTGAGCATCGCCATCTTCATGCTGAACTCGGCCTGCCGCTCCTGCATCGTCATCTGGTGGTCTGCTTGGGCAATCTCGCCCTGCATCTGCGTCTGCTGCATCTTGGCGGCGGCACCTGCCTTGGCGGCCTCGGCCTTGGCCTTCTCTGCCTCCAGCTTGGGATCGGGCGGCGGCGGGGGTGGCGGCTGCTGGGCCTTCTCCTCCAGCATCTTCTTCCACTCGTCCATGATCGTCTCGGCTTCGCGGCCCAGCTTGAAGTTGCGCGCGAACGCCTGGAGAAGGCCAACGGCGGATTCGGCCGGCATGTAGCCCGCCTCCACCGCAGGGCCAACCGCCTGAATGAACGTGCCAAACCCGGTCACGAAGCCCGCCACGTTCTCCTGAGACCGCGCAAGGTCCGCCCTGATCGTGCTGTCCGTCTCGATCTCGATGGCGAACTCGCGCTGGAGGTCCTTCTTGAGCAACGCCGCCGCGTTCGCGTCGATCTGGATGCCCGTCATTGCCACAAGCTCGGCGGGCTCCATCAACTCCGACATCAGGTCGGCCATCATGCGGTACAGGTCGCGGGCGTAGCGCTGGACCTCGCGTTGGGCTTCCTGCAACCTCAGGCTGCCCCACTGGGCTTTTAGCTGCTGGGCGCCCAGCGTCTCGTTCGGGTTGGTGCTGCCCCGCAGGATGTCGGCAACGCCGGTGATCTCGTAGATCGTCTGCTTGGCCTGTTCTCGCGCCTCATACAGGCCCTTCACGACATCGATGGCCTTGTCGACCGGCCACAGCCATACCGACTTGTCGATCGCGCCCTGCTGCATCACGCGGGCGGCGTCCGCTGCTGGCGCAAGCTGGCCGTCTTCCAGCGTCGCCATCTTCTTGACGGCGTCTTCGAGCGCCCCGTCGTAGAGGCCCCGGAGCTTCATGACCTTGATGATGCCGCTGATACGCGCCGTGATCTGGTCAACCTCGTCGGCCAGCGGCTTCCAGATCATGAACTCGCAGACCGGGATCAGGCTGTCCGTGGTCTCCACCGCGTAGAGCGGACGCGGCACGGGGAAGAAATCCCGCAACTTGTACGGGTCCGGCGTCGTGGCGATCGGCGCGTCCTTGTAGGACTCGGCGATGAAATAGACCTTGCGCTCTTGGCGGTCCCAAATCTCCCACACGGTCGCCCGCTTGAACATGTCGGGCAGGTTCTGGCCGTCCTTGTCCGTTGGCGCATCCCCGACCACGCAATCGAGCGTCACCTCTTTGCCGATCTTGGGGCTCAGCGCGATCAGTTCCTCGCGGGTGTACTTCCAGCGAATGGCCGTCCAGGGAACGTCCTTCCATGTCTTGGCCGGGCCGCGCCTGAAATCGTCCCACGAGACATGCTCGCACTCGACATGCGATGAGCCGGCGTCGCCCTTGACCAACCGCACGCGCGTCACGCCACGGCCCTGTATCTGCCTATCCTTCACCGCGCCCTTCAGGCAGGCGTCGAGGTCGTAAAGCTCGCCCTGGATCGACAATGCCCTTTCGAGCATCGTCGCCAACGTCTCGCCGCTCTCGTCATCGGCGGCAAAGCGGCGCCTCACGTCGGGCGTGGGCTCACTATTGTAGAGCGCCGGGCACGTCGTCTGCGTGTTGGCGTACAGGATGTTGTAGTTCTTGCCCCGGTTCTTCTCGGAGCGGTAGCGTTCAAGGGTGTTCTTGGCGTCGGTGCGCCACGGCTCCTCCTCCTTGCCCGCCATCTCGATAGCGGTCAGCCAGTTCTTGACGAACTCCTCGTTGAACTCGGCTCTTGTCTCGACCGTGCCGGCGGCGGTGGATTCGGCCTCGC
>JAUYPV010000026.1 GCA_030697555.1 Hyphomonadaceae bacterium
CGCCGACACGTCCTACCTCAAGCCGAATTTCTTCACGACGGCGAACGCTGAACTCGTCACCGTACAGTCGTCCTTCACGGAGGACTTCCCCAACCCCAACGTCGCTGTGCAGTCGGACCAGTGGCAGGTGCTGCGGCCCGATGGAACGAAGGACACGTTCGACAAGATCCAGGCCTTCACCCAGGTCACCATCCTCGAAGCTGATCTCAAGGAGACAGGCACCTACCGCCTGACCACCGGCGAGCGTCTCGGACGGGTGGGGCAGCAAGTGCTGGTCGATGGCGTGTGGACGCCATGGGCGCCTGGCCGGGAGATTCCCGCCGGCGCGCAGACGCGCGCGAGCCAGACCGCAACCGTCGCCGACGTCTATGTCACCAAAGGCGCGCCGACGACGAAGGCCGTTGAAGCACGTGTGGGCCGCGTCGAGCTAAAGCCGACAACGCATCCCAACGACGTCTACCTCGACACCGCCTTCAAACTGAAAGTCCTGATCGACGGCAAGCCTGTGCCCAACCAGGAAGTCGAGATCTGGCGTGACGGCGGCAATTACGATGAGCCGGCGTACAACAGGAAGATCAAGTCCGGCGCCGATGGCGGCATCGAGATCAAGTTCGATCGTCCGGGCGCCTACCTGATCTGGACGCGCCTATCGGCACCGTCGCCCGCGGGCGCGCAAACGCCGATCCGCAGCTACACCACGTCTCTCACCCTCGAAGTCACGCACTAGGGGCTGGAGTTTCATCTCCCGCCCTTGTGGGGCGGGCCCATTCTATCGATGCAAATGCAACGCATTTGCGCGAATTCAAGAGGTCTTCCATGCGTTTTCGACTGATGGCCGGCACGGTGTTTTCGACGGCTGCATTCGCGTCGTTCGCCGCTGCGGCTTACGCCCAGGAAGCGCCGGCACAGCCCATCCGGCTCGCGAGCCTGGAGGACGATCAGTTCCGCGAGAAGGTGACGATCACCGCGACGCGCACCGAGAAGCAGGTCGACGAGGTCCCCGTCACCGTCACCGTCATCGGCGACGAGACGATCGAGAACGAACTTGCCACCGACATCAAGGATCTCGTCCGCTTCGAGCCGGGCGTCTCTGTGCGCAACTCGCCCTCGCGCTTCGGCGCCGCGCTCGGCACGACGGGCCGCGATGGCAATGCCGGCTTCAACATCCGCGGCCTCGAAGGCAACCGCGTGCTCATCCAGGTCGATGGCGTGCGAGTCGCCGACAGCTACACGTTCGGCGCGCAGTCGCAGGGCAGGGGCGACTATGTCGACCTCGACCTCCTGAAGTCCGTCGAGATCCTGCGCGGTCCGGCCTCGGCACTCTACGGCTCCGATGGCGTCGCCGGCGCCGTCAGCTTCGTCACGCGCGATCCCTCGGACCTTATCAAGGATGGCCGCGCCTTCGGTCTTCGCGCCCGCTCGGCCTTCTCCTCGGCCGACGAGAGCTGGGCCAACAGCATCATCGGCGCAACCGAGGTCGGCGATTGGTCGGCCATGCTCGCCTACACCCGCCGCGATGGCCAGGAACAGGAGAACAGGGGCGAGAACGTCGAGCTCAACTCGCGGCGCACCGCTCCCAACCCGACCGACTACGGAACCGATTCCTATCTCGGCAAGATCGTCTGGACGCCGTCGGACGCGCAGCGTTTCCGCTTCACCTATGACCGGCTCGATCGGGATGCGACCTATGAGGTCTACAGCGGCCGCGCGGTGCCGCTTCCCGTGCCGCCCAACCCGCAGCCCTACGCTGCAACCGGCGTCATCGATCTCGACGCCGTTGACACATCCTGGCGCGAACGCTTCGCTCTCGATCACGCGATCGAGTTCGGCGACGGCTTCTTCCGCTCGGCGCAGTGGAGCCTCTACAGCCAGGCCTCCAAGACGCGCCAGTTCACGGATGAAGACCGCTTCACCGCCGCCGACCGCATCCGCGACACCACGTTCGACAACAAGGTCTGGGGCCTCAACTCGCAGTTCGACGGCGGCTTCGTCACCGGTCCGGTTGACCATCACTGGACGGCGGGTGTCGACTTTTCCTCACTCACGCAGAGCAGCATCCGCACCGGCACGGTCCCGCCTGTCGGCGAAGCTTTCCCGGCGCGCCCATTCCCGACCACCGACTACGAACTCACCGGCGTCTTCCTGCAGGATGAGATCAGCTTCCTCGACGGCCAGCTCGTCTTCTATCCGGCCGTCCGCTACGACGCCTACGAACTGACGCCCCAGCGCGACGCGCTCTATCCGTCCAGCCAGCCCGCAACGCCGTCCGACGGCAGCCATGTCTCGCCCAAGCTGGGCATCGTGGCGTGGCCGTCGGACTGGCTCGGCGCCTTTTTCAACTACGCCGCTGGCTATAAGGCGCCGGCGCCGAGCCAGGTGAACAACGGCTTCTTCAACCCGCTGCAGAACTACACCTCGATCGCCAGCCCCGATCTCGAACCCGAGACCAGCGATTCGATCGAAGTCGGCGTCCGCACCCGCCACCTCGACTTCCTCGGCGGCGAATGGTCGGGCAGCCTCACCGGCTTTGCCGCCGAGTACGAGAACTTTATCGAGCAGGTGCAGCTCTCCGGGTCGTTCACGCCGCTCGATCCAGCGATCTTCCAGTTCGTCAACCTCACGGCGGTCGAGATCAGCGGCCTCGAAGGCAAGATCGACGGGCAGTGGGACAATGGCCTGGGCTTCATCGCCTCCGCCGCTCTCTCCGACGGCGACATCAAGGACGGCGGCAATCGCATCCCGTTGGCCAGCGTCGATCCGCTGAAGGCCGTCCTCGGTCTCACCTACGCCGATCCGGACGGCCGCTTCGGCGGGCAGGTCATCGCCACCTATTCCGACGCCAAGAAGAACGACGACATCTTCGAGAACCAGCGCGGCAATGCTTCCGCCGACCTGTTCTCGCCCCGCTCGTTCGTCATCCTCGACATCACCGCCTACTGGAACATCACCGACTGGGTGGCGCTGCGCGCCGGCGCGTTCAACGTCACCGACGAAAAGTACTGGTGGTGGGGCGATGTGCGCGGCCTCAGCAACACGTCGATCGTCAAAGACGCCTACACCCAGCCCGGCGCCAACTATTCCGTGTCGCTGACCGTGAAGTACTAGGCGCCACCCGCCGGCCACTCCAAAAATCTCGCGGCCGGCTGCATCCAAACGGCGGCTGCGAGCCTCTTGTAGGAATGAGCACTGTCGGGAACGGGCGCGAGCGTTGAAGGTCGCTCACGGACTGTTTATCGATAAACGATAAAATCTTCTTTCCAACGCCACCGACCAGATCCATACTCCTAAATGCTTAGTAGTCAACGCAAGGTGACAGATGGATTACGGGTGTACTCTGTGGAATACATCCGTAATCCAGTGGGGGAGTGATCGTGAAAACGTGGAAGACCGGAAGCGTGCTGGCGGCCGCCAGCGTCATCGTGATTTCCCAGACGGCGCTCGCCCAGCAGACGCCACAGCAGGCCCAGCAGGCCGCGGACCAGCCTGCCGAGCAGAGAGGCGTCCGCACCTTCGACCCGGCATTCTTCGCCCGCTACAACCCAGTCACCGCCTACGACATGGTGCGCCAGCTTCCCGGCTTCGCCATCGACAATGGCGACAGCCTGCGCGGCTTCGGCGCCACCGCGGGCAATGTGCTCATCGACGGCCAGCGTCCGTCCACCAAGGCGACCTCCATCGCCGATGAACTCACCCGCATTCCCGCCCGCGACATCGCACGGATCGAACTGATCGGTGCTTCCGCCGCCGGCGACACCGACGTGCGGGGATATGTCGAACTCGCCAACGTCGTGCTGAAGCCCGCAGCCCAGGTGCAGGCCAGCACGACCTATATCGGGCAGCTGCAGTATCAGGGCGAGCATGTTTCGACACGGGCCGGCGGCACGCGCGCCTGGAAGGCGCAGGACTTCGGCGGGCGGCTCCAGGTGCAGGCGTCGAACGCCCAGAATCGCGGCGAAACCGACATCGAGTTCTACAACGGCGCCGGCGCGCTCACCGGCACGCGCGACGAATTCGGCCAGCAATATCTCAACGAGCTGCTGATCAACGGCTCGTTCAACTGGACGCCGACGGCCCGCGACACGCTCAACGTCACCGGCCGCATCATGCCGCGCGGTTTCAATTCGCAGTCGGGCTCCATATCGCGCAACACGTCCAACACGCCCACCGCTTACGTCGCCGACGACTACACCGAAAAGGACATCATCTATCTCGATCTCGGCGGCGACTGGGAGCACCGCTTCTCACCCGAAAACGCGGTGAAGCTGATCACGGTGAACTCCCTCGTCAGCTGGCGTCCGCAGGAGTTCTTCCAGCAATTCCCCGGAACCGGCCCGCGCAGCCTCGCCACCCGCATCGACACCGAGAGCAAGCGCGGCGAGCATGTGCTGCGTGGCGTCTGGACGACCAAGCCCAGCGACAAGCACACGATCGAGATCGGCCTTGAAGGCGCCTTCAACTATCTCGACACCAGCCGCTCGATCTCCAATGCGGTCGGCGCCGGTCCATTCACGCCGCAATTCCTGCCCGTCGCCTCAACCCGCGTCGAGGAGCTGCGCGGCGAGGCCTTCATCGCCGACACCTGGCGCGTGAACCCACAGTTCACGCTCGACATGGGCTTCACCTTCGAGGCCTCGCGCATCACGCAGACGGGCGATGCCGAGCAGGAGCGCGAGTTCACCTATCCCAAGCCGCGTCTCCAGGCGACCTGGACGCCGAACAAGACGGACCAGCTCACGCTCAACTTCGAGCGCATCGTCGCCCAGCTCAACTTCTCCGAGTTCGCCAGCGTCGTGCAGCTCGTGCAGGGCCAGCTCACCGTCGGTAACCCCGACCTCAAGCCAGCGCAGACCTGGGACGCCAGCCTGCAGTGGAAGCGCACGATCGGCCAGCGCGGCTCCTTCCTCATCAAGGGCTTCTACAACCGTGTCGACGACGTGCAGGACTTCGTCGTCATCGAGACCAGCCCCGGCATCTTCTTCACGGGCGCCGGCAATATCGGCGAGGGCGATCGCTATGGAGCGCGAATGGAGGTCGCCTTGCCGCTCGACACTGTCGGCGTGAAAGGCGGCATGCTGAAATTCTTCGCGCAGGGCCGGAAGAGCACGGTCACCGACCCGATCACCGGCGAGGACCGCCCGTTCGCCAATGATTTCACGTTCGATTCCAACATCGATTTCAGGCAAGATCTGCCGGGCCTGAAGCTCGCCTGGGGCGGCGACTACACTTTCCCGGGCGGCGAGACCTACGCCTTCAGGCTCACCGAGATCCAGCGCCGCGACTTCGGGCAGGGCGACCTCGATTTCTTCATCGAGACCACTGCGATCAAGGGCGTCACGGTCCGCCTCAACCTCGACAACCTCGGCGACAGCCCGAGCTGGCTGGATCGCCGTTTCATTAGCCCGTCGCGACTGACGTCGAACACCATCTCGTCCCGTGAATTCCGCGAATCAACGAACGGCCCGATCGTCACGCTCACACTGCAGGGGGCGTTCTAGGGCAGGGCGCGTTCTAGAAAAACAGAACCGCGCCGGACGAGGTCCAGCGCGGCGAGGTCTCAGGGAACACCCAGCTAGTTCAGGTCAGCCCGGAGTGACGGGCGGAGTCGTAGGAGCGGGCTGCGGCGCGGGCGTCGGCGCGGGAACATTACGGGCGGCGTCGCGAACGCTGTCGCTCACATCATCGGCCGCGTCGCCTATGGCGTCAGCGCTGCGTTCGATAGCGGTGTCGTTGCTGCCGCGCCAGGCGCCGTCATAGAACATCCAACCGAGCACGCCGACCGCGACGATCAGCGCGCCAATCGCGAAATACAGGAACCCGTTATTGCCGCTGCTCCGTGGTTCGGTAGCCATCGGACATCTCCTCATTGCTGGGGAGTCGAACGTCTTCAGGTTAATCCGGTTCCGCCGTAAGGCTTTGACGTGGACGTCAGGCGGCCGCCGCAGAGACCTTGATCAGCATGTCCTGCGTGGGGAATCCGTCGGCGACGAGGCCGCGGTCCCTCTGGAATTTCTGCAGCGCGCCGCGCGTGCCGCGCCCGATGACGCCATCGACGTTGCCGGCGGCGTAGCCGAGCTTGTTGAGTCCCGTCTGCAGTTCCTTCGCCTGGTTCTGCGTCAGCATCACGATATCGGTCGGCCAGGGACGCGACAGGTCCGGACGCCCCGCAAGACGGTCCGCCAGCAGGCCCACGGCCAGCGCATAGCTGTCGGCATTGTTGTAGCGCTTGATGACGCCGAAATTGTCGAACAGCAGGAAGGCCGGCCCATACGATCCCGCCGGCAGGAACAGCTCGGCCTGCAGCGCATCGGAGTTGGCGAACTCCGGCGCAGTCGCCGGTGTGAGCCCCGCCGCCTTCCACGCCGCCACCGTCAGCTTGCGGCCGTCGCCGAGGCTGTAATCGAAGCCTTCCGGAATCTTCGTCTCGACCGCCCACGGCTGATCCTTCTTCCAGCCCGACGCGGTGAGGTAGTTCGCCGCCGACGCCAGCGCATCGCCCGCATCGGTCCAGAGATCCTTCTTGCCGTCCTTGTCGAAGTCGCGCCCGTGCGCGAGGAAGGTCGTCGGCATGAACTGCGTCTGGCCGACTGCGCCGGCCCATGACGCCTTGGCGAACTGCGCGCGCGTCGCCGAGCCGTTCTCGATAAGTTGCATGATGGCGAGCAATTCGCCCTCGTTGAAATCCTTGCGGCGGCCCACCGCGGCCTGGCTGGCGATCGCGCGCGGCGCGTCGACATCGCCGATGAACGCGCCATAGCTCGACTCCATGCCCCAGATCGCAGCGACGATCTCGCGCGGTGTGGCGTAGGAGGCCTCGATGCCATCGAAGATCGCACGGTTGTCGGCAAGCTTCGCCTGGCCGTTGCTGATCCGGGTCGGAGACACTGCGGACTTTGCATAGTCCCAGATCGGCTTCACGAACTCGGCCTGGTTGTCGAACGAAGCGACCTGCACCGTCTCCTCGATCGGCGTCAGCCCATCGAGCACGGCGTGGATGGACGAATCCCTCCGGCCCGAAGCATCCGCCTTGCCGGCGAACGTCTTCCGCCAAGCGTCGAACTTGGCGTCCCCCGAAGTCTTGAAGTTGAAACCGGACTGGCTGCCCGTGGATCCGCCTGCGGGAGGGGCAGGGGGCTTCTGCGCATGCCCGGGTCCGCCAGCCAGTTCCTCGGTCTCGCACGCCCCGAGCAGCAGCCCCAGGGCGATGCCGGCCATGGCAATACGGAACATACGGACAGCCATGCGGTCGCCTCCCAGAAGCCCGGCTCCTGCACATAGCACGCCGGGCGCGACAATCTGGACCCAGAATTCATGAATGCCCGCCGAATGTTAAGACCGTTTTGCGGCTGGCTGGCGGCGTAGGGCCTCTGGTTGACAGGTCCCACAGGCCCCGGTATGTGCCCCGCTCCCTCAGCTACAGATATTCCGGCGTTGGCCCCATGAAAGTCAGAAGCTCACTCAAGTCGCTGAAGGGCCGCCATCGCGACTGCAAGGTCGTGCGCCGCAAGGGCCGGGTCTACGTGATCAACAAGACCAACCCCCGCTTTAAAGCCAGGCAAGGGTAAGGAACGGTCCGGCGCAGCCGGACGGACGATCTGGTCCAGTGGACCAGATCGAGTGACGAACGCCCGTAGCGCAAGCGCAGGGCCGGTCGGCCCCCCTCCCGCTTCCTCGACACCGCCTCCCGCTTAATTGACGACGGCCAGCCGCTTCCCAGCGGTTGCGGATGCTTGCCCCGGTAAACCCGGGCCCGCATAGTGGCCACATGTCGTTTTCGCGTTTCCTGAAACTTTCAGCGGCTGTCGCTTTTGCGGGCGTTCTTGCCGCTTCCTGCGGCAAGTCCTTTGCTCCCGGCACCGCCGGCTCAGACAAGGCGGGGGACGCCAAGCCGGGCGCCAGCGAACAGACCGCGGCGCTCGACGGCAAGCCGCAGTCGGAAAGCGAACCCACCGATCCGAAGAAGGCCCTCGAAAATCTCTCGCAGGACCTGCTCGACAAGCTGAAGATGGTTCCCTCTGAAGAGGAAGCCGCCTCGATCGAGGAAGAGATCTGGGACGCCTGGCTGGTTTCCGGCAGCCCCACCGTCGACATCATGATGAAGCGCGGCCTCGAGTACCAGGAAGCCGAAGACGTCGACAGCGCACGCCACGCCTACGACACCGCCATCGCCATCAAGCCCGACTATGCCGAGGCGTGGAACCGCCGCGCGCTGCTCTTCTTCAACGACGGCAAGTACGATGAGGCCGTCGCCGATCTCGAATCCGCGCTCATCTATGAGCCGCGCCATTTCGGCGCCTGGATCGGGCTCGGCATGATCTTCGAGTCGATCGAACGTCCGGAAGCAGCCCTCAAAGCCTATCGCAAGGCGCTGGAAATCCACCCGCACGCCGCAGCCGCGCTTCAGGGCGAAAAGCGCCTCGTTCGCGCCGTCGAAGGCATGCCGATCTAACGGAACGTCTTCCCCCGTTCACGGGGGAAGTACGGCGAAGCCGGGATGGGGGGAGGCTCCGATGGGATCCCCTCGCATCGTCCCCCATCCGTCGCTTCGCGACACCTTCCCCGTAAACGGGGAAGGACGAAGACGATGCTCACAGCCCATGCACAGGGAATGTCCGAGGTGCGGCTTCCGCGTCGTTGGACGTGGCTTTTTCCCCGTCTAGGGTCCGCCGAAATCCACCCCTCCCGGAGGTTCACGACATGGACGACGGCGCAGCAGCGACCGCCCTCACCGAGGCCGCGAAGGACAAGCTCAAACAGGTGGTCGCCAAGATCGAGCGCCTGGAAGAAGAGAAGAAAGAAGTCGGCGGCCAGATCAAGGACGTCTACTCGGAAGCCAAGTCCATGGGCTACGACACCAAGGCCCTCCGCCAGGTGATCCGCTTCCGCAAGACCGACCGCCAGGAACGCGAGGAACAGGAAGCCATCCTCGATACCTATCTGCTGGCGCTTGGAGAAATCTGAAACCGCTTCGCGGCAGGGAGTGGGGAATGGGGAGTAGAGAGTCGAAGGCGCATCGCCTAGAGCGCCACTCCCTATTCCCCATTCCCTATTCCCCGTAAGTTTCGCCCATGGCGAAACGCACCGTCGACAAACGCAAGACGGCCAAGGCGCTGCGCAAGCTGCGCAAGGCGGCCGAGCGCGCGACGGGTGCGGACGGCCCTGGCCTTACCAACTGGGAAAAGGATTTCGTCGAAGGCGTCTCCGGCCGCCTGGAGAAATACGGCTCGGCCTTCCGCGATCCCGGCAAGGGCCGTCTAGACGACGCGCTCTCCCAGCGCCAGGCCCACGTCGCCCGCGTCATCGACAAGAAGTCGCGCAAGGGCAAAGCGATGAACAAGGACGAGGCCAAGGGTCCTCCCAAACAGGAAGGCCTCCGCCGCTCGTCGTTCAAGCGCAAGACGCCGATGGGCGGGGCCTACACGCCCCGTGTCCGCGACATCAACGAGGACCCGCCGGACCCGCCCGAGCCCGAACTCACGCCCGAACAGAAACGCGCCGCCCTCCACCTCGTTCCGGGCGGAAAATCTACAGGGAAAAAGCGCTGAAAGGCCCCGCTTGCGCGAGGCCATTCCACGCGAGAGACTGAGCCAGTTGGGGCTTATCCGGGGTCGGTTCGTGCGGGATTTGTCGAACATGTTGAAGAAGCTCGCGCTTGGCCTGGCGCTTTGTGGAGCGCTTCTTGCGGGCGCAGGTTCGGCCGGCGCTCAGCAGGGCCGCCAGCTGGCGCCCGTGGATCCCTCGGCCGGCTTCGGCGTGGGCGAGGGCGCGATGCAGCCCGCAGAGGCCGCCGCCCAAGTCGAGCTCGCCGCAAAGGCGCTCTCGCAGATCGCGCCCCAACGTCCCGGCGTCGTCGACGCCTATGTGCTCTCCGTCTCCTTCTACAACGATCCCGTCTTCGAGAAGGAAGCCAGCGAGGCCGCCGCAATCCTCGGCCGCCGCTATGACGCCGCCGAGCGCACCATCATCCTTTCCGCCGGCCGCGGCGCCAATGTCGCGCGCACCTACGCGTCCGCCAGCCCCAACAACTTCAACGCCGCGCTCGGCAAGATCGCTGCGACGATGGACCTCAATGAGGATCTCCTCGTCCTCTTCATGACCTCGCACGGCAGCCAGGACGGCACGGTCGCCATCATGGAGAAGGGCCGCATGCAGGGCGGCTTGCGTCCGCTGCAGCTTCGCCTCGCGCTCCAGCAGGCCGGCATCCGCAATAAAGTGGTGATCGTCTCGGCCTGTTTCTCCGGCAACTTCATCCCGCCCTTCATCAGCGATCCAGGCGCCACCATCCTCACCGCCGCCGCCGCCGACAAGACGAGCTTCGGCTGCGAGCCCAGCCGCGACTGGACCTTCTTCGGCGACGCGCTGTTCAACCACGCCATGCGCGGCGGGCAGGGGCTCAACGAAGCCTATCGCGATGCGCTCACGCTGATCTCCGGCTGGGAGGCCGACCTGCACAAGCAGTGGGAAGCTATGCCGCCTGCGCAGAAGAAAAACTCGCCCGAACCGGAACCGTCCAACCCGCAGAACAATCTAGGCGACAACGTCATCCCGCTGGTCGAGAAGGCCGAAGCCTACGGCCTCGCCGTGAACTGCGCCGGCCATCTCGGCTTCGCACTCGACCGCGCCCGTTCCGGCCGCCCGCTGAAGGGCCTCGCCGACATGCAGGTTATCCAGACCTCCAAGGCCGCAGTCGACGCCAGGGCCATGTCCGAAGGCGCAACCCGCAAGCGGTCCTCGCAGGACGTCGCGAAAGCGATCGCCGTCACGTCTGCCTCCACCGCCCAGCTCTTCAGCGCCCAACCCGCCGACGTAACCTCCCGCGCCGCAAGGTGCGCCGCCCCGCCGACGGATTAGGGCCGCTTTTCACAATCCGGAAAACCCACCTGCGGCCCGCGCTGCGGAAACGCACCACCGCGCCTAGCGCCCAAGCTCCTTGGTCGCTTCCTCCACGCCCTTCACGGTCAGCGGGAACATGCGGTGGTGGCCGATCAGCTCGCGGATCAGTTCGGTCGATCCCGAATACTCCCACCCCGAAGAATGCGTCGGGTTGAGCCACACGAGATGCGGATAAATCTCGGCGAACCTCTGGATCCAGATCGCCCCCGGCTCCTCGTTCCAGTGCTCCACCGAGCCGCCCGGATAGGTGATCTCGTACGGGCTCATCGCCGCATCGCCCACGATGATGACCTTGTAGTCCGCCGGAAAGCGATGAAGCACATCCCAGGTCGGCATCTTGTGAATGTTGCGCCGCCGGTTGTCCTTCCACACGCCCTCGTAGATGCAGTTGTGGAAGTAGAAGAATTCGAGGTTCTTGAACTCGGTCCTTGCGGCGGAGAAAAGCTCCTCGCAGGCCTTCACGTGCGGATCCATCGAGCCGCCGATGTCAAGGAACATCAGCACCTTCACCGCATTGCGCCGCTCCGGCCGCATGACGATGTCGATATAGCCCTCGCGCGCCGACTTCTTCACCGTGCCGTCGAGATCGAGTTCTTCCTCGGCGCCGCTGCGCGCCCATTTGCGCAGGCGGCGCAGAGCCACTTTCAGGTTGCGCGTTCCGATCTCGACCGAGTCGTCCAGGTTCTTGAACTCGCGCTTGTCCCAGACTTTCACCGCCTTCTGGTGGCGCGATTCCTTCTGGCCGATCCGCACGCCTTCCGGGTTGTAGCCATACGCCCCGTAAGGAGATGTGCCGGCCGTGCCGATCATCTTGTTGCCACCCTCGTGGCGCTTTTTCTGTTCGGCCATCCGCTGCTTCAGCGTTTCCATGAGCTTGTCCCAGCCGCCCATGGCCTCGATCTGCTTGCGCTCTTCCTCGGTGAGATATTTCTCCGACAGCTTCTTCAGCCACTCTTCCGGGAACTGGTGGACATCGACGCCTTCCTCGAAACTGTCGAGCCCCTTAAAGACGTGGCCGAACACCTTGTCGAACCGGTCGAGGTTCTTCTCGTCCTTCACGAGGGCCGAGCGGGCGAGGTAGTAGAAATCCTGCACGTCCCCGCCGCCATCGCCCAGCACGCCCTTGTCCATCGCCTCGATGAGCGTGAGGTATTCCTTGAGCGTCACCGGCACCTTGGCGGCGCGCAGCTCATGGAAGAAGTGCTGGAACATCAGGCGGTCTCCGGCAGATGCCGGCAGCGTAACCCGCGTTCCGCCCGAGCGCAAAGCGGCCCTCTTGCCGCGGGAAGATCAGGCCCGGCTGCGCATTTCCGCGTCCATGGTCTCGGCGGTCATCCTGAGGTTGGCCTGGTATTCCGGCTCGCTCATCCGGCGCATCATCTCGGCGTCCGTGACGTCGTGCCGGTGGGTCTGGATCCACCAGATATTGCCGAACGGATCACGCACCCGGCACATCCGGTCGCCCCAGGCATTGTCGCCCAGCGGCGTGATTTCGGTTCCGCCCGCCGCGACGGCCGCATCGCGGATCGCCTCGGCGTCCTCGACATAGAGCGTGATGAAGGCCGGCGTGTCCGGCCATTCGGGCCTGGCGTCGAACATCTGGATCACGCGCCCGCCGATCGTCACCTCGGCATGGGAGAGCGTGCCATCCTCGCCCGGAAACCGCCCGCGTTCCTCGGCCCCGAACGCCGCCTTCATGAATTCGATCAGCTCCGCCGCGCCCCTGACGACGATGTAGGGAGTGACCGTGCCGTAGTCGCTGGGAATTGCCTGAGCCATGCTGAGCCTCGCTTTGCACCGGTCCCCGTTGTGGGAACTAGGGCAGGCGAGGGCTCAGACCACCTTCAGGTCGATCAGCGACTGCGCAGAGGCGATCAACGATTCCTGGGCCGTGCGGAACTTGATGCCGAGCACCCGAGTTGCCTTGGCGTTGCTGGCCTTGCGCGTACGGCCGAGTTCGGGGACGGTTTGCTTGTAGATTGGCTGGAACACCGCCATCACTTTCAGCAGCCAGTCTGGCACGTTGCGCTTGGGAATCTTCGCGTCATACGCGGGGAATTTCTTGCGCAGTACGTCGGCCGCTTCCGAGAACCACATGAAGCCCTCGGTTGCGAGGAAGCGCTCGCCCGCCGCCGCCGGAATTTCCATCGCCTTCACCTGGCACTCCGCCACATCGCGCACATCCACGAACGAGAACCCCAGCCGCGGCAGGCCCGGCGTCTTGCCGTTCAGCAGACGGATCGGAATTTCCAGCGACGTGGACACATCCGCCGACAGCGCCGGCCCGAGGATGCCGGTCGGATTGATCACCGCCAGTTCAAGCCCTTTGCCCTCGCCATTCACATAGTCCCACGCCGCGCGCTCCGCGATGGTCTTGGATTTGGTATAGGGCGTGTTGTCCGGCCCATCCGGGTTCGACCACATGGTCTCGTCGGAAATTTCCGCGCGCTTGTCGCCATGGCCATAGGCGATCGCCGCCATCGACGACGTCATCACCACGCGCTTCACGCCCGCCGCCTTCGCCGCCTTCAGCACGCGCAGCGCGCCATCGCGCGCCGGCCTGATGAGTTCCATCTCGTCCTTCGGGTGAATCGCAGGGAAGGGGGAGGCGACATGCTGCACGAACTCGCAGCCCTTCGCCGCTTCGGCCCAGCCGGCGTCCGAACCGAGATCGGCCTCGACCAGCTCTATGTCCTTGGCGCGGGCGTCGTGCTTCGACAGAACGCCGCGAACCTCGTCCGCGCGCTTCAGCGAACGAAGCGTGCCGCGGACCTGATAGCCCCTGGCCAGAAGCTGAAGGATGACGTGCTGCGCGACAAACCCCGACGCACCGGTGACCAGAACACGCGCCATGACGGCCTCCCCAAATCAGCGGGGCAGACCATCTGTCCAAAACTTGACAGTGTCAAGTCAGCGAAGACGCGGGCCTAGCCCAGCCGGTCTTTGAGCGTCGTGAAGGTGTCCCGGGCGTCGTAGATCTTCGACGCCGTGGCAAAGTGCTCGCCGGAACCCATCAGGATTTCCAGCGAGTATGCATGGAAGGTCCGGGTCTCGACCGTCTGGTACTGCGTGCGCATCATCACCGGCACGGCCCGGGTGGTGCAGCCGAACAGGCCGCACGACTGCTGCACGGCATAGTCCGGGACCAGATCGGTTTCGATCGAATACCGGTTCTTCGAATTCACGTCGGCATCGCCGTCCACAACCTCGAACCACGTCGCGCCATGTTCGAGCGTCAGCTGCGCCGCGCGCATCAGAGCATAGTCGTGTGCCTCGGCGGCGGATGTCTTCGAGGCGCCGGCATAGCGCACGCGCCAGCGGTCCTTGGCGATCATCTGTTCGGAATAGCCGGCGGCGTTCGGCGAGGACGCTGGCGCATAGCCAGGCGTCGAGGCGCAGGCGGCAAGCGCCAGCATCACCGAAGCGAGCAGAATGCGTTTCATGAAATGGCTCCTGAAAATGAGTGCAACGCGACGCGGTCCAACGCATACGGCATGGGCTCGATTCCCGAAGACCAGGGTCCTTTGGTTAATGGCGTCATAGCCCGCACCCGCGTTTCTGCGTCTGTCAGGCAAAGACGAATGAGCCGCGGATTTATTCCAGGCAGCGGCGCAACAGGGTCGCTAGCCGATCTTCGGCTTCAGCGAGGCCAGCGTTTCCTTCGCGTCGTAGATCTTGGTCTTGCCCCCGGCGAGCGTTTCGCCCTGGCCCATGACGATGATCAGCGATTGCGAGTTCTTGGCGTCGATCTTGCCCGCGATCTCGAACCACTCATTGCCCTTGTCGAGCGTGAGCTGGGCCGCACGCGCCAGCGTGCGGTTGGCGATGTCGGTCGCCTTGGCGTCTTCAGGCGACTTGTAGGTAACCTTGTAGCGGTTGGCCGAGATCATTTCGTCGGAATAGGCTGAGCCGCCGACGCCGCCGGTCGATGCGCAGGCGGCGGCGCCGAGCGCCAGGGCGGCGATCAAAAGGCGTTTCATAAAATGGCTCCTGAAATCGGTGCAGTCAGATGGAAAATAGTTTGCGGCTAACGCGCGGAAAGAGTCAGGGGGACGAGGCCCGGAAGTGCGGCGTCTGGCGCGCCTGGGTGCGCTGTTCGAAGGCATAGGCAAGGCCGATCAGTTTTTCCTCCGACCAGGCCGCGCCGAAGAAGGAGATACCCACGGGAAGGTCGCGCACCTGTCCCATCGGCACGGTGATGTTCGGATAGCCCGCGACAGCCGCAAGCGTCGAAGACGCGCCGAGGAAATGATCGCCGGTCACAAGGTCCGTCGTCCACGCCGGCCCGCCCGTCGGCGCAACAATGGCGTCGAGCTTGTTGTCGGCGAGCAGCTTGTCGATGCCCTCCGGCCCTGCGAGCCGTTTCGATTTCGCCAGCGCGTCGAGATAGGCCTTGTCGGTGAGCGCCGGGGCCTTCGCCGCCTCCTCGAAAATGTCCTGGTTGAAGAACTCGAATTCGGCGGGCGTTTCCGCGTTGAACTTGATCACATCACCCAGCGTGCGCGTCTTCACCGTCTCAGGCGTTGCGGCGAGATAGGCATCGAGGCCCGCCTTGAACTCGGCCAGCAGCACGGCGTACTCCGCATCGCCGACTGCGCGGCGGTTCGGAAACTCCTTAATGTCGACCAGGGTCGCGCCGGCTTGCCTCATCTCCTCCAGCGCCGCCTCGAACGCCGCATCCGTCGGTCCGTGATACCCGGCGAAGAAGCGCGCCACGCCGATGCGTTTGCCCGAAAGCGCGTTGGCGTCGAGCGCCTTGGTGTAGTCCGCCTTGTGCGCGTCTGCGTCCTTGGTCGCCGGGTCCGACGGATCCGAACCGGCCATTACCGTGAGCAACAGCGCCGCGTCCGCCACGGTCAGCGCCATCGGTCCCGCCGTGTCCTGGCTCGCACTGATCGGCACGATGTGGGTGCGCGGGATCAGGCCGACCGTCGGCTTGATGCCGACAATTCCGTTGGCGGAGGAGGGGCACACGATCGACCCATCCGTCTCCGTGCCGATGGCGGCTGGCGCCAGCCCAGCCGCAACCGCTGCGCCCGAACCCGACGACGATCCGCATGGATTGCGGTCGAGCACGTGGGGGTTCTTCGTCTGCCCGCCTACAGCGCTCCATCCCGACGACGATGCATTCGACCGGAAATTGGCCCACTCGGACAGATTGGTCTTGCCGAGAATGATCGCGCCTGCCGCGCGCAGCCGCGCCGCCAGAGGGCTGTCGCGGTTGGTGATGTTGTCCTGCAGCGCCAGCGATCCCGCCGTCGTCGGCATCGGATCGAGCGTCTCGATATTGTCCTTCAGCAGGATCGGAATGCCGTGCAGCAGGCCGGGCTTCACATCGCCTGCGGTAAGCCCATCCAGCGCCTGCGAATTGGCGAGCGCGTTCGGGTTGATCGCGATGACGGCGTTGAGCGTCGGACCCGCGTCATCTACCGCCACGATCCGGTCGAGATAGCTGCGCGTGATCGACTCCGCCGTCCCGCCGCCGGCCATCTCCTCCGTGAGCTGGGCAATCGTGCGCTGCTCGGTCACCAGCACGGCAAAATCATCCGGCGCAGCTACTGCGTCAGGCGCTTTCGCTGGCTGGCACGCCGCAAGCGCGCCAAAAGCCGCCGTCATGATCAGAAAACCGCGCATCGACCCCTCCGCCGAACCAGCGGAAGAACAGCACCGCGTCTTGTAGAAGTCGAGAGCTAGCTATTCTCCCGGCGCGCCAGGAAGGCGAGGCGCTCGAACAACTGGATGTCCTGCTCGTTCTTGAGCAGGGCGCCGTGCAGGGGAGGGACCAGCTTGTTCGGGTTCTTCTCGCGCAGCGTTTCGACATCAATGTCTTCCGACATCAGCAGCTTCAGCCAGTCCAGAAGCTCGGACGTCGATGGCTTCTTCTTGAGGCCCGGCACGTCCCGCATGCGGTAGAACGTCGTCAGCGCTTCGGAGACGAGGCGTTTCTTGATGTCGGGGAAGTGGACATCGACGATCTGGTTCATCGTCTCGTTGTCGGGGAATTTGATGTAGTGGAAGAAGCAGCGGCGCAGGAAGGCGTCGGGCAGCTCCTTTTCGTTGTTGGACGTGATGATCACGACCGGGCGCACCTTCGCCTTGATCGTCTCGTCGGTCTCGTAGACGTAGAACTCCATGCGATCGAGCTCCTGCAGGAGGTCGTTCGGGAATTCGATGTCGGCCTTGTCGATCTCGTCGATCAGCAGGACCGGGCGCTTGGGCGCGGTGAACGCCTCCCATAGCTTGCCTTTCTTGATATAGTTCTTGATGTCCCGGGCGCGCTCCTCGCCGAGCTGGCCGTCCCTGAGGCGGGCGACCGCGTCATACTCATAGAGGCCCTGGTGCGCCTTGGTGGTCGATTTGATGTGCCATTCGATGATCGGCATGCCCAGCGCCCGCGCAACCTCCAGCGCCAGCATGGTCTTGCCGGTGCCGGGCTCGCCTTTGACGAGGAGTGGTCGCTCCAGCGCCACTGCGGCGTTGACCGCGACCCTTAGATCGTCGGTCGCGACGTAATTGTCGCTGCCCTCGAAACGCTTGACGTCAGTCATAGGCCGGAACCCCGCTGGTACTGTAAACAACGGGTTAGAGCGGATTTCCGTTGACGTGAAAAGCGGCAGGGGGTCGCGCCGCCCCTATTCGGGGTCAGGTTACCGAAGGGCAAGCAATACTTAAGGAACGGCGGCTAGACCCACGGGGCGGCCACGTCCAGACTCCGGATTCACGGGGGGAATGACCGGGCCGGGAGGATTGGATGCCGCTCAAACTTTCGCTCAAGCCGGGCGAACGCTTTGTCGTGAACGGCGCAGTCCTCCAGAACGGGGATCGCCGGGCCGTCCTGCTGCTGCAGAACAAGGCGTCCATCCTCCGCGAGAAGGACATCATCCAGCCGGAAGACGCCAACACGCCGGTGAAGCACATCTACTTCCCGATCATGATGATGTACCTCGAGCCGGCCGAGGCGAACCGCTACTATGACGAGTTCGTCGTGCGCCTGAACGAATTCATGGGCGTCATCCGGTCAACCGATATCCTCAAGGAATGCGTATCGCTGTCTCGTGAAGTGATGGCGCAGGACTATTACAAGGCGCTCACAAGGTGCCGGAAGCTTCTAACCTACGAACAGGGATTGCTGGGCAATGTCCATCCAGGCGTACCAGACAGCGGCGCAGCAGACTGAAAGCCCGCGTCAGACCGAGTATCGCGCTTTTGCGGTCGCGACGCGCGGGCTGATCGATGCTGCGGCTCTGCCTGCGACCGAAATCGGCCGACGCGGCGAAGCCCTGTCGAAGAACCGCCGGCTGTGGAGCATGCTCGCCGCCGATTGCGCCGCCGAGGGCAACGTGTTGCCGCCTGCCTTGCGCGCCCAGATCATCTCGTTGTCGATTTTCGTCGACCGTTATTCCGGTCAAGTGATGCGGGAAGGGCAGTCGTTCGATGTTCTCGTAGAGATCAATCGCACGATTATGCAGGGTCTTTCACCAACGCCAGTACAGTCCGCTGCACCGCAATACTGATTTCGGCCAGTACGGAACAGTATTGGTTAGCGCCGCAGCAAGCTTTTCATTACTTCGCCGACACTTCTAATTAAGACGTTTCCGGCAGTCTGGCCTCATGTCGGCGCAAAACGCGCTGGCGGCCGATCAAAATGATCGGTCTGAGACCCAGAACGGAGACTACCTCCATGCTTAGCGTGAATACGAACTATGGCGCGTCTATCGCCCTCCAAGCCCTCAACTCCACCAACAAAGAACTCAACCAGGTCCAGAGCCGCATCAACACCGGCCTGAAAGTGTCGAGCGCGCGCGACAACGGCGCCGTGTTCGCCATCGCCGAAGGTCAGCGCGCCCGCCTGACTTCGATCGCGTCGGTTTCCGACGGCATCAACCGCGCTTCGTCCGCGATCGATGTCGCTCTGGCCGCCGGCCAGTCGATCGGCAAGATCCTGCAAGACATGAAGACCAAGGCCGTGTCCGCCCAGGCGGAAGACCTCACGACCGAACAGCGCGCCGCCATCCAGGCCGATTTCGACGCTTACCGCGCCCAGATCGACCAGATCGCGAACTCCGCGCAGTTCAACGGCCTCAACCTTGTCGCGTCCGGCGGCTCGAACCTCGCGGTTCTGATGTCCGACATCTCGCAAGGCACGACCGGCCGTCAGGTCCAGTCGACAGTCACCGCCGGTCTCGCCCCGGGCCTCTCGGCCTACCTCGCGGGCAACGGCTCGGTTGCCGCTGCTGATACGTCGATCTTCTCACTGAACGGCACAGCCATCGGTACGGTGACCATCACCGGCACGATGACGGTGCAGGGTTACCTGGATGCTGTGTCCACTCAGACCGGCGGCCGCGTGACTGCTTCGTACAACCAGACGACCGGCCAGTTCACTTACCGTGCACCTGAAGCCGTAATCACCACGAACGAACTCACCGTCACCGGCTCCGGCACGCGCGTCTGGCTTGGCCAGGGTGTGGCGGCGACTGCCGTCACCGGTGGTTCGGTCACCACCTCGATCACCAATCGTGACTTCACGGTTGGCGGTGCAGGCGCTCTGGCGACTGTCTCGGCCGCGGCCAGCTTGCTGGCGTCGGCTGGTTCGGCGGCCACGACTGCGGGCAACATCGACACGGCTATCACGGCTCTCAACAGCCAGATGGCGACGATGGGTTCGCAGGCCAAAGCCCTCGACGTCCAAGGCGACTTCATGACGAAGCTGCAGGACGTTGTCGAACAGGGGATCTCGAACCTGGTCGACGCTGACCTCGCGAAAGAAAGCGCCCGCCTCCAGTCGCTGCAGATCAAGCAGCAGCTCGGTGCGCAGGCCCTGTCGATCGCGAACCAAGCGCCGTCGCTGGTTCTCTCCTTCTTCCGTTAATACCGGAAACAAAAGGGCCGGCCTCGCAAGCGGCCGGCCCTGACGTTTCCCGAACTTTTTCCCGTCTTCGTCAGTACGTCCGCGAGGGGCCCGCAAAGCCGGCGCCCGATCGCGGGGGCTTGCGCGAGACATATCTACGCAAAGGCGGGCTTGGTGGGCGAGCGGGCGTGGCCAGAATGGCCGCGCCCGTTTCCGTTTTGGTGGGCCAATTTCACTTCCAGCAGGAACCAACCAGGTTTCAGCAGATGGACTCGACCCTTACCCCTCTCGAGGTCGGACTGCGTCTGGCCGCCGCCGTGGCCGCCAGCCCTACAGGCATCGAACGGCGCCTGGAGGAGATGGCGGAGAAGAAACATGGCTCAAAGGCCAAGCCTTCCAGTGATGCCTGATCTGCCGTGCGGATGGTTTTGACCGGGCAAAACCTGCCGGCCCGAGTCGTTCCTGCCTAGCCGCCCCAATACCCGGTCGCTTTTCGTTAACCACCGCAAGCCCGTAACTACGGGGCTTTTTCTGGTTTCCGTTAACTTAAACCGGCTGGCACGAGGCTTGTACCTGCGAGACCGACCGGCGCCCGCATTGGGCGTAAGCCAACCGACGGCAGGAGCTTTTCCGATGCTGAGCGTCAATACGAACTACAGCGCGATGATCGCGCTCCAGAACCTGAACGCGACCAACGAATCGTTGGCCGATGTGCAGAACAGGATCAACACCGGCCTCAAGGTGTCGGGCGCCAAGGACAATGGCGCCGTCTTCGCCATCGCCGAAGGGCAGAGGGCGCGGGTCTCGGCCCTCTCTTCGGTGACCGACGGCATCAACCGCGCTTCCTCCGCGATCGACATCGCGCTGGCCGCAGGCACCTCGATCGGCAAAATCCTCCAGGACATGAAGTCCAAAGCGGTCTCCGCTCAGGCGCAGGATCTCACCACGGAACAGCGTCAGGCCATCCAGGCCGACTTCGACGCCTTCCGCGCCCAGATCGACCAGGTCGCCAACTCCGCCCAGTTCAACGGCCTCAACCTCGTGGCCTCGGGCGGCGCCAACCTCAACGTGCTGATGTCCGACCTCAGTCAGGGCACGACGGGCCGCCAGGTCGCCTCGACCGTGGTGGCGGGCCTCGCGCCTGGTCTTGCAGCCTACATGGTCGGCAACGGCAGCGTTGCGGCAGCCGACACGACCGGCTTTACACTGAACGGCGTGTCGATCGGCACCGTGACTATTTCCGCCACGACGACCGTGCAGCAATACCTCGATGCCGTATCGACCCAGACCGGCGGCCGCGTCGTGGCCAGCTACAACCAGTCCACCGGCCAGTTCACCTACCGCGCCGCGGAAGGCGTGGCGGTCACGAACGAATTCGCGGTCACCAACGGCGGCGGCGCCAGCCGCACCTGGCTGGGCCATGGCGGCACGGCTGCGGCCGTCGCCGGCGGCTCCGTCACGACCACCGTCACGAACCTCGACTTCACGGTCGGCGGCTCGGGCGCGCTCAGCACCGTCTCCAACGCTGCGAACCTGCTCGCCAACGCCGGATCGGCGCTCACGACCGCCGGCAACATCGAAGCAGCGATCACGGCCATCAACGTCCAGATGGCCAGCCTCGGTTCGCAGGCCAAAGCGCTCGACATCCAGTTCGACTTTCTGACCTCGCTGTCGGACACGGTCGAAAAGGGTATCGGCAACCTGGTCGACGCAGACCTAGCGAAAGAGAGCGCCAAGCTCCAGTCGCTGCAGATCAAGCAGCAGCTGGGCGCCCAGGCCCTGTCGATCGCCAACCAGTCGCCGCAGGTCCTCCTGTCGCTGTTCCGCAGCTAAACGGCGCGAAACAGCCGGAAAACGGTTCGTTCCACTAGCGTCCCGGATCGCCTGCCGCGGTCCGGGACGTTGCCGTTTCAGGTGCCGGAAACACTCCGTTAACGATCACTAACGAAGACTGCTCCCTCATCAACGATTCGTTCACCATGCGGATCGGCCCAGAAGAGGCGATCATGGTCGACAGGCTCAACAACTCAACCGGCGTGCTGGGGGCACTCAAATACCTCCAGTCCTCGACCCGCGATCTGTCGTCAGCGGAACACCGCTTGTCGTCGGGCCTGAGGGTCAATTCGGCCCGCGACGACGTCACCGCCTACCATGTCGCCGAGATCATGCGCGGGCAGAAGAGTTCGCTCAGCGCCGTGACGCTCAGCCTTGGCCGGGCCGAATCGATTTCCGACACCGCCATCGCCGCCGGCGAGCAGATCTCGAAACTGCTGATCTCGATGAAGGAGACAACCGGCGCCGCGCAGGGCGGGGATCTCTCCGACGAGCAACGCCAGGCCTACGCCGATCGCTTCGCCGATCAGCTCGAAATGCTCGACCGCTTCGTGCGCAGCGCATCCTTCGACGACGCCAACATTCTCGATGGATCGAAGCCAAATGGCGTCAGCTTCATTGCCGATTCCGAAGCCACCCAGTCGCTCACCCTGAAGGGTCGCAACTTCCTGCCGGGAAACGCGATCATCACGGTGGGCGAAATCTATGACCTCAGCACTATCGACAGCGCGCGCGGCGCCTCAGCGGCGCTGGACGAGTCGATCAAGAATGTCGGCGACCAGCTCACCGAGATGGCCGGCGAGCGCAAGCGTATCGAGGCGCAGAAGGGCTTTGTCTCCAAGCTTGCCGACGCGCTCGCCGACGGCGTCGGCCGGATGGTCGATACCGACCTTGCCGTGGAAAGCGCTCTGATACAGGCGCTGCAGGTGAAGCAGGAACTGAGTGCGCAGTCCGTCGGCATCGCCAACAACGCGCCGCAGACGCTGCTCTCCCTCTTCCGCGCATAAGGCATGCTGAGCGAACTCCAGATCGAACATGCAGTCGCGGCCTTCGTCACATTCTTCGTGGTGATCGACGCCGTCGGCGTCGCGCCGGTGTTCGCCTCGCTTACCGCACCGGGCGGCGCGGCCTACGCGCGCAAGATGGCGATCAAGTCGACCATCGTCGCCACCATCATCCTGTTCTTCTTCGCCTTCGCCGGTCCCTGGCTGCTCGACCATCTGGGCATTTCGCTCGATGCGTTCCGCGCCGCGGGCGGTGCGCTGCTGTTCCTCATCGCGCTCGAGATGGTGTTCGAGAAGCGCCAGCAGCGTCAGAAGAGCAGGGCGGACCAGAAGCTGGCGGAAGAGGAAGCGGCCGGCCGCCTCGACGACATCTCGGTCTTCCCGATCGGCATCCCGATGATCGCCGGGCCCGGTTCGATCGCGACGGCGATGCTCTATATGCAGAATGCCGGATCGGATCCCGTCAGCATCGGCATCGTGTCCGCCGCGATCGGCCTCAACCTCGTCCTGACCGGGCTTATCTTCCTAGCCGCCGGGCCGCTGATGAAGGTGATGGGCCAGAGCGTTGCCGGCGCGATCACACGGATTTTCGGAGTGATCCTGGCCGCGCTCGCGGTTCAGCTGATGATCGATGGGATCATCGGCGCATTCGGCCTTGCGGTTGGGTAAACCTCAGGCCGCGCGATCCTGCGTCAGGTAGACGGCGTGGCGCTTCTTCGGGCGGTCGCGCGTGAACGACCGCACCAGCACGGACAGCGAGATAAAGCCGAGCAGGGCGAGGCAGGCGACAAGGCCGGCTACCTGAAGGCGCAACGCGTTGTTCCAGGTGATCACGGTGCGGGCGGTGTCGAGCAGGTGCTCGCCATCGTAGAGCGCCAGCGGAACGGCGCGCTTGCCGCCGGCCCGCGCGACGAGGCTGGCGCGGCGCAGGTCGGAACCATCCTTCACGCTGGAGATGATCGCGACCGCCGACTCCGTTGACGTCTCGCGCGCGATGTCGCGGACGATGCGGAGGTCGGCCAGGACAGATTCGAGTTCTCCGCGGTTCACCGTCGACTTGAACACGTTCTCGACGACGGCTGGGCCGGTGGTGCCATAGCCGAAGTCACTCTGGAATTCGCCGTCGAGCAGGCGCTTGAGGTCGGCGGGGTCGACAGCCGAATAGAGCCTTTGCTCGAGATAAAGCTGGAAGTCGTTGTCGAGCGATTGCCCGCGCCGCGCCGACAGCGCGATCGAGGCGCCTTCACGGGCCTCGGGATCGGCTAGGATCAGGCCGACGCCGGCAAGGGTGAAGGCGAACTCGTCGATCCGGTCGTTGCGGGCCCAGCGCGCGGCGGTGATCGACAGGTCGCGCATGTCGCCGAGCATCCGGAATTCCTGCTGCTCGCTCTCGTCTTCGGCTCTGGCCAGTTCGGCATCCGCTTGAATCTGGGCGGCAGCGGGCTTGGCGCCGTCGACGGCGTGGGCGGGCGCTGTGTTCTTGAAGTAGGCGATCGGCGTCGGTGCGTTTCTACGTTCATACTCGTCCTGCATGTCCTCGGGCAGGTACGCAACGGCGGCGGCCAGCACGGCCTTTTCCCCGCTGTCGTCGGCCACGGCGACACGCGCCTTGAGGGCTGCGCCATCCGCACCGTTCAGCATGGCGGGAGCTGCCTGCAGAAGGCCGTCCACCGCGCTCATATTGTTGGCTTCGAGCTGTTCGCGGACGAGTGCCGACCAAACGTCGCGCGGAGCGCCTTCTCCGTTGGCGGCCAGCTTTTCAAAGCGTGAGTCCATGGCCTGACGGGTGGCGACGACGGCTTCGGACGTCGCCTCGTAGGCGGGGCGCTTGTCGCCATAGGCGGTCGAGATCGCACGCGCCGCTATGAACGGCGTCACGCAGATCGCGAGATTGAAGGTGAGCGCTGCGTAAACAGCGAACGGCAGTCGGCGCTTGCGACGCGATTTCATCGAGCCCGCTTCCGTAACTTACTGGTGGCCCCAACGGGCTCGCGCCCGTTCTTCCACAAGGCGCGCCCCTGCCTTGGTCCCTTTGTTCTTCGGGCAGCCGAATAGATCAAGGGGCCGGTGCGCTTTTCGAGCAACAATTTCCACAACATGAGTCTCGTTGGCGTTCGCCCCGGAGCTTCAAATTGAGCGAAATCTACGCCTTGGCGTCCACCGCCAGGCCAGAAGCCTCGCGTTTTGTCGCAGTATTAACTGTGCCGGCGCGGCCATAGCCGACCGGACCCGAGCGAACCGTTGCGATCTCGGAAGCAATTGAGCGGACGAGACCCTCGGTGACTGTTTTCATCGCAACGAGGGCCCGGGCGTGGGCCTCCAGCTGCTCTTCAAGCCGTTTTGCGGAGTCGCGAAGCGCCTGCTTGCGGTCATCCGCGACACCGGCCAGCGCCGAAGGATTCGCCTTGATATAGGCGACTTCCAGCCGCCAAGCGTGAGCCAGCCGCTCCTTCTCGTCCCAGTCCGCCGAGGCCCCGTCGAGCCGCTTGGCCTTGAGAGCATCGATTTCGGCGGTGACCAACGCGACCAGCCGTTTCGTCATCGCAAGGAGCTGGTCTGCTCTTTCGGTGGGAGACCCGTGAGGAGATTGAGCCGGAACGGTCATTCGAGCCCCTGCATACGGAGGATTTCCTTGAGCACCGCGTCGGCGATGCCAACCCCGCCGCCCTTGGCCACGGCGTCGGCATACTGGTCGAGCAGCATGGGGCGGAACACTTCCTCGCCCTGTCCGCCGCCGAAGACGCCGTCGGTCTCTATGCCGGAGAACATGGGCTGCAGCATTTCGGCGACGAACATGCGCTCGAACTGCTGGGCGACGGCTTCGGCCTGCGCCCGTGTCTTCACATCGGCGACCCCCGGCAGGTTCGGCCTCCGCGCTGCCAGCACGTCGACCGGGGGGGCGGTGAGGGCGATGTCCGCCATTACATCAGCTCGATTTCTGCCTGCAGCGCGCCGGAGGCTTTCAGCGCCTGTAGGATGGAGATCAGGTCGCGCGGGGATACGCCCAGCGCGTTGAGGCCGGAGACCAGTTCGCGCAGCGGCACGCCATCACCGCCCACCACGGCGAGATCCGCCACGTCCTCGGCAACGGCTATATCGGTCTGCGGCACGACGACGGGCCGCGCGTCCGTGAAGGAGTTAGGCATCGCGACGCCCGGCGTCTCCTGCACCTGGATGGTCAGGTTGCCCTGTGCGATCGCGACGGTGGAGACGCGGACATTCTCGCCCATGACGATAACGCCGGTGGTCTCGTTGATGATGATACGCGCCGGCTGGTCGGGCTCGATCTCCAGGAGCTCGATCTCGGAAATCATCGCCGCCATGTCGCGGAAGCTCGGCGGACGGCGCAGGCGCACCGTGCCGGGATCGGTTGCGGCAGCGGCGTTCGATCCTACAAAGGCGTTGATAGCGGTGGCGACGCGGTTAGCGGTGGTGAAATCCGGGTTGCGCAGCGACAGGCGCAGTTCGTTCTGCGCGGCGAGGTCGAAATGGATTTCGCGTTCGATCAGCGCGCCGTTGGGAATGCGGCCGCTGGTGGGAATGTTGCGGGTCAGCGAGGTTCCGGAATTGCCCGATGCGGTGAAGGCGCCGACGGCGACCGAACCCTGCGCCACGGCATAGGCCTGGCCATCGGCGCCGAGCAGCGGCGTTGCGATCAGCGTGCCGCCTTCGAGGCTTTCGGAATCGCACATGGCCGAGACGGTGACGTCGATGCGGCTGCCATTCGTGGAGAAGGGCGGCAGGTTCGCTGTCACCATGACGGCGGCGGCGTTGGCGGTGTTGAGGTTGGCGCTGCGCGTGTTGATGCCCAGCCGTTCCATCATCGATTCCAGCGACTGACGCGTGAAGGCGCAGTTGCGCAGCGAGTCGCCCGTACCATTGACGCCGACAACGACGCCGTAGCCGATCAGCTGGTTCTCGCGCACGCCCTCGACGTCGACGATGTCCTTGAGGCGCGTGCCGGCGCCGACAGGCATGATGCTCGCCAGCAGAGTCGCAACGACGGCAAAGGTGCGGACAAGCAGACGCATTTGGGCCCCGGAAGGGAAACGGATGACGGGAAAATCCGACCGTTCTGGCCGCAGCGTTCGACGGCAATGTCGCCCGCCAATCCGCAACAAAGCTTTAATCGTGATTGCCGGCGGTAAAGCTTCCTTAAGCCGCTGTTAACCAACACGGCGAAGGTTGAAGCCGAGGAGTTTCGGCTCGACATGAAGGTCAATTCCACATCGTCAGCCTCCACAACCAGCGGCGCCGGCGCAGCCAGGGCCGCCGCCGAAGGCTTCCGCCTGCTCATCCCGGATGGCGGGCCAGCGCCGCGCTCAGCCGTCGGCGGCGCCTCCGCGGCAGCCGGTGTTTCGGGCGTCTCAGCGCTTCTGGCGCTGCAGGGTGTTGGCGGGCCCGAGGCGCGCTCCAGGGCGCTGCGCAAGGGCAGGCGGCTGCTCGACGCACTTGATCGGCTGCAGATCGCCATGCTGGGGCAAGGCCCCACGCGCAGGCATCTCCAGTTGCTTCAGGGCGCCCTCGCCGAACAGCGCGAAGCCAGCGGCGATCTCGAACTCGACGACACGCTGAACTGGGCGGAAGTCCGCGCCGCGGTCGAAGCCGCCAAGCTCGAAAAAGCGTCAGAAGCCGCCTGACAGGATTGCCGCGCCGCGGCATAGACTGCCCGCCACGAGCATTTGCTGACTTTGCGGCGCCGCATCATGCAGTAGGCAGGAAATTTGCAAGGAAAACAATGAGCCGAGGCCCTACGAAATCATAGACGCCTCGGGGGCCGTCCGATATACAGCGCGCCCATCGAGGGCGGCGACGGGGGTCCGAGCCGCCATGGAGTGACCACATGAGTTCTTCGAAGACGGCGACTTACCGGCCGACCGAGAACGAGCCCTACATGGGCAAGAAACAGCTCAAATACTTCAAGGAAAAGCTGACGAGCTGGAAGGAAGAGATCCTCCAGGGCAACCGTGAGACCATCAACGGTATGCAGGAGAACGTTGCGCCGATCCCGGATCTCGTGGACCGCGCCGCCTCCGAAGCCGACCGTGCGCTCGAACTCCGCACGCGTGATCGCGAGCGCAAGCTGATCGCCAAGATCGATGCCGCCCTGCGCCGGATCGAGACGGGCGAGTACGGCTACTGCGAGGAGAGCGGCGAGCCGATCGGCGTGAAACGCCTCGAAGCCCGCCCAATCGCCACGCTCAGCCTCGAGGCGCAGGAGCGCCACGAGCGCAAGGAACGCACGATCCGCGACGACTGAGCGGACGCTAGTCCTCCTTCTCCGAAGGCTTGAATGCCGGCAGACTCCAGCCGGAAACAATTGCGCCTGCGCGTACGCCAAAACCCAGCGCCACGCCGATGGCGCTTGCCCAGACGGTCTGCATGTTCAGCGACGCCAGCACAATGAAAATGGTGGCGCTGACGATCGCCGGCGTGATGTAGAGCTCGCGTCTCAGGAGGATCGAGGGCTCGTTCGCCAGCACGTCCCGAATGATGCCGCCGAACGTCGCCGTGATCGCGCCCATCACGATGCAGACCACCGGCGAGACGCCGAACGACATCGCTTTCGCGGCGCCGACCGTCGCATAGATGCACAGTCCGATCGCATCGAGCCAGAGCAGGGCGGGTCCCGGCAGTCCACGCCCGCGCGTCAGCCAGACCAGCACCGCCATCGCCGCGCAGACAACCGAGTAGCCGGGGTCGGCCACCCAGAAGACCGGCGCGCCGATCAGCAGGTCGCGCAGAGTACCACCGCCGACGCCGGTGATCGCCGCGAAGAAGATGAAAGTGAGAATGTCCTGGCGCTTCTCCGCCGCCATCAGCGCACCGGAGGCCGCGAAGGTCGCGACGCCGGCATAGTCCAGCAGGGAGATGAGTGCGATCTGCATGGCGGACCGAGACTCAGCGCGTTTTTCGGGCAGGCGCAACGTC
Organism: Hyphomonadaceae bacterium; assembly: GCA_030697555.1. Classification (GTDB taxonomy): domain Bacteria; phylum Pseudomonadota; class Alphaproteobacteria; order Caulobacterales; family Hyphomonadaceae; genus UBA7672. The sequence continues at coordinate 28,510 of JAUYPV010000026.1, forward strand.
AACCACGCCTCCGCCGTTGCACCCCACCCAAGACGCGCTAGCCTCAATCCCGAAGGGAACAGGCGCATGCGGATTTCGAAAGGTCTGGCTCTGGGCGCCGCCGCCGTGTTCGCCTGCCTGGCCGCGCACGCCGCCGCCCAGTCTGTCGCCAAGTCACTCGGCGCCCAGAAGACCAGGGCGCAGTTCGTTGGCGGCTTCCGTCCCGATGCCTGCCGCTACCCGGCCCAGCCCCGGCGCGAGGGCATATCGGCCTGCTGCATCATGGACCTCGACATCGGCGCCGACGGGCGCGTGCTGACCTCCGATGGCCACTGCACGCATCCCGCGTTCCTGGCGCCTACCCAGCGCTGCCTCGCCGCCCAGAGCTTCATGCCGGCGACGGTCAACGGCCAGCCGGTTCGCGCGCTGCAAAGCATCGAATACGAGTGGCGCTCCTGGGACGGGTCGGGCGCGGGCCTCTGCCAGAAGCTGAAGACGAGTTGAGTAAGGGGACCGCGCCATGGACCTGATCCCTGTGGAGGGCAGCGCCCTCTATGTTTCCGAGCTGGCGCGCAACTGGGCTTCCGCCTTCACATTCCTGGTGGCTCTCGCGGCGGGCCTGTTCGGCCTGTTCCGCTACCTGCGCTCGGAGCGCATGCGCCAGACCGAGCAGGTGCGTGAACTCTACCGCATGTTCTTCGATAACATCCGTTACCGCCGCATCCGCTTCGTGTTGGCGAATCCCGACGCGCCGGAGTTTGCCGCCCTGAAGACGGAGCTCGCCACGCCGGGCATGCCGAAGGAGATGGAGAGCGAGCTGATCGACCTGCTCAACTTCTTCGAATTCGTCACCGGCCTGACTCGGCGCGGGCTGGTGGCTCGCCAGGACATAGACTGGATGTTCTCCAACTTCATCGAGCGCGTCGTCGGTATCGATTTCATCCGCGAGTACGTGCTGAAGCAGACTTACGACGAACTGGCCGTGCTCTGCCGCAAGGCGGTAAGGCGAAAGACCTAGGCTCACCTGAACTGCATCACCCAGTTGGTCTCCCACGTCGCGCCGCCGTCACCTGAGAACGCCTGTTCCCAGCGGGGCATGTTTCCGTCCGCGCCGAGCCAGTGAAAGCGTATGCGGATGGGGCGTCCATCCAGTGTGTCGTCCGCGTAGAACGTACCGACGCCGTTCTCGAAGCCGCCGATCACCGGAACATCGAGGGCGTGGGGGCTGCGCGCATCCAGCCACCAGATCGCCCATTGGCGGGTTGCGGGGTTGAACGACCGCAGCGCCAGCGCGCGGTAGGCGCCAGAAGGAATATGGATGAGGTTGTCTTCCACATTGCCGTGACCGCCGAGAACCGCGCGCATCGAGCAGGTTCCGGAAAACTCCTCCCAGGTCGTGGAGCCGACCAGGCGGCCCACCATGCGGCGATGGGAGACGGTCCAGTCCCCGACCTGGAAATTGAAGTCGTCAGCGCTTCCGTCAGGCATGTGTGATTCCCGGTGTGCTGGGCGAGTTACGGCTCGACCTGCCATTCTGCTTTTCACGGGACTTTCCACGATTTCCGGCAGAACTCGACCCTTTTTCCCGCCGGATCTGCGCGCCGGGAGGGATGGCAGGCGTGTCACAGGCTGCCGCTATCGCTATCAGCCAGCCCGGCAGGTGTTCCGCTGATCGCCCCGCGGGACTATCTCGACTGGGTGAGGAACCGGAATCCAAGATGACCACCCGATCCGCCGGCCCGGAAATCCTGAGACTGATCGACCTCCTGGCCAAGCTGCCGGGGCTCGGCCCGCGTTCGGCGCGGCGCGCGGCGCTGCACCTCCTCAAGAAGCCCGACCAGCTGCTCAACCCTCTGGCGGCGGCTCTGGCGGATGCGGCCGGGAAAGTCTCCGCCTGCCGGGTCTGCGGAAACTTCGACACAGTGAACCCGTGCTCGGTCTGCACCGCCCCGGGGCGTGACACGTCGGTGATCTGCGCGGTGGAGGAGGTGGCCGACCTCTGGGCGATGGAACGCTCGGGCGTCTTCCGCGGGCTCTATCACGTCGTCGGCGGCACGCTGTCGGCGCTCGACGGCATCGGTCCGGACCAGCTCAACATCGCCAGCCTGGTGGTGCGCGCGGGCGGCGGAGATGTCCGCGAAGTCATCCTTGCACTGAATGCTACAGTGGACGGCCAGACCACTGCTCACTACATCACGGATCGTCTGGCGCATCTGCCTGTGAAGGTTACGCGCTTGGCCCACGGTGTGCCTGTCGGAGGTGAGTTGGACCATCTCGATGATGGCACTATCGCTGCGGCAATGGCGTCGCGGCGATGACAAGCGGTTGGTGCGTCCCATGGTGAGACGGAAAGATGTCCCGGTTCTGTTGACGGTCGCCGCAGTCGGTCTCGGCGTGGGTGTCGGGATGTGGCTGATGCGGGACAAGATCAAGGCGGCGGCGAAAGCAGTCGGCCCGGCCGCGAGGCGCCTGAACGAAAACCCGCTCGACGTGTTCGGCACCGATGTGCCCGACGACGCCTTCGAGGGCGTCGCCAACTATCCGCACATGCCCGACGGCTGGCGGCCCAAGCGCGGCCTGCGCGATTAGTCTGGGCGACTAGTCTTTTTCCTCAACGGCTAGAATCGCGCGACCTTCCACTGCCTTCGGGTTGATCGGAACAAATAATGAACATATGGTCGCGGCCATGACACTCGACGTCCTGCACATCATCCTTGGCCTGGTCGCGCTGGCGGCCGCCGCCGCGGCTTTCGTCTTCTCCCAGCGTAGGCCGCCGGACACGGCGCATCTGTCGGCGGAGCTGGCGGAGCGGGCGCGCGAGGTCGAGGCGCTGAAAGCGGAGCGTGATGGACTGCGGAAGCGTGCCGAGACCGCCGAACGCGCCCAGGCCGCCGATGCCGCCAAGATGGCGGAGCGCGACGCTGGCATGGTCCGCGAGCGGGAACAGCTCGCCAAGATGCAGCTCGAAAGCGAGGGCCGTTTCAAGCAGCTGGCCGAGGCGGCGCTGCTCAAATCGCAACAGCAATTCGTGCAGATCGCCGACGAGACGCTGAAGAAGCACAAGGAAGGCGCCGAGGGCGAATTCGGCAAGATGCTGAAGCCGATCCAGGAAACCTTTGGCCAGTTCCGCGAGAAGGTGGAGGCGATCCAGAAGGTCAGCGCCGAAGACCGCGCCAAGCTGGAAGAGCAGATCCGCAATGTCGGGGAGAGCGTACTGAAGACGCAGGCCGCGGCGGGCAAGCTCGCCAACGCCCTTTCCACGACCCGCCATGGCGGCCGCTGGGGGGAGGAGACGCTCCGCAACGTGCTGGAGATGTCGGGCCTGTCTCCCTATGCGGATTTCATCGAGCAGACCTCTTCGGAAACCGACAAAGGCAGGCTGCGGCCGGACGTCATTGTCAGGATGCCCGGCGGGCGCGAGCTGGTGATCGATTCAAAAGTGTCGCTGGACGACTATCTCGCCGCCTCGAACGAGAACGACCCCGCGAAACGCGCGCAGTATCTTGCGGCCCATGCTGCAAAGGTCCGCGCCCACGTCACCAGCCTTGCCCGCAAGGACTACTGGAAAGGCTTCTCCGAGCGCGTCGACTTCGTCGCCATGTTCATGCCGGGCGAGAATTTCTACGCCGCCGTTCTGGAGCACGATCGGGACATCTTCGACTTCGCCTCGAAGAACAGCGTAATCATCGTCACCCCCTCGACCCTGATCGCGCTGGCGAAAGCCGTCGCCTATGGCTGGCGTCAGGAACAGGCGGCCCACAACGCGGAACAGGCCGTCGAACTTGGCCGAGAGCTTTACCAGCGTCTGTCGGTAATGACCGGCCACATGTCCAAGGTCGGCGATAATCTCGACAAGGCGGTCGACAGCTACAATTCGCTGGTCGGGTCCTACGAGCGCAAAGTCATGCCGCAGGTCCGCCGGTTCGAGGAGCTGCAGATCCCCACCGAGGACCGGGCCGTCGAAGCCCCCGTGGAACTCAGCGTGAAGGCGCGTATACCGCAGATATCCGACGTGAAGGCGGTTGAGGGAAAACCCGAGCCGCCGTCGCTGTTCGATGCCGCGACTTCCGGCGCGCGGCCCAAATCGATCAAGGGTTAGCTGCGGATTCACCCTGCCGGGCAGGGCTTGAGCCTTGTTTTCACGCTCGCTGACAGTTGCGTTCACTTGACGAAAAGCCGGCGCCTTCATAGCTACCCGTCATGGCCATCCGTACTATCCTCACGGTTCCAGATCCTGTCCTGAAGCAGGTCTCCAAGCGCGTCGATATCGTCACCGACGAGACCCGCGCGCTGATGGATGACATGCTTGAGACTATGTACGCGGCGCCGGGCATCGGCCTCGCCGCCGTGCAGGTCGGCGTGCCGATCCGCGTGATCGTGATGGACCTCGCCAAGGAAGACGAGAAACCGAACCCGCAGTATTTCGTGAACCCCGAAATCCTTGAAACAGACGACGAGACGCAGACCTACGAAGAAGGCTGCCTGTCAGTGCCGGACTATTTCGACGAGGTCGAGCGGCCGAAACGGGCGAAGCTTCGCTATCTCAACTACAAGGGCGAGCAGGTCGAAGAGTGGGCCGAGGGCATGTATGCGGTGTGCATCCAGCACGAGATGGATCACCTGCAAGGCACGCTGTTCATCGACCATCTGTCGCGCCTGAAACGCAACTTCGCCATCAATAAAGTGAAGAAGGCGAAGAAGAAGGACGCCGCCTGATAGCGGGGGTCTGATCACTTAAAACTCGTTTCCGCCCGGCGTCGGTTTGTATACAACCGGCGTAGTCGTTTGCGTGGGGCGGGATTCCTTGAAAGCCAGGCTGATCCGGTTCCTGTTCGCGCTGCATCGCTGGTCGGGCGTCGTCCTCGGCCTGCTCATGCTGCTGTGGTGCCTTTCCGGCTTTGTCTTGATCTGGTCGCCCTATCCGTCCACGACGCCGGGCGATCGCGACTATCGCGTCGAAGGCCTCGCGCCGATCGCATTGCCCGAACAGATCGCGCTTCCCGAAATCCCTTCCGATGCGACGCTATCCACTGCACGCGTGGAGATGCTTGCCGCCCGCCCGGTGATCACGCTGGCCTGGCAGGCGGGCGAAGACGGCGGACGCGACCTCTTCGATCTCTCGACGGCGCAGAAGATCGAAGAGGTCGGCGAAGCTGAAGCACTGGCCGTTGCAAAGACCTATGGCGCGCGCCATAGCATCGCCGGCGAACCGTCGATCAAGGCCAAGAAAGAGCGTGACGAATTCAGCGTCGGCATGCTCGGCGGCCCGTTCTGGCATGTCGGCCTCAACGACCCGGAAGCAACGACGCTCTACATCTCATCGAAGACAGGCGACGTACGCCAGCGCACCACATCCTCGCTCCGCTTCTGGACGTGGATGGGCGCGATCCCGCACTGGCTCTACTTCAGCGAACTCCGCAAGGACGGGAAGCTCTGGGGCAATGTGATCATCTACACGTCGCTCGCCGGCTGCTTCCTCACCGTCCTCGGTCTCTTCGTCGGCATCCGCCAGTTCCGCCGCCGGCACTCCACCGGCAGGCTCGCCTCGCCCTATCACGGCGCGAAGTTCTGGCACCACATGCTTGGTCTCGGCTTCGGCGTGCTGGTGCTGACGTGGACGTTCTCCGGCTTCACCTCGATGCAGCCTTGGGGCTGGCTCGAATCCAACGACGAAACAGGCGAAGCCGTCGGCCGGCTCAGCGGCGAGCCAGTCACTTGGGACAAGGCGCGCCCCGCACTCGAGGCCCAGTTCGCTTCGCTTCGTGGCGGACAGCGCGACGTCGCGCTCATCGGTTTCTCGCAATCGGAAGGCGAGCCCAACTTCCTATGGCGTCTGGCGGATGGCTCGCGCGAGCGCTTTGGCCCGGACGGCGCGTCCGCGCCCTTCGATGACGCCGCCCGCAACCGCGCCGCGAAACTTCTCGCGGGCGAGGGCGCAACGCCCAAGGTCGACCTCATGACGTTAGGCGACGAATACTACTACCCGGGCGCGTCGTCTTCGGATCTTCCAATCCTCCGCGTCACCGTGCCGGAAGCGCGCGGCACGCGCTTCTATCTCGACCCGGTCTCGGGCGATGTCAGGTTCGCCGCCGATCCCGGCGCGCGCGATTTCCGCTGGTGGCATATGGCGCCGCACAGGCTCGACTTCTTCGCCTCGCCGCTGCGCGAGATCGTGGTCTTCCTGCTGATGCTGGGGGTCACCGCGGTGTGCGGGCTAGGCGCCTGGATGGGCCTCAAGAAGCTCGCGCGGGGCGGCAAGCTCGACGGCCAGCCGCTGGACTAGAGACTGCTAGAACGGCGCAACCCTGTCGTAGAGCAGCTTGCCATAGCGGTCGCGCTGCACCTGGCTGATATCGCCGCGCCCGCCATAGGAGATACGCGCCTCGGCGATCTTGGTGTGCGGAATGGTGTTGTCCGAAGCGATGTCTTCCGGACGGATGACGCCTGAGATCAGCAGCTCACGCAGCTCGTTGTTGATCCGCACTTCCTGGCTGCCCCCGATCACGAGGTTGCCGTTCGGCAGCCTGTCCGTGATCACCGCCGCAACCGTGAGGCTCACCGACTCCTGCCGGTTCACCGAGCCATTGCCGCTCGAGGACGAGGTCGAATCAAAGCCGATCGCCGGATCGACCGAGGCGCCTGCCCCGACCAGATTGCCTTCTAGGCCCAGCAGCGCCTGGATTCCCGCTTCCTCGGCGGTCGTGCGGCTGCGCTGGGTCGAGTTGTTCACCTGCGCCGAGTCCGCGATCTCGATGTTGATCGTCAGGATATCGCCGACCTGCTTGGCGCGCTGGTCGCCGAAGAAGGACGTGGCGCCCGCGCGCCAAAGCGAGTTGGGGGCCGAAGCTTCGCTGCGCGGCGGGGGCAAGGGCATGGAGACGCGGTTCGCGCCCGCCACCGTCGCCGGGTTGGAGATCGGCGACAGTTCCGGCGAAGCAATTGCATCCGACAAGCTGGAGCATCCGCCGAGCAGGGCGGCGCCCAATAGGCCAAAGCCAAGGTGCGCGGCAAGACCGATTTTCGTGTTGTTGCTCATCGGCGTCTCCTAGCGTCTCGACACATGCGCTTCGCCATCGGCGGTCGCGACGGCCTCGACAGTGCGTTTGGAATAGGAATTGAGAATGCGGACGCCTTCGCCCTTGCCGGCGTCGTTCTGCGCTTGCCCTTCGACTGTCAGGCGCATGCCAGGCGCCGCGTATACAAGCTTCACCGGCTGGCCCTTCTTGATGAGCGAAGCCTGCTTCAGGTCCGTCTTCAGGATCGGCTGGCCCGCCTTTAGCGCGCGCTTGGTTTCCATGCCGATGGCCGCGTCCATATCGGTCGCGCCATTGCGCGCCGTACGGTTGGCTGGCGCATCGACCCATTCAAGGTCGCCGTCACTGATGCGTTGGCCACGTGCGATATCGCGCACGAGCACGAGAATCTCGGCGGGTTCTGACTCACTTGCGATCTGCGATGCGGCGTTGGCCTGACGCGCAGGATTGGCGACCTTTGCGGGCGGCGCATTGCCTGTAGCGCGCGTTACCCAGATCGGCTTGTCGAGCGGGATGGCGAGGATCACGCCGGATTTCTTGGCGACCGACGCGATGAACACAGGGTCCAGCGCCAGCGTCTGCCCCGGCGGCGGCGAAGGTCCGATCAGGATGCTGGCCGCATCGCCGGTCACCGGCACAACGTCGCCCAGCGCGATCCACTCGCCCGTCACGGTCGTACCTGCCGCCTGCGCCGCCGCGAGTGGCGCGAGAGCAAGACAGGCGAGGGCGGCAAGAGCGAAGCGGATCATGACGACTACCGCAGGTTGGCGGTGGAGCGCAGCATCTCGTCGGTCGTGGTGATGACCTTGGAGTTCATCTCGTAGGCGCGCTGCGCCGTGATCAGAGCCGAGATTTCCGTCACGGCGTTGACGTTCGAAGTTTCGAGGAAGCCCTGCTGGATCGTGCCGAAGCCGACCGAACCGGGCTGGCCGCGATTCGCCGTGCCGGAAGCCGGCGTTTCGAGGAACAGGTTGTCGCCGATGGCTTCAAGGCCGGCCGGGTTCACGAAGCGCGCCAGCTCGAGCGCACCGACATCCTGCGGCGCGCTGCCATCCGGCATGATCGCCTGCACGATGCCTTCGCGGTTGATTGAAACACCCAGCGCTTCCTGCGGCACTGAAACGCCCGGTGCGACGATGAAGCCGTCCTCGGTGACGATCTGGCCATCGGGCGACAGCGAGAAATTTCCGGCGCGCGTATAGGCGTCGCGGCCGTCGGGCATCTGCACGATGTAATAGCCTTCGCCCTGGATCGCGACGTCGTAGTTGTTGTTGGTTTGGCTGATGCCGCCCTGCTCGGTGACGCGATAGACCGAGCCGGATTTGACGCCGACGCCCACCTGCACGCCGGTCGGCACGATGGTGCCGGCGTCCGACGAGGTGACGCCCATGCGCTCCACGTTCTGGTAGAGCAGATCCTGGAACTCCGCGCGCTGGCGCTTGAATCCCGTCGTGTTCATGTTCGCGATGTTGTTCGCGATCACCTCCACGTTGAGCTGCTGGGCCTGCATGCCCGTCGCGGCAGTGTTGAGAGCGCGCATCTAGCTAGCCTCCTCGGCCAAATTCAAAAAAAGACCTATCCGACACGCGACAGCTTCTCGATGGAAGCGCCGCGAAGTTCATCCGACTGCGAGATCATCTTCGCCACCGCCGTGTAGGAGCGGCTGATCTCGATCATCTGCGTAAGTTCCGAAACAGCGTTGACGTTCGAGCCTTCGACAAAGCCCGCGGCGACGTGCGAATTGACGGGCGCCCTTGGCGCCTCGCCGGTGGCTTTCCAGAGATTGTTGCCGACCTTCTCGAGCGCGGCAGGCGTATCGAACGCAACCGTCTTGAATGTCCCGAGCATCGCGCCGTTCTGCGAGATCGAGCCTTCGCGCGAAATAGAGAACGGGCCGGCATTGGGATCTATGGTGAGTGGCCCGCCATCGCCCATCACCAGATCGCCGGTGTGTGTGGTGACGCGGCCCTGGCTATCCAGCGCGAACTGTCCGTCGCGCGTATAGGCCTCGCCATCCGCGGTCTGCACGACGAAGAAGCCTTCGCCGTCGATTGCCATGTCCAACGGGTTGCCGGTCTGCTCCATGGGGCCGGACGAAAAGTCGCGCTGGAGCATCCAGGCATCGACGAAGGCAATATCCTGCGGCGTGTCGGATGCCGCGGCCGGGCGTTCGGACAATTCGCGCATCACCAGCCGCTCGGTCTTGAAGCCGGACGTGGTCATGTTAGCGAGGTTGTTCGCCGTCAGATCCATCCGCTGTTGCAGCACTTGCTGCGCGGACAGGCCGACCATCAAGGAATTGTCCATAGGCCGCCATTTGTCTCCGAAGCGCACTTTCGGCGTTTCCGGAGCCAGGCTGTCCCGCGACCGCGTCTTCTGCGCCGGCCACATGAATTTGTGCCGTATCCTGCGGCTTCACGGTTAACGGGGTGTTGCCGGAACGGCCTGTCACGGCAGGCTCTACCCGGCAGGTTTTGCCCATCGGAACCAATCCTTAACCATAGGCGGTCGATTTTGCCGGTCGCCCCGGGTGTGTCCGGGGTGATCTAGATTCAGAATTTTCGCGAGGGTCCGCCCGCCATGGCCAAGAAGGAAAAGGCCAAGAAGACCGAGGAACCGGAGGCTGAAAAGCCCGCGGTGGCCGAAGGCGAGGAGGGCGCAGCTCCAGCCAAGAAGAAGATGGCCGGCAAGACGCTGATCCTCTTCATCGTCCTCCCCGCAGTGTTGGTGCTGGGCGGGGGCGGGGCGGCAGCGATGATGCTGCTCGGCGGCGGCAAGAAGGCCGAGACCGCGGAGGCTCATGGCGAAGCCGCCGCCGGTCACGACAAGAAACCCGAGAAGAAAGCCGAGAAGAAGGACGACCACGGCGGCGGCGCCACCGCAACCGCCGGCGCCGAAAGCGATGTCGGCCACCTCCTCGAATGCGAGGAAGGCGAGGCCTGCTACTACGCCATGCCCGACATCATGGTGAACCTCGCGGGCCCCGAGGGCGAGCGCGCGCAATTCCTGAAGCTCGAACTTGTTCTCGAAGCCAGTGACGCGTCGTCCTTCGACGAAGTGCCGTCGGCTATTCCGCGGATGAAAGATCAGCTCACCACCTTCCTGCGCGAGCTTCGCGTGGAAGACCTCAATGGCTCGGCCGGCACATACCGTCTGCGCCGGGAGCTGATGAAGCGATTCAATATCGTGATGGCGCCGGCGAAGATCGATGCGGTGCTGATCGAAGGCATGTTGATACAGTAGGGAACCGCGCGTTGGCCGAGGATACCACCGACAAGGAAATGGCTGAGGCCTGGGATGCCTCCGTCGCCTCCGGTAAACCGGAAGGCGCCGAAGGTGCGTGGGAGGTCGACAAGGCCCAGAGTGGGGCGCACGGCGGTCCGCCGGAAGCGCAGCCGTCGCTGGCGCAGGCCGCCGTCGGCTCGGAGCGCATTCTCAACCAGGACGAGATCGACAGCCTTCTCGGTTTCTCGCTGGAAGAAGAGAACGGCGCGAAGCGCAACGGCATCCGCGCGCTCATCAACTCGGCGCTGGTGTCCTACGAACGTCTTCCGATGCTCGAGGTCGTGTTCGACCGCCTCGTACGCCTGATGACCACCAGCCTGCGCAACTTCACCTCAGACAACGTCGAGGTCTCGCTCGACGCCATCCAGTCGATGCGCTTCGGCGACTATCTCAACTCGATCCCGCTGCCGGCCATCCTCGCCGTGTTCAAGGCCAAGCAGCTCGACAATTTCGGTCTGCTCACTGTCGATTCCAATCTGATCTACTCGATCGTCGACGTACTGCTTGGCGGACGCCGGGGCACGGTCGCCATGCGCGTCGAGGGGCGGCCCTACACCACGATCGAGCGCGTCCTCGTGACGCGGCTGGTCGAAGTCATCCTGCACGACGCTCGCAAGGCCTTCGATCCGCTGACCGCCGTCGATTTTGAACTCGACCGTATCGAGACGAACCCACGCTTCGCCGCCATCGCCCAGCCCGCCAACGCCGCCATCCTGGTGAAGCTGCGCATCGACATGGAAGACCGCGGCGGGCGCTGCGAGCTGCTGCTCCCCTACGCCACGCTCGAACCGATCCGGAAGATGCTGCTGCAGAACTTCATGGGCGAGAAGTTCGGCCGCGACAACATCTGGGAAGGCCACCTCGCCACCGAGCTCTGGTCGGCGCCGACGACGCTGCGCGTGGTGCTCGACGAGTTCACCCAGCCGCTCGGCAAGATCATGAACCTTCAGGTCGGCGACACGCTGGTGATGAACGCCACGCCCGACTCCAAAGCCCAGCTGATGTGCGGCGATATCCATCTCACTCACGGCCAGGTCGGCCGCATCGGCCAGAAAGTGGCGATGCGCGTCGAGGCCCCGATCACCCACGCGGCCAAGAAACGCGTAATGGAGGCTCGCTGATGCTTACCAACATCAACATCTATTCGATGACGATCGAGATCGTCCTCGCCTGTCTCCTGTTGATCACAATCGCTTATTGCATGCGGCTCGATGGCAAGCTCAAATCCTTACGCACCGGCAACACGCGCATGATGGAAGCTGCCAAGGAGCTTCAATCCTCGGTCATTCACGCCGAAAACGCCGTCACCGCGATGCGCCGCTCCGCAGACGCCGCCGGCCGCGAGTTGCAAGCGAAGATCGACGAGGCCCGCGCCATGGCCGCCACACCGCTGTTCCGCGAGGCGTCCTCTGAACGTGGGCGTGGTGACGATGGCCGCGGCAACGTCGATTTCACCCTGCGCCGGCGCAGCGTTCTCTAGGAAGGGTCGCCCATGTCCCGGGTTCGTCTCCTGCCGGCCCTGATCGCCGTGTCGATCGGGGCTTTGGCCTTCAAGGGCGTCGATATCTATCAGGCGGTCGCCCAGGCCGTTGATGCAGATGCCGACGCCGGCCCGAAGCCGGAAACCGCGCTCACCGCCGGCGTCGGCGATCACGCGGTCGAACCCGCGCCTCCAGCCACCGGCGGCGCTACGCCTGGGCTGGCGCCCAACGCCGCCACATGCCTGCCCAGTCTCGACTACGCCGCCGAACTCGGCGTCACGTCGCAGGAAATCCTGGTGCTGCGCAGCCTCTCCGACCGCCGCAAGACGCTGGACGACCGTGAAGTCGCCGTCGAAACACGCGAACAGGCCGCCGCCGCCGCTGAACAGCGCCTGCAGGATCAGATCGTCGATCTCAAGAAAGTCGAATCGCAGGTCCAGACACTGCTCACCGCGATGGACGCCAAGCGCGACGAACGCATGACCGCCCTGGTCAAGACCTACGAGGCAATGAAGCCCAAGGACGCCGCCAGGATTTTCGATGGTATGGAGGATCAGATTCTCATCGACCTGGCCAAGAGCATGAAGCCGGCCAACCTCGCCTCGGTCATGTCGCTGATGCAGTCCAAGCGCGCCGAAGCGCTCACACAGATGCTGGCTAACCTCGTCAAGCCGCCTGCCGGCCTAGACGGCCTGCCGAAGACGCCGACGTGACACGCCTGCGCCCTCCCTCCGGTTGGGCGATCCGCCTCACGCTCGCGGGCGCGATGGTGGCTGGCGTAGCTGCGCCCGCGTTTGCGGACCGTCCCGTCACGCTCTCCTTCAAGGAAACGCAGGGCTATGGCCGCATCACTGTAAAGTGGGGCGATGGCGATGAGAACGCGCCGAAGATCGCTGCCACAGTCGAAGGCAACGACCAGGTGCTGGTTCTCCGCTTCGACCAGAAAGTCACCGTCAATCTCGAAGCCCTCAAGCAAGGCCTGCCGAGCTGGGCTGCCGCCACGCGCATGGACGCCGACGGCAAGACCGCCCGCATCGGCCTCAAGCAGCCATCGCGTCTCCACGTCTCGACCTCGATCGATCTCGCCGCGGTCGATCTGGTGCCGAAGGAACTGAAGGCCAACCCGCCCGGCGTCGTCTCGCCGCTCGCCGCCAAGCGCGCCGCGGAAGCCGAAGCAAAACGCGTCTCTGCGATTCCCGCGCCCGTCGCGATGGAAAATCTCGAAGTGCGCGGCAGCCACGCGGCTGATTCCTCGCGCATCGCCTTCTATTGGCCAGGTAAGGTCTCCTACAAGGTCGCGGGCCAGGAAGAGGGCGTGTTGAAGCTCCTCTTCTCCAGACGCGCCAAGGCGGATCTCGCCTACCTCCACATCACGCCGCCGCCGAACCTTGCTGACTTCCAAGCCGAGAATACCGACAAGGGCTATCTCGTCACCATCACCTCGAAGGACAAGTTCCCGATCAAGCACTTCCTCGAAGGCGAGGTGCTGGTCATCGACATCACCAAGCCTCCTCCGCCGGTTGATCCGCAGGACCACGCCGCTAAACCGGCGGCGAAGGCCGAGACCAAGGCGCCGCCCAAGCCGGAACCGGTCGCCGCCAAGGCCGAGGAAAAACCCATCCTGCTCCCGCCGCCCAAGGCGCTGCTCAAGAGTGACGAGGAAATCGCCGCTGAAGCCAAGGCGAAAACAGCCGCCGACGAGAAGGCGATGGCTGATGCAACGCTCGGCGGGCCGGAGCGTGTCACCGACATGTCAAGCAACTGGGCCGATCCCGCGCCACGCAGCGGCGTCGTCGACGTCAAGATCGGCCCGCTGGTCAATGGTCTTGAGCTGGAAGCGACCTTCGCCGCGCCGGCACCCGCCGCCGTGTTCTCGCGCGGCTCGGCGGTGTGGGCCGTTTTCGCCGCCAACGCCGACCTCAAGATCGACCAGACGCAATTGCCCACCGGCTATCGCGTCCGCACCATGCGCGGCAAGAACGCCACCATGCTGCGGATCGAGGCGCCGAAAGGCCTCACGGTTTCGGCCGAGTCGTCGGACTCGAGCTGGACCATCCGTCTTGCGCCTTCGGCCCTCAAGCCGCAGCGCTTTCTCAAGCCCGAGCGCAGGTCCGGCGACGGCGCGCGCGCGCGCATCGAAACCATGCTGGTCGGCGCCACCGGCCTTGTCTGGTTCGAGGATCCGGTGATCGGCGACATGGTCGCCGCCGCTGTCTCCTATGGCCCGTCGTCGGCATCGCCAACGCCGCGCGATTTCGTCGAAGCTTCCCTGCCTGCGACCGCGCACGGCCTCGCCATTTCACCGAAGTCGGACAATGTCGGCGTCACCATCGAGGGCGAACGCGTCGTCGTCTCGATGCTCGCCGGAGCGCAGACCGTTCCCGACACGCCAGCCGACAAGAAAACCGAACTGCCGAAGGTCGCCGCCAATCCGGCCTTCATCGACTTCGCCAATTGGGGGCAGGGCGAAGGCCCGGAGTTCTTCAAGAAGCAATCGAAACTCGAAGCCGTCGCTGCCGAGGTCGATCCCGCCACCGCCGAAGGCGGCGCGGCGATGATCGATCTCGTCCGCTTCTATCTCGGCCACGAGATGGATCTCGAAGCGCTCGGCGTGCTGAAGGTTGCAGTGGAAGAGCGCCCCGAACTCGAACAGGACCCTGTCTTTCTCGGCCTGCGTGGCGCCGCCAACTACATGGCGAACCGCCTGGCGCCGGCCGATGAAGATCTCTCCCGTGGCGCGCTGCGCGGCGACCGCTCCGCCTCGCTGTGGCGCGCTCTGGTCGCGGTCGAACGTTCCGAATGGGAACGCGCGGGCGATTTTTTCCGTACGGCGGGCGACCAGGTCTTCGCCTATCCGCCGAGCAAGTCGGCCACTTTCTCCGCCGCCTGGGCAGAGGCCGCGCTTCACACCAACGACTACGATGTCGCGCGCCGCAACGCCGAACAGGCCATCGCCAATGGTGACAAGGAAACGAAGGAACGCGGCCAGCTGGTGCTGGCCGGCCTGACCGCAGTGATCGACGGGGCCGGCGCCGCCTACCCCGAATTCGAACGTCTCTCCAAGGAAGCCTCTGAGCCCGTGGCCGTACGCGCCGAACTGAGGCGTCTCGAGCTCGGCGTCATCGCCGGCAAGATGACCGCCAACGACGCGGCCGGCGAACTCGAATCCCTCCGCTATCGCTGGCGTGGCGATGACGTGGAAATGTCGACCGTCGGCATCCTCGCCGATCAGTATATGCGCGTCGGCCGCTTCCGCGACGCCCTGCTGCTGGCGCAGTCGACCGCCCTGCGCGACGCCGACGCCACAGGTGCACGCGAACTCCGCATCCGCCTGTCCGACTACTTCCGCCGCCTCTTCCTCAACGGCGAGGCCGACCGGCTCGACCCGATCCAGGCGCTCGCCCTGTTCTACGAATTCGCCGACGACCTGACGCCGATCGGCACGGACGGCGACCAGATGGTGCGCAAGCTCGCCCAGCGCCTCGTAGCATTCGACCTGCTCGAACCCGCCGCGCAGCTCCTGCAGTACCAGGTCGACAACCGCATGCGCGGCGTCGGCAAGGCGGCAATCGCCGTCGACCTCGCCACCATCTATCTCTGGGACAAGCGCCCCGACCGTGCGCTCGCCGCCATCAACTCGACGCGCCTGCCAGGCGTGCCGCCGGAGCTGGCGCTGGAACGCCGCCTGCTCGAAGCCGCCGCCTATCGCGATCTCGGCCGCTACGACCACGTGATCGAACTGGTCGAACCGCTCGCGGGCGCCGAAGCCAAATCGCTTCTCGCCGAAGCCTATTGGCGCGACCGCAAATGGGCGGAATCGACAAAAGCCTTCATGTCGATGCTGCCGCCGCCGGGCGACGCCATGGCGAAGGACGCCGACATCGCCCTCAAGGCCGCCATCGCCGCGCGCATGGCCAAGGACCCGGCGTTGATCGCGGATCTTCGCCGCTATGCCGGCGCCTTCGCTGGCAGCCCCAACAAGCCGAGCTTCGATCTCATCACGTCGCAATCGGATGGTTCCGGCGCCGCGCTCTCCGAAGCGGTCCGCCGTCTTGCCGATGCGCCGCGCGTCGATGCCTTCTCCGGCGCTCTGAAGAAGCGTTTCGAAGCGCCCAAGGCCATGCCGGCAAAGCCCGCTCTGGATCAGAGCGCCGCCGCCGCGCCAGCCGCGGGCGGCGCGCAGTAGGCCCTAGAGTCCGTCGTCCTTCGTGCCAGGCGCGCCCAGCTCCAGCCCAGCAAAGTCGAACAGCTCGCCATCCATCAGGTGCGACGGCCGCACATGCGCCAGCGCGCGCGACATGATCTGCCGCTTGCCGGGGTTCTTGCGCTCCCACTCGTCCAGCATGGATTTCACCGCCATGCGCTGCAGGCCTTCCTGAGAGCCGCAGAGATTGCAGGGAATGATCGGAAACTGCATCAGCCCCGCAAATTTCCGGATGTCCTCCTCGGCGCAGCCGATCAGCGGCCGCAGCACGTAGACATCGCCCGCATCGTTCACCAGCTTCGGCGGCATCGCCGCCAGCCGCCCCCCATGCAGGAAGTTGAGCATGAAGGTCTCAAGCGAGTCGTCGCGATGATGGCCCAGCACCACCGCCTCGCATCCTTCCTCACGCGCCACGCGGTAGAGAATTCCGCGGCGCAGGCGCGAGCACAGTGAGCAGTACGTGTTCGTCGCCGGAACCTTCTCCGTGACGATCGAATATGTATCTTCGGCGATGATGCGGTATGGCACGCCGACGCGCGCGAGATAGTTCGGCAGTACGTCCTTCGGAAAACCTGGCTGGCCCTGGTCGAGATTGCAGGCCAGCAGGTCGACCGGCAGCGCGCCCTGCCACTGCAGGTCCAGCAGCACCGAGAGCAGGGTGTAGCTGTCCTTGCCCCCCGACAGGCACACCAGCCACCGCGGCCGCTTCGCCCCCGCAACGCCTCCCGCCGGCGCCATGCCGAACGCGCGGATGGCTTCCTGCGTCTGGCGCACCAGCCGCTTCCGCAGCTTGCGGAACGTCACGCTCTCGGGCGCGCCGGCGAACACGGGATGAAGCGGCGAGAATTCCGCAACCTCTTCGCCGTCTTCACTCGGGGTTTGGGTAAGGTCGTCTGCCATGGAGCGGCTTGTAGTGCCTTTGCGCGGAGCGCGAAACGGTTCCGCCAATCAATATGCTAGAAGCAAATTATAGCTCGCTCGCTGGCGCCGTTATATGGGCGGACCCGCCATGAAGCTCTCGACAAGGGAGCCCGCGAGCATCCGCCAGCCGTCCACCAGCACGAAGAAGATCAGCTTGAACGGCAGCGAGATCGTCACCGGCGGCAGCATCATCATGCCCATCGCCATCAGGATCGACGACACGACAAGATCGATCACCAGGAAGGGCAGGAATACCATGAAGCCGATCTCGAACGCCCGTTTCAGTTCCGAGATCATGAAGGCCGGCGCCAGCACGTGGAACGGCGCCTGCTCCGGGCTCTGAAGATTCTGGATCTTGGCCATGTTGGCGAAGAGCGCCACGTCTTCAGGGTTTACATGCTCTCCCATGAAGGCCTGCACCGGCCCCAGCGTCCGCGGGATCGCCTCTTCCAGCGTGATCGATTCCGCCATGTAGGGCGCAATGCCCGCTTCGTAGGCCGCCGAGAAGGTCGGCGCCATCACGAAGGCGGTGAGGAACAGCGACAGCGAGATCACCACCGAGTTCGGCGGCGCGTTCTGCAGGCCGATCGCCGTGCGCAGCAGCGACAGCACCACCACGATCCGCACGAACGAAGTGGTCATCACGAGAATGGACGGCGCCAGCGACAGCACCGTGATCGCGGCAATGAGCTGTACGATGCCAGAGGTCAGTCCCTGACCCGTGCCGAGATCCACCGACACGGTCTGCGGCAGCGCCTCGGGTGTGACGACTGCCACGACGGCCGCAACCGACAGAATCCGAACAACGCGACCGATCATGAGCCGGCCTCGTCATTGGCCGCTTCGGGCGTCTTGCTGTCGGTCTTGCCATCGGGCTTAGCAGGCGAGAGCGGCGCGACACGGCTGGCGATCAGCACGTCATTGGCTGGCCCCAGGCTCATCAGGTGATCGCGCCCGTCCCAGCGGATCACCGCCAGCTTGCGCCGCATGTCGAGCGAGCGCCATTCGACGACGCGCAGGTCGGACGCGTCTTGCCCCACCTTGATGCCTAGCGTGCCGCCATACTTGCGAAGCAGCCAGGCAAAGCCCAGCAGGATGCCCAGCACGAAGGCGAGCGCGGCGATGGCCTTGAGGGCGTCGAAAATGTCCATGTTCAGGACTGGCCGCTGTTTCCCCGGCCATTCGGGCCGGTTCCGGTTTCACATAACGGGTTAACCCTTCGGAAAAGCCGGTAAACGACACGTTAACGAAACGGGGCGGCCCTTAATCGCGCCTTAAGGAAACAGGTCGAATTTGCCTAGTGAAACGCGAGGCGGCCCATGCCCGATCCGACCAAGATGCCAGTCTTCTCGATGATGAAGGCGCGCCTGCAGATGCTGGGCGAACGCCAGAAAGTCATCGCCGAGAACGTCGCCAACGTATCCACGCCGGGCTTCGTCCCGAAGGACATCGACCAGGACGGCTTCGCTGCGACCTTGCAGCGCATGGCCGGGCAGGCGAGCGGCCCCGGCCGCACCGCCATGGTCGCCACCCAGGCCGGCCACATGGCGCCCCCGGGCGGCGCCTCGCTCGGCATCAGTTCGAAGAGAACACCCGACTCCGAAACCACGCTCGACGGCAACGCCGTGGTGGTCGAGGAGCAGATGATGAAGATCGCCGAAACCCGAATGGATTTCGAGACCATGGTTGGCCTTTACCAGAAGAGTCTGGGCCTGCTGCGGCTGGCGTCGCGCTCACCGACCCGGTGAAGCGCTAGCGCCTCTAGGAGACAAACATGTCCTCCGAACTCATCTCCGCCATGTCGGCGGCGGCGACCGGATTGCGCGCGCAGACCGTGCGCATCCGCATCTCCGCAGAGAACCTTGCCAACGCCGACACCACGGCCTCGACGCCCGGCGGCGATCCGTACCGCCGCAAGGCGCCGGTGTTCCGTACATTCTACGATCGAGAGATCCACGCCGACACGGTGAAAGTCACCGGCTCGCGCCTCGACACCACGCCCTTCCCGGAAAAGTACGATCCCTCCCACCCCGCCGCCGACGCGCGCGGCTATGTGAAGACGTCGAACGTCTCCGCCCTCATCGAGATGGCGGATCTTCGCGAGGCGCAACGCGCCTACGAAGCCAACCTCAACGTCATCGAGTCGAGCCGCGCCATGATGCTCGGCGTCGTCGGCCTCCTGAAAGCGTAGGAACAGCTAGATGTCCGATCTCGGTGTTTCAGCGATGAAGGCCTACGCCAACACGGCGCAGGCGATCTCGGGTAGCGGCGGCGCCCAACCGGCGCAGGGCATCGGCCCGGCCTTCGGCGATCTCCTCAACTCCGCCGTCGGCTCCGTCGGCCAGGCCGGCGCCATGGCCGAAGGCGCGATCACCAACGCCGCCATGGGCAAGGCGGATCTCGTCGACGTGGTGACAGCCGTCGCCGCCGCCGAGGCCACGCTCGAAACCGTCATCGCCGTGCGAGACGAGGTCATCAAGGCCTACCAGGACATCATGCGGATGCCGATCTAGCGGCGTTATTTGCTGCCGCGGCGTGGCCGATCTCGCATTCGTGCGCGCCATGGAGCGCGCGATGCGTTTTACCTGTCCGCGACTCCGGGTCTATAACGCGCTCGAAACCCGACCGAGCGGGACGGCCCGGCGGAAAGCATTGACGGGGAGAGAAACATGAAACGTCTGCTCGCGGGCGCACTTGCGCTAGGCTTCATCAGCGCCTGTGCCGCCGGGCCAGAACTCACCACGGCGGCCGCCGACGGCAAGCCACGCGCCAAGGTCGCCAGCGGCGTTCTGGTCGGCGAAGCCTCCGAGGGCATCGTCAGCTACCAGGGCATTCCTTTCGCCGCGTCGCCGGTCGGCGACCTCCGCTGGAAAGCCCCGCAGCCCGTCGCGAGCTGGACTGGCGAACGCGCCGCTACCGAATCCGGCCCGAGTTGCGCGCAGAACTCCCGCCTCGGTGCTGAAGCGACGGTCTCTGAGGACTGCCTCTATCTCAACGTCTTCGCGCCGAAGGATGCGAAGAAGACACCGGTGATGGTGTGGATCCATGGCGGCTCCAACCTCAATGGCTCCGGTTCGATCTACAACGGCGCCGCCTTCGCGAAGAGCGGCGTCGTCATGGTGACGATCAACTACCGCATGGGTGCGCTCGGCTTCTGCGCCCACCCGGAACTCACCAAGGCTGCGGCCAAGGCCGACCCGCTCGCCAACTATGGCCTGATGGACCAGACCGCCGCGCTGCAATGGGTGCAGAAGAACATTTCGGCGTTCGGCGGCGATCCGAACAAAGTCACTGTGTTCGGCGAGTCGGCCGGCGCGATCGACATCTATGCGCTGCTCGGCCTCAAATCTTCGAAAGGCCTGTTCCACCAGGCGATGCTCGAATCCAACATCACCTGGGGCGCCTCCGCGCCGCTTGTCGAAGCTGAAGCCGACGGCAAGGCGCTGGTCGTCCGCGCCGGCGCCGCCGAGACCGCAACGCTCGCCGACCTCAAGGCCATCCCCGCCGACAAGCTGGTTGCCGCCGCCAATGGCGCGCGCTTCCCGATCGTCGACGGGCGCTACATGACCGAGACATCGCTCTCGGCCATGGCCAACAAGCATACGATGGACGTGCCGCTCATCGTCGGCTCCAACAGCTACGAAGCCTCGCTCGCCCGCCAGCTGCAGGGCGAAGCTCAAACGGCCTGGACCAATTCCCAGGCTGGCGCGCCCGCCCGTTTCATCGCCGCCAAGTCCGCCGACGGCAAGCCGAGCTGGCTCTACTTCTTCTCCTACGTCGCCACCGAACGCCGCACGCCGGATTCGCCCGGCGCCGCCCACGCCGCCGAAATCTCCTACGTCTTCGGCGGCCAGATGCGATCCGCGGGCGCGCCTCCCGCCGCCGCCAACAGCTCCCTCGCTGCTCCGCCGACGCCTACGGAAGAAGACAAGGCGATGGCCGTGCTGATGCACTCCTGCTGGGTCGGCTTCGCCAGGACGGGCGAGCCTAAATGCGCTTCGGGCCCTGCCTGGCCGAAATACACGGCCAGCGCCGACCAGCTCATGGAGTTCGGCGCACCGTCCGGCGTCCGCACCAACTTCCGCAAGGACGCGCTCGACAAGGCGCAGATGGCAGAAGCCGGTGCGAAATAGTTACGCAGCTACGCTGCTGGCCGGTTTCCGTCCGACATAGACCGAAGCCGGCCGCACCAGCCGATTGGTTGCAAGCTGCTCGCGCGCATGTGCGATCCAGCCTGTCACGCGCCCGCTCGCGAACATCGCCGTGAACAACCCGCGCGACACGCCCAGCGCCTCGAGCAGGATCGCTGTGTAGTATTCGACATTGGTGTCGAGTTTCCGGTCCGGTTTCTCCGCCGCCAGCCGCTGCAGGATGCGCCCCTCCAGCGCCTGCGCCAGCGCGAGCCGTCCCGAACTCGCAGGCAGCGACGCCACCACGCGCTTCAACACATCGGCGCGCGGATCGCGCGTGCGATAGACGCGATGCCCGAACCCCATCAGACGTTCGCCCCGGTTCAGCGCCTCGCGAATCCACCCTTCTGCGCGCTCGGCCGTCCCGATCCCGTCCAGCATGTCCAGCACCGGTCCCGGCGCACCACCGTGCAGGGGACCCTTCAACGCCGATAGCGCCGCGATCACCGCCGAGCCCAGTCCGGCGCGCGTCGAGGCGACACTCCGCGCCACGAAGGTCGAAGCATTGAGCCCGTGATCCGAGATCGTCACGAGATACGCATCGAGCGCCTTCGCCTCTTCGGGCAAAGGCGCCTCTCCTCGGATCATGCGCAACAGGTCCGCGCCGTGGCCCGCGTGCGCATCCGGCGCCAGCGGCGCAGCGCCCGCTTTCAGTCGCGCTATGGCGCCGCTCGCTACCGCCGTCGTCGCCACAAGGTCGATCGCCGAGCCAAGATCATGCCCATCCGGCGCAAGCGCCAGCGCCGCCCGCAATGCCTCCACCTCCGGCAATCCCGCCAGCCGTGCAAAATCCGGCTTCAGCCTTTCGAACGCAGCAACCCGCGCCTCGCCCAGCGCCGCTTTCAATTCAGCCGCGCTCGGCATGCCCTCGAAGAAGCCGGACCAGAGATGATGCGCCGTCGCCTCGAAGTCGAACGCCTGCGCCAGGTCCTCGACGTCTTTCCCTCGGATGATCAGCCGGCCGTTCGCGCCGTCCACATCCGAAAGCACGGTCTCCGCCGCCACGACTTTTTCCAGGCCTGCGTCCATCGATCGCTCCTTGACTGACGGAGCAGAAATGGCGATCGATGACGCTATTGGTCAAGATTGATCAATATAATCAACATAAGGCTTTTTCGTCATGGAATGGCTGGCAGTCGAAGACGCGCTCGCCGAACTTAGCGTCCAGCGCCAGACGCTCTATGCCTATGTCAGCCGCGGCCTCGTTCGCGCCAAGGCTGACGACGAAGATCCCCGCCGCAGCCTCTACGCCGCCGGCGACATCAAGAAGCTGCGCGGTCGCCGCCGCGGCGCGCGCCGCCGTTCCGAAGTTGCTGCCGGCGCCATCTCCTGGGGCGAACCCGTCCTCGAAAGCGCCATCTCCACCGTCCGCGACGGCGAGCTGATCTATCGCGGCAAGTCTGCATCCGCGCTCGCGGACAAATCCACGCTCGAAGACATCGCGCGCCTGCTGTGGCGCACGGAGGAGGCCGCAACGGACACGCCCCGCGCAAAATCGCTCGGCGCCACACCCAAGGCCCGCGCCTTCGCCTACCTCTCCCATCGCGCCGCCAGCGATGCGCCTTCGCTCGGCCGCGCCCCCGCCGCGCTGCAGCGCGACGCCTGGTCGATCCTCCACGGCTTCGCCGGCGCTCTCGTCGGCCACACAGGCGAGGGCAGGTTGCACGTTCGGCTAGCCGCCGCGTGGAGCGTCAAAGGCAGGCAAGCCGACCTCATCCGCCGCGCGCTCGTCCTCATGAGCGACCACGAGCTGAACCCGTCCACCTTCGCCGTCCGCATCGCGGCGTCCACCGGCGCACCACTCGCCGCCTGTACGCTCGCCGGCCTCTCAACGCTCGCCGGCCCGCTCCACGGCGAAGCGCCTGTTCGCGCGCTCGCCCAGCTCGACGCACTGCTGACCGCGCCAGACATGCGCGCAGACCTGCGCGCCATGATCGCTCGCGGCGACCAGATCGCGGGCTGGTCGCATCCGCTCTATCCCGACGGCGACATCCGCGCCCGCAACCTGCTCAAGGCCCTGAAACCCTCCGCGCCCATCGCCAAGGTCCTCCGCGCCATTGAGGCCGAGACCGGCGAGAAGCCCAATTGCGACGCCGCCCTTGCCGCACTCACCCGCGAACTCTACCTGCCGGCCGAAGCCACTTTCTCCATCTTCGCGCTCGCCCGCATGACCGGCTGGCTCGCCCACGCAATGGAACAGCGCGAAACCAACCGCCTCATCCGCCCCCGCGCGCGGTACATTGGGGACTAGTTTGGGGCGACTAAGTGCGTTCCGGCTTCACCGCCTCGAACGCCTCGACGATCTCGATGAACTTCGCCGGCACTGGCAGCGTTTTGCGATCCTCGCCCGGCGTTGCGCAGACATACGTGGTGCGTATGTCGTTCAGCAGCTCATCGCCCCGGAAGGCCGATATGCGGAACCGGAAACTCGTCCTGCCGAACCGTTCGATCCGCGCCCCCACGCGCAGCATGTCGTCGAACCGAGCGCTTCCCTTGAAGTCGATGCTCGATCCCGCCGCGAAGATATCCGCCCCAAACGGCAGGAGCGCCTGCGGATAGGGGAACCCCACCGCCCGCATGTACTCGGTCATCCCGTTGTCGGCGTAGACCAGATAGTTCGGATTGAAGACGATCCCCTGCATGTCGACATCGGCCCAGCGCACCCGCATGGGCTCGAAAAACCTGAAATCAGCTGGACGGGAAGGCGTGGGTTGCTCTGACATTTCAGCAGGATAGCCGCCGTTCACCGCCAATTCACGGGACATTTTGATACAAATCCCCGTGGGCGCCGACATACTTCCCATCCCGCCCCGCGCTAACATCTCGTCACTGGATCGAGGAGGCTGACCTCATGTCCCAGCTACAGGGCGCCATCGCTGCAACCCGTTTCGGCATGGGCGCGCGTCCCGGCGAGATCGCGGCCGCCTCCGGCGACCCGCGCGGCTGGCTCAAGGCGCAGATCAGGCCTGACGCCGCTCTCATCCCCGACGACGGCCTTCTCTCGGTAAAGCAGGTGTTCGAAGCACGCCGCGACGCCTACTCCGGCATGGCCCCCGAAGACCGCCCCGGCAGCCCGCAACGCCAGACCGCAGCCGACGCCCCGCGTTCCGACGCCCAGCGGATGATCCAGCAGCAGGTCCAGCGCGAAACCCGCGAAGGCCTCGGGCGCGAAGTCGAAGCCCGCGCCCGCCACGCCGCCGCAACGCCCGACTCCTTCTCCGAACGCTGGCTGCGTTTCTGGGCCAACCATTTCACCGTCGC
>JAUYPV010000155.1 GCA_030697555.1 Hyphomonadaceae bacterium
TCGCGCTGGTCGCGCGCATCGCCTCGCGCGCCCCGATGCCGTGGAGCTCAACGCCCTCGAGAACCTCGATGGCGCCGATGGTCCAGAAACCGTCGGGTTGCGAATAAGCCTGCAGGGTCGAAAACGGAATGCGGAAATAGCGCCGCAATCCTCGCCTGCGCATCCAGTGGATGACTTGAACGTCGATTCAGCTCAGCGCGCGTGCAAGACCAGCAGTCCCACGCCAATCAGTGCAATTCCGCCGGCTTGTTGCAGACCCAGCGGTTCATTCCAAAGGTAATGTGCGGCGATGACGACAAGCCCGTAGCTTGCAGCGACTGACGGGAACGCGACCGATACAGGTACGCTCTTGAGGGCGACCACGTACAGCAAACCGGAGAATACATAGATTCCGAAGCCCCCAATTGTGAGGGGGTGAAGCATTTGCTGTGCAATGGTCCCGGCGCCCTGGGCGCCGCTCTTAAGCAAAAGCTGACCTACGACGCCAAGTAAAATGGCGCTTCCGAGCGCAAAGTAATGAAGCACGACAGCATCTCCACTGTTATCCTGCCACTCATGGGACGTTCGCGGTGTTCTTGCGGCCCGCGTTCGTGCCCGCGCCGTGCTCAATTGCGGCGACGACGCTCTGGGGTTTGCCATTGGCAGTAAGAAAGACGCGGCCGAGGTACTCCCCAACGACGCCAAGGATGATGAGTTGCACGCCAGAGGTCAGCAGCAGGACAACCATCAGCGAGGGCCAGCCTGGAGTAGCTCCCGACGTCAACGCCTCGATCACAACGAATATGGCGCCGAGCATGCCTAGCGAGCTCAGCATGAAACCCACAAGCGTGCTCAGATGGAGCGGCTTGATCGAGAAGTTGGCGAACATGGTGAAACTCAGGCGTAGCAGCCGAGCCAGCGTGTAGCTGCTCTTACCGCTGGCTCGGTCAGCGTGTACGACCTCAAGCGATCCGACATCCTGCGTCACTTGCAGGATGAGCCCGTCCACATAGGGAAATGGTCCCGCATATGCGATGATGTTCCGCGCTACGAATCCGCTCATGCAACGGAAAGTCGACAGGTAAAGGCCCTTCGGCTTGTCCAGCAAGAAGTCAGCCGTTGCGTTGACGAAGGCGCTGCCGAGATTGCGCCACGCCGCATGGCGCTTGCTGACATAACGCGCGTAGATCACCTGGATGCCCGAGGCCTGAGCGTGCGCCAGCAGACGCGGCACCTCGCTGGGGGGATTCTGGAAATCGTCATCCATGGTGATGACCCATGCGCCGCGGGCGTGCCGGAGACCCGCCATCACCGCGTTATGTTCACCGAAATTGCGCGAGAGGCGGACAAGGGTGATTGGAGTTCGGCAGGTTTCCAGCAGCTCCCGGCAGACCTGTTGGCTCGCGTCGGGACTACCGTCGTTCACGAGGACAATCTCGAATCCGCCATCAATCTCAAGAGTATCGAGGGCACGCACCAGCGGGCCAATTGTAGCTGCGCCGCAGTAGACCGGGATCACAATGCTTAGCGTGAGCGGCGGCGTTAGGGGCGCTTTGCCGTCACCAGCACCGAGCCCCCGAAGGGAAGCATGATCCCCCATCTCAACAACCTGTTCTCAATCCACATCACTGCCCGGAAGATGGCGTCGATCGGCGCCGCTACAGAGCGCACATCGCTGGAAGCTGCCTGATTGCCGAGTTTCCTGTGCAACATCATTACGGGGAAAAGCAGCGTGTTCCAATAGGTTATGCGAACGTCGCTATAGCCCGCGTCCCGCATCCAAGATTGCAACTGCGCCCGGTTGAAGCGCCGCACGGTAGAGACCGCCCGGTCGTGGAATGACATCATCCACTGATAGGCAGGCAAGCTGAGGACGAGCACGCCGCCCGGCCTGAGCGTTCGATGGAAATCGGCGAGCGCGGCGTCAACATCCACGCCCGAATGACACAGCACGTCGGCGCTTACGATGGCGTCGAATGATGCGTCGCGGAATGGGAGATGGTTGACCGAGGCCGTACAGACCGGCCACCCGCTTTTGCCGAGGGCCACGCCGCATGCGCCTTCGTCCACATCCATGCCCACGCATTGAAAGAGCGGAAACACGCCGCGAAAGTGGCGCATGGCGGCGCCAGTGCCACAGCCGGCGTCCAGCAGACGGCCCCGCGCCCGCGGCACTCCCCGCCGCAGCGCTGCGGCCAGGTTTGCGCGCAAACCGTAAAACCACCAGTGGTTATCTTCTATCGCGTCGAGCTTTGCGTATTCTTCAGGCTGCATGAGAGAAGCTAAAAAGCTGAAACGACGGCGCGGATGATGGACCAGATTTGGTCCTCGCTCAGTTCTGGATAGATCGGCAAGCTGAGAACGCGTTGCGCGGCCCGTTCGGTATGTGGCAAGGGCGGCGCCCGCCCGGCAAACACCGGGTGCAGGTGCACCGGCGTCGCGTAATGGATAGCGACACCGATGCCTTGGGCCTCCAGATGGCGCCTTGTCTCTTCGCGCTGTTCTAACCCCAGCACATAGAGATGAAAGGCGTGGTGTGCGCCGGCAGCGCTTGACGGACGGACCACGGGTAGAGCCGAGAAAGCTTCGTCATACGTCGCGGCGATCGCGCGTCTTCGCGCAACGTTCGTTTCTAGCGCCGTCAGCTTCACCCGCAGGACGGCAGCCTGCATTTCGTCGAGCCGGGAGTTTACACCAGCCTCAGCGCTGATGCGCGCCTCATCGCGCCAGCCATACTGCCGGAGAGCGCGCAGCCGTTTAGCAACCTCACTATCGCTCGTCGTGACGGCGCCGCCGTCGCCGAACGCACCCAAATTCTTGGTCGGATAGAAGCTATAAGCCGCGGCGGCCCCGACGCGGCCTACGTGTGTTCCATCGATTGAAGAGCCCAGGGCCTGTGCGCAGTCCTCTACCACGGGCACGCCATAGCGGTCCGCGATGGCGCCGATCGCGTCCATGTCGGCAGGGTGTCCGTAAAGGTGGACAGGCACGATGGCTCCGATGGGCGCACTCTGCCGTTGGAGCGATGAAAGCACCCCCGCGAGAGCCCCCGGCGCCATGGTGTATGTGTGCGGATCGATATCGACGAAAACCGGTTTGGCGCCTGCCATGCAGATTGCAGCGGCCGTGGCGACCGCGGTGTGCGATACGGTTACGACATGATCGCCGGGTCGGACGCCCAGCGCCCGTAGCGCCAGGCACAGAGCATCTGTCCCGTTGGCAACGCCGACGGCATATCCCGCGCCAACCGCCCGAGCGAACTCGTCTTCGAACGCGATGGTTTCGGGACCCAGGAGGTAAATGCCGCCTGAGAGAACGCGCTGAATAGAAGCGTCGATCTCGGCTTTCTGAGCCAGATAGGACGCAAGAGGATTGGCTTGCGGTATCACGCCGCGGAAACTCCGGTGTAGTCGACGAAGTGCCGCTGGAAATAGTCAAGCGTGCGCTGGAGTCCCTCGGGCAAGGACGTGCGCGGGGCCCAGCCGGTGAGACGGCGAAAAGTCGCGTCGTCCGAGTAATAGTCGCCGATGTCTATGCGCGCTCTGTTCGCTGGGAACGGCTTTACGCTGTAGCCGCCACGTTTCCCGAGCTGGACGAGGTGTTCCGCTATGGCGATTAACGAGATAGGCTCGCAGCCGCCGACATTGAGCACGCTGCCCTGCGCCTTTTCAGTCTGCGCGGCGAGAGCCAACGCTTCAGCGACGTCCTCAACGAAGGTGAGATCACGTAGCTGCCGGCCACCCCACACCTCGAAGCGCTCATCTAGAAACGATCGGCGCAGCCACTCGCCAAGAAACGTCTGCCGCGCATCGGCGATGCGCATGCGCGGACCAAACACGTTGGTAAGGCGCAAAACGATCGTGCGCTGGCCGTATACGCTGTAGAATAGCTGATGAAACTGTTCGGCGGCGTGCTTGCTCACGCCGTTGACATCCACCGGCCGTACCGGATGATTTTCGTCTACCGGAAGGTAGGAGGGACGGCCATAGACTTGGCGGGTTGAAGCGAACACGATCACAGCGTCCGGAGCGACTTTTCTGCACGCTTCGAGCACAGCAAGAGAGCCGCCGGCGTTTACGTTAAGGTCCAGGAGCGGCCTATCCATAGAGCCCAAATGGCTGGACTCCGCGGCGAGATTGAAGATCACCTCGCAGCCCGACAGACGCCGACTGAGCATGGCGGTGTCGCGAATATCGCCTCGAACCAGCTCCAGCTTCCGTTCGCAACCGCGCAGGTTTGCTGGATTTGCGCCGGAGCCGGCAGCCTCGTTGTCGATGATCAGAACGCCCGCGCCGGATTCTGCCAGCCCGAGCGCTAGCGTCGAACCAATGAAACCAAGCCCGCCCAGTATCGCGACGCGCCTGCCCCGCATGGCCGCGAAGGCGTCCCCAGCCTTCATCGGCGCCACTTCGCCGACTCCCCTAAAAGCCTCTGCGTGAATCGGGCCGGGGTCCGGATCAAGGCACGTCCTCAATGTGTTTGTCGCGCCCAAGCGACACCGCTGGCACGATTGTCTCGCTTGGGATTTGGCCCTCGCTCGACGAAGCTCGGTTGCCGGCCGTCTCTGGCGACGTGAAGCCCCTCGATCCGCCAACCCACCGGAGAAAGACCCCTCGGCGCAGCATCTCCGCATACGCATTATCGGCGTATGCAAGGTCCGGATAGATCCATTGGAGCATTTCCGGCGTTCGGCCGCCCTGATGATACAAGGCTATCGTCTGCCGCGCCCGCTCTGCCGCCCGGACGACCACAGTCCCGACCATGACTTGTTGCACCATCACGATAGCGAGCGCCGCTATTAGTCCGTGTGCGACGAAACGCGGCCGGCTTTCCCAAGCTCGCACGATGGCGGGTGCGGCTAGCAGTAGAAGCCCCGTGTGCAGGGGCGCCAACAAGATGGCGTAGCGCACCGGTACATCCACCTCAAAGGCGATGTCGCGACGCCCGACCGCCGCCAAGGCCGCGCCTCCAAGTGAGAAGAGAATCATACCAAGCGCCAGCCGCTGCGTGCGGTTTGCTTCCGTCGGGCCAAACCGGATCAACGCGAAGACCGATGCCGCCAACAGTCCTGCGCCAAGGAGTTCGCCCAGGAGCCTAGACCCTCTTACCCAGGGCAAGCCCAGATAGGCGAGAAAGTACTTAGCAGCTTTGATCAGCCCCTCCGGCTCAAACCCCTGCTGTAGTGACGCGTCTACAGATTGCCCCGCCAAGTACGCCAGGCAAAACGCTCCGCCCGCGATGGCGACGAAGCTGGTGGCCCGCCACGACGCTTTGCCATGCCATGCCATGAGCACGAGGATTGGCCAGACGACGAGAGCCGTGGCCAAGCTGAGGGAAGCGGCCGCCGCACACACGATCGCTGCGGCCCAGCGGCGCCAGCCGCCGCTCTGACCACTCGCGGACGCTGCGGCGGCGAGCGCAACGAGCGAGAAGAAGGTCGCAAGTACGTGGGGTGTATTCGCCGGTACGCTCACGCCCGCAGCATTGGCCGTCAAGAACACCAACATCCCCGCCAGCGCCAGGAGCGGGAAGGCGAGACCGCCCGCCACTCGCCGCACTTCAATCATCAGCAACAACGCCGTGCCGGCCAGGCACATGACCGCTGCAACCACCAATGGCAAACCTGTCCCGCGGAACAGGCTCACATCTGCCGCGATGAGACTGCGGAGCCAGGGAATCCTGTGGAAATTATGCGGGTCGAGCAGGTGCTCGACGGCCCGGCCCATATCCACCGCCCGGAAGTAGTCATCGATCAAGTCGATCATGTCCGAGTAGGGCTCGAGAATGCTTGCACCCACGGCGGAATAGACGAAGATCGCCAGGTAGATCGTCCCGGCCGCCACAAACGCCGTGTTGAGGAGTCGGATCAACGATTGCGGCTTGCCTAAAGTCAGGCTGCTACGCCGCGCCTGTCTCAAGCCTTCCTTGCTCGCAAGGTTGCGATGCAGCTCATCCATGTTTCAGCCCCGCCACTCCTAATCGTGAATTACCATCACGAAATCGTCAACTGCCGCTTGAAGGCGACGGCTTGCTCCCGGTGGGAGGTTTTGAAGTTCCGCCGTCCGTTGGCGGTCTCAAACCGGTCGACGGCCGCGGCTACCGCCTCGACCGACGCCGCGCTTCTTGCAGGAAGGCAAAATACTGACGCCTAATTCGCGCGTTTTCTTCGTTGTGGCTAGTCATGCAGGCTCCCTGGCCTTGACGTCACTGTTGTCGGAGGGGCCCGCGCTCCCCTTTAACGCCGGCAGGAACTGTCGGCGGACCTGGGGCCGGAGGCGGCTACGAGCCGCTGGAGACCTTCGCGCCTCTGCCTCCCTTGGGCCTGGCGAAGCCTCCCGTCGCCATTTCGGCGCGCCAGGCCTTGGCTCAAGCCTCGGCGAGCGGCGGTCACG
>JAUYPV010000156.1 GCA_030697555.1 Hyphomonadaceae bacterium
CGTGACCGCCGCTCGCCGAGGCTTGAGCCAAGGCCTGGCGCGCCGAAATGGCGACGGGAGGCTTCGCCAGGCCCAAGGGAGGCAGAGGCGCGAAGGTCTCCAGCGGCTCGTAGCCGCCTCCGGCCCCAGGTCCGCCGACAGCTCCCGCCGGCGTCACCTCGATCTCGCCGGCAAGCGTCACAAGCGGCCGCAGACGCGCATCGCGCCCGGTCAGCACGACGGTCGTCCGGCCAGGCGCTAACGGAATGAAGGCGTGCTCCATCACATCCCGCCCCCTCGGAAAGAGGCGGAACAGGCCGCCATTGGCGCCGTAAAGTTCGACAAGAAGCGAATGCATGTCCCGAAGACCGCTGACTCGATAGCGCCATTCGGCGTTGATCTGCGTGCGCTGTGGGGCCTCGACATTGAGAACATAGCCGCCGCCATTGCCCGGTCCGTCGGCGTCGCGGACGGCTTTCCGGGCCTGGGTGCTGCCCGCAACTTGGAAACTGTGGCTGGCCCGCGCAATGACGCCGCCGAATTCGTCCTGGGCGAAGGCGTCGATCCGATCCGATCCGGCAAAACTCATGCTTTCGGTATACGATACCGAGGCGGCGCCGCGTGTTTCCTTGATGTTGAACCCGACATTGCCGGACACCCCGGCGACCTCGAACTTGATGGCGTAGGCCTCGCCAAACCCGCTGGCGGTGACCGTGATGCTCGAATTCTCGCTAACCCGCGCGGGACCCGTGAGATTCATGTGTGGACCTCCTCCAGCTCTGCTCTCACACCTATAGGCGTGACGGAGAGCGAAATCGGGTCACGTGGGGTGCCGGATTTGTTAGGCCGCCCGGCCCTCTGGCATCCCCTCGGCGTTCAGTTGGCGCCTCCGAAAGGCGCTTGCCGCCCCGCGGCTAGTCCCAGCTGCACACCAGGTTGTCCAGCGCGCCATGGGCGAGGATGTTCTCTGACAGAAAGCCGTAAGGGTCGGTAACGGCGGTTCGTCCCTCGGCGGTTATGGCTTCGACTCTCGGGAACATCGCAAGAATCTGTTCAATGGCATCCCGCGGATTCACGCGACCGAAGACCGCGAGACACAGCGTATTGAACTCCATCACGACAATTGGCTTGCTCGCGAGCACGTCCTTGGCCGAAGCAAGCACGGTCAGCTCCGCGCCTTCGACGTCGATCTTGATGAGATCAGGCATCCCGTGCTCTCGGGCGAGGCGGTCTAGGCTGACGGCGCGCATGGAGGAACGCTCCAGCTCGTTATGCCCGGGCGGATTGTGCTCAGGGGCAACCGAGGTCGAACTCCCACTGGAGATCGTGTTGAACAGGAAGGTTCGCTCGGCGCCTTCCGGTCCGACCAGCGCCTGAACGCATGTGATGCGGCCGCCCATTCTCGCCGAAAGCACCGCAAAGGTTTTCGGATCAGGTTCGACCGCAACAACACGTCCGGCGTGTGGCAGCACGGCCTCCGACACGCGGCCGACGTTCGCGCCGATATCGAAGAAGACACCGCCCCGGATCAGGCGCCGGCATTCGCGGATCACAAGCTCGGTCTCATCCGGCCGAGTGCCGCGCAAGCGGCGCATGATGCCCAGCCCAAATCCACGGAACGGCTTCTTCTGTTGAGGCACTTGGCTCATTCCCGGTTGCGGCTTCGGCCGACTGCCCGCCTTGATGCTACAGGTCGGCTTGCGTCGCAAACCCAACGGGCAAGTTCGATCGGAAAATTGAGGCGCACGCCGAAGCTGAGAAGCTTCACATCGAAGGATGCTTCTTACTCACGGCTCGAAGACCATTGTGTTCGACTAGCTTTGGGCGGGTTCGCGGAAGGGCCGTACGTCCGGCTTGCGCGCCAGGAAGCGGAACGGGTTCCACGATAGCGCCGCGGCGATGTCGGTGACGCTCGCCTTGCGTTTCTCTTTGAGGTCCCTGCGGGCGCGAAGGGCCGGGCCCAGCTCTGCGAGCGCGGCGCCCAGGCCGCGGATTGTTGCGCCGAAACGGCCTGTAATCAGACCGCGGACAAGGATCGCAGCGGTGCCTGCAATCCACACCGGGAAGGTCACGAGCAGCAGTATGCCCGGCATGTTCTTGATGTAGGTCCAGAATCCATTCCGTGCCCCGTGGAAGACCGCGAAGTCGCTGGCGCGGCCTGTGATGCCCGATCCGGCATGGCGGACAAGACAGCGTGGATCGAATTGGCAGCGCTCGCCCAACAGCCTGAGGCGAAAACCGAGATCGACGTCTTCGTGATAACAGAAGTACCCTTCGTCGAATCCGCCTGCGGTGAGGAACACGTCCCGCGGATAGAGCGCCGCAGCGCCGCACGGGGCGAAACATTCGCCGGCCTGGGGCGTCTCGCTGACTGACCGTCCGAAGCCGCCGCGCCAGGCATAGCCGTAAGCCAGGTAGCAATCGCCCGCTCCGTCCAGAATTTTGTTGTCGCTCATCGCGATCTGGAGCGAGGCGACGATGCGGTGTGACGGTCTTTCACCTACGGCCCGCATCAGGCTCTCGAGCCAGTCGGGAGCTGCTTCGGCGTCCGGGTTGAGCAGCGCGACCCAGCGGCCTTTTGCCTGTCCGGCGCCGAGGTTGTTGCCGCGCGCAAAGCCGTGGTTCGAAGTCTCGCGCAGGATGGTCAGGCGGTCAGGCTTTTCGACGATTGTGTCGATGGACCCGTCCGTCGAAGCGTTGTCGACCAGTATGGTCTCGAACGACCCGTGGGTTTGCGCGGCCAGGGATGCCAAGCATCCGCGCAGGAACTTGCCGCCATTGTAGTTGACCACGATGACCGTGATCTCCGGTGCGTCTGCGACAGCCGGATCGCTCATTCTGCGGGTGTGGGCGTGGCCGACGCCAGCATGCGACCCGGATCATCGATAGCCTCGGCCCGCGCCATCACGACGGTGAGCGCCGCAAGAAGACCGGCGCAGGCCCACCACCAATCGTTCCAGAGATCGAAGGATGCCAGTGCGATCGCCATGAACTGGCCGGCGAGCGCCGCCGCGAGGAAGCCGGCCACGCCGAGACGGCGCGGTTCGGGCATGCGGAAACCTGCAAGCAAGATGGTAATCGCGACCAGCGAGGCGCCGATGGCGCCTGATTCCGCCCAGAGTTGCAGCACCGCGTTGTGAGCATGGTTAGGCACGAACATTTCGCCCTTGAAGACGCCCGACGGTATGCGCTCGTCAATAGTCCTGAGGACGCCGAGGCCTTGCCCGAAGATCGGGTCCTTCTGGATGATGTCGATCACTCTTTGCCAGATGGCGAGCCGCCATTCGAAGGAGTTTGTCGCCGTGAGCGCATCGGCATGACGCGACATGAAACCGAAAATAATCGGCGTCGAGACAACGATGAATGCCAGCGTCGCGCCCAATATCCTGAACCCGTGGCGCGGGAACAGCCTTACCACCGCAACTGCCAGCAGTCCCGCGATGACCGATACGATGCCGTTCTGCACCTCGCGCGTGAGCAGAACGGCGAGCACGGCCACGAAGACGGCTATCTCCACGAATAGCGCGCGGGAAAAGGACTGCGTCCTGCCCATGCCGACGATCAGGAACGGCGCCGCAAGTGCCATGATGATGCCGTTGCGCGAAATGTTCTGAACGCCCTCGCCCTGGTCCTTCACGATCACGGTGAAGGCCTGGAGCAGCTGCTTCTCGAACACGGCCAACACAGCGACGATTATGAGCTGCACAAGCAAAGCGATGGTGACGACGCGCACGACCTCGCGTCCCTCCTTCGGCGTCAGCGTCTTTGCCGCTGAAATGAGAATGGCCGAAAAGAGCAGCGATGTGGCCAGCCGCAATACCTCGAAGCGGATGGCGACGCTGCCCTTCGCCAGGTTGATGTCGATGAGGTTGATGTCGCGCGGCGACCAGCGGGCGGAGGCCGCGATGAACTCCAGCGCGACGAAGGCCACGATCATGTAGAGGCGCAGCTTCATGCCCGGAGAGCCCGCGCGCAGGCACAGGACGGCGGCGAGCATCAGGAGCACGGAGTAGCCCTGGCCCCCGGCGAACGCGATCAGGGGCCACAGGCCGCCGATGGCGATAAACACCCACCTAACCAATCACATCCCCGCCGGGTTACACGTCGGACAGACCGCGAGTTAGAAGGAATTTCGGACCAATACAATCAGCACCGGCGCCTTTACTTGGCGGCGTTGCATTTGCAGCTGTTTCTGACTGTGCGACCGGAGCGCGTTACGCGCGGTCCACATTCCCGAGGGCAAGACGCCGCTCTGCAAAACGGCCGTCGCGCCGGTAACCTTCAAGGCAATCGCTTCGGGCCGCAAACTCGCGTCCCAAGGCCTATCGGTGACTCACATGAGCCATAGCTCGGTCAACCATCGCCGACAGTCGCTCTTTGACGACCGGCTTCAGCACATAGCCGAGAGCGCCGGCTTCGAGAGCGCGGAGAACCATCGCTTCCTGGCCATGCGAGGTGACCATGATGACACGCGCATTTGGGTTTCCCGCCTTGATCGCCGTCATGGCGTCGACGCCGTCCATGACACCTGGCATGGTGATGTCCATCGTCACCAGATCCGGCTTGAACTGCGGATAGTCGCGCACCGCTTCCGCCCCGTCCTTGCTTACCCGCACGACGGTGTGCCCAAGCTCGGTGAACATAAGCGACAGCTTCTGAATCATGATCAGAGAATCATCCACAATCATCACATTGAGCGCCATCAGGAATTTCCTCCCTTGTAGTTCAGCTGATCGTCGAACAGGAGCCTGGGCCCAACGAACGCCACATCGAGTGCGCCTTCCGCGAAGCGCACAGTGAGCGCCGCGATGGTCGTCTCGGAGCGGCCTTGTATTGTGCGCGCGCCGACCATCAACACCGGTGGCGACAAGGTAACCGTCTCGCCCCGACGGGCAAGATCGGCCGTGCAGTTGCCAACGATGACGTTGACGATATCCGACGCAGTCTCCCGGACATAGAGTTCTTCTTCTCCAGCAGGTATCGAAAGTCCTGCTGTGTACCGCTTGGTCATCGCCTGGATCAGCGAGTCATCGTAGCTGTAGGCGACATAGAGTCCCGCTGTCGAGCCAACGGCGACGATTGCGGTCATTGCGCGGAGCACGACGCGCTCCTCGTGGTGCAGGCGGCGGTCGATCCCTGTTGCGATCAAACCGAGTTCGTCGCGGAAAAACGAGAGGGTGCGCTGCTCGACCACTTCAAGCACCGCGGCGATTTCGTGGTCCATGCGGGCGGTGTTCAAACTCATACTGCGATCCTCTCGGCGGCGATGATGTCTCGGGCCGGCGCACTGGCTGTGCCGGTCGGCAGATGAAAGCGGAAGCGCGTGCCGACGCCCTGTTTGGTTTCGACGGAGGCAGAGCCGCCGAGCCGATCCAGTTCGGCCTTCACCGCGGCCAGTCCGACGCCGCGTCCGGAGACTTCATTGGCGGCGCTGCGCGATGACAGCCCCTCGCGAAAGACAAGCTCCTCGAGGGAGAGGCTTTCAACCTTCAGCCTCTCCTCCCCGCCAGCGATCAATTTGTCCTGCAATGCGGAGCGGTTCACACCTCGGCCATCGTCCTCGATGACGACGTCGAGCCAATCCCCGCGGTCGCGGACATCGCAGATGATCGACCCGTCGGCCGGCTTGCCCGCCAGCTCTCGCTCCTCCGGAGCTTCGATGCCGTGGTCGATAGCATTGCGGAACACGTGCACCAGCGAGCGGAAAAACTCGCCATAGCGTTCGGGAGAAAGGCTGGCGTCATCGCCCTCAACACGGATCGGCGCCAACCGCTTCTGGAGCCGGTCCGCCAGAGCGGGCGCACCGCGGCTGTGCAGCGCGAGCGCCGCCTTGACATCGAGCATGCCCACGCTGGCGAGAGTCTGCAGCAGCAGCCGCAGCGGCGGCGATACGGCGCGTCCTTCATCGCTTGCCAACGTGGCCCGCGCGACCTGCTCTATCGCCTGCAGCTGACGTTGCGACAGGAACACACGGCGGCCGGATGGCGCAAAATCGGGACCCAGGACATCGGTGACGCTTGCCAGATCGCGCTTGAGTTCAGCGAACAGAACATCCGCTCCCACGGCATCGCGCACGATCTGCGGCGTCCATGCCGCTTCCGCGGCGAGCCGGGTCTCGACGTCGTGCACAAAGCGCGGGCTGCAATGGAAACTGAACTGGGCCAGCAGACCCTTGTAGGTATGCAAGCGCCGGCTCAGCTCACTGGCGTCGGAGGGGTTTTCGATCCGTTCGATCAGCTGTGGCAGCTCTTCGGTGAGGAATTTCTCGTAGTCGCTGACCAGGGCGGCGAACGCCTCGCCCTCGGTGACAGCGAGCACAATCATCTCCAAGCGCTTCCGCTCGCGTTCAACCGTCTCGGTGAGCAGCGTGGTCTGTGTTATGTCGGTGAGGACGAGCATCAGCCGGCCGCTATCGGCCAGGAACTTGTAGCTGACCTTGATCGATTTTCTGTCGAGGCCGAACTCCGTCGGCAACAGTTCGAGCTTGAGATCCCGCGTGAAATCGCTGGAATCTCGGAACACGCTCGCGAGCGTTGCGCGCATGGCGGATACCGCATCGTGCGGAGTGCCCCGGCAGAGC
>JAUYPV010000010.1 GCA_030697555.1 Hyphomonadaceae bacterium
GAGATATGAACGAAGACATCGCCGCCGCCCGATTCCGGCTGGATGAATCCATATCCCTTTTGTTCGTTGAACCATTTGACGGTGCCGGTAGCCATACGGAGAAGCCTTTCGGATTGACGCTGATGGCGGCACCATAATGGCGCAGACGGGCCACGACTAGAGCTTCGTGCGCCGCCAGCGAAATGTGAAGACGAATGCCCGGATTGACCCAGCGCCGGGGCCGCGATTGTGCGTTTCCGGCGTGCGGTCAGGTGGCGTCCAGCGCCGCCAGGGCCTTTTTCAGGGTGTTTGCGGACGCCACCAGGCCGACATGCTCGTCGGCGGTGAGGTTGGGGGTGAGGATGCGCTCGACGCCTGCCGCGCCGAGGATGCAGGGAAGGCTCAGGAAGACGTCCGCAATGCCATACTGTCCGGTGGTCAGGGTGGACACGGGCAGCACGACCTTTTCATCGCGCAGGATCGCCTCGCAGATACGGACCGTCGCGGTCGCGACCCCGTAGGAGGTGAAGCCCTTGCCGGTGGCGATGCGGTAGCCGGCCTGCCGCACGTCGCTGGCGATTCCGGCGTGGTCGGGCGCCTGCCCTGCCTTGGAGAACTGCTCGAGCGTCAGGCCGCCGATCCTCACGGTGGAGAAGGCGGCGACCTCGCTGTCGCCATGCTCGCCCAGCACATCGCCGTCCACCGAAGCCGGCGCCACATTCAGATGCGTCGCCAGGAGCTGTCGCAGGCGACTTGAATCCAGGAGCGTGCCGGTTCCGATGACCTGGCCCGTGGGCAATCCGGCATGCCGGCAAGCGATCTGCGCCATCAGGTCGACGGGGTTGGCGGCGACGACGATGACGCCCTTGAAGCCGGCGCCGGCGAGGTCCTTGACGCATGCCGATACGATGGCGGCGCTCTGCGAGGCGACCGACAGGCGCGTCTGGGCGCCATGCGTGGCCGTGCCCGCCGTAATGATGGCGATGCGCGCGGAAGCTGCGTCCGCATAGGTTCCGGCCCATATCCGGGCGGGACGCGCCAGGGCGTTTGCGTCGGACAGGTCGGCGGCTTCGGCCTGTGCGAGGGCCGCATCGCTGTCGATCAGGACGATTTCGCGGAACAGCGCCCGCAGCATCAAGGCGTAGGCGGTGGCGGCGCCGACATGGCCGACACCGATGATTGCGACGCGCTCGCGAGGAGGCATGCTGGTCTCTTCCGGATGCTGCTGACAGCCAGACTAACTCGCCGCCGCGCCTTTGGTTCGACCGGGACGGATGTCTCGAGCCATTGGATTAGCACTATCGGCGATTTCGGGACAGCCTGGGCGACGGCCCTTTGCCTGCCCGGCTGCGGCGCTTATGGAGGTGCTGGCGAGGGGTCTCGCCGGTGGAGACGATGGAATGGTTCGATACGCTTTGCTTGGTTCGCTCCTGCTGGCGGCTGCGTGCCAGACGACTGGTGCGGCGGCGCAGAAGCCGGGTGACAGCGAGGCGCAGGCGCTGGAGATCCTGAAGCGGTCGGTGGCGTTCCGCACGGTGGACGGGGCGGGCCAGGTGCCAGCCTATGCCGCCTACATCAAGAGCGTGCTGGTCGAGGCGGGCTTTGCTCCCGGCGATATCGAGATCGTGCCGGTCGCCAAGACGGCGTACCTGACGGCGCGGTTTCGCGGCGCGGACGCAGCGAAGAAGCCGCTGGTGATTTCCGGGCACATGGATGTGGTGGAGGCCAAGCGCGAGGACTGGGAGCGCGATCCGTTCACGCCGGTGGTCGAGAACGGGTTCGTCTTCGGGCGCGGCTCGCTCGACAACAAGGGCGACGTCTCGATCGTGATCGCGACGCTGGCGAAGCTGAAGCGCGAAGGCTGGACGCCGGGGCGCGATGTGATCCTCGCCCTGTCGGGCGATGAAGAAACGCAGATGGAGTCGACCAGGGTGCTCGCGGCGCGGCTGAAGGGCGCCGAGCTGGTGCTGAACGCGGATGCGGGCGGCGGGGCGCTCACCGACGAGGGCAAGGCGCTGGTCTACGGCGTGCAGACGGCCGAGAAGACCTATGCCGACTACACGCTGACGATCACGGATCCTGGCGGGCATTCGAGCGTGCCGACTACGGGCAATCCGATCTATCGACTGTCGGCGGCGCTGAGCAGGCTGTCGGACTATGCGTTTCCAGTGATGCGCAGCGAGCTTACCGACGCCTTTTTCAGGACGACGGCGCCGATGACACCCGGTCCCGTGGGCGATGCAATGAAACGGCTGGTGGCCGATCCGCAGGACGCTGGCGCGATCGCGACGCTCTCAGCCGATCCGCGCTATTCGGCGCAGCTTCGCACGACGTGCGTCGCGACCATGATCGATGGCGGGCACGCGGCCAACGCCCTGCCCCAGCGCGCGATGGCGACGGTCAACTGCCGCATCTTCCCGGGCGTACCGCTGGAAGTGACGCAGATGCAGATGGCGAAGGCGTTGAACGATCCATCGATCGTGGTCGCCTATGTCGATACGGGAACGGTGGTGTCGGCGGCCTCGCCGCTGCGGGCGGATGTTCTCGCGGCGGTGACCAAGGCGGTGCACGCGAGGCATCCGGACGCCGTGATCATTCCGAACATGTCGACCGGGGCTACGGACAGCATGCATTTCCGGGCGCAGGGCGTGCCGAGCTATGGCGTCGCCGCCGGATTCATGAATCCCAAGGACGAGTTCGCCCACGGACTAAACGAGCGCTTTCCGCTGGCGCTGATCCCGGTGGGACTGGCGCATTGGGAGAGCCTGCTGCGCGATCTGGCCGGCTAGGCGCCGGCAAGCCGAGCCTGCCAGATCGATTGCGGCCTTGCTTCCGACGCAATAGGGGCCTATCGCCCTCCTCATCGAGTTTCGGCCGACGAACTTGGCCACGCCCTCAAAGGCAATTGCTGACGAAATCCCCCCACAATCTCGATGCCCTCAGACGAACCGCATTCGCGCGTTCGTCGCTACTCAATGCAAGGATAACCCGATGAATACGGGAACTGTTAAATGGTACAACGCGGACAAGGGGTATGGTTTCATCCAGCCTGACAACGGCGGCAAGGATGTCTTCGTCCACGTCAGCGCGCTTGAAACGGCTGGCATGCGCGGCCTGGTCGAAGGCCAGAAGCTGTCGTTCGAGGAAACCGCCGACAAGCGCTCCGGCAAGATGTCGGCCACCAACCTCACCCTCGCCTAAGGCAAGGCTGAATCCTCTACAAGAAAGGGCGCCGGGAAACCGGCGCCCTTTTTCTTTTCAAGCGAAACGCTCGGCGCAAGATTGCCCTCGAGCTGATCGGGGATCATTCTGAGACTTCGAGCGAAGAGCAATGAGGGGACGCAGCGGATGCGGATGATCGTGGCCGGGGTTTCGCTGCTGCTGCTGGCGGCGTGTCCGGGGGGCAAGCCGAATGACGCGGCGCAGGACGAGGCGGCGAGGAAGACTGCGGCGCTGATCAAGGAGCAGTCGGAGTATCTAGCGGCGCCGGCCCCGGCCGAGGGGCAGCGCGCCAACGTCATCCCGCCGCAGAGCGGCCAACCGCCAGCCTATGTGCAGACGGACATGTCGCCGACAGACTCGATGCCGGCTTGTCGCGCGGGCCTCAAGGCCAAGGGACTCAACGATGCTGAACTCGACATCATGCTGGGGCCGATGGCGGGCGTGTGTCCGAACAACGGCGTCACCGAAGGACGCATCCGCGAGATCCTGACGACGATCTGGACGCAGGCGGGCTGTCACCAGCACGGGCCGATCGAGGTTGCGAAAGCGCTGGATTCCGGCGCGTGCGGAGGCGATGCGGGCTGACGCTGCACTGCCGCAAATGAGCTGGGCTCCAAATGACCTGGCCCCAATGCCTCGGCCAGTTGGCGCCGTCCGCATGTAAGCTATGGTTCGGGCTCCCGGGCGGAGTTCCACACATGCATATCGCGCGTATTGGGCTGGTGATCGCGGCGGCGTTGCTGGCAGCCACGCCGGCCATGGCGCAGCAGGCGCGGCCGGCGGCGGAGATCGTGCTGGTCCAGGGCCCGGCGCAGAGCGGCTACAGGGTGCTCGGGGAAGTGCGGGCTGAGATCCATCAGAAGAGCATCATGGCGAAGACGCCGGCGCGCGACCTGGTCGACAAGCAGCTTCGCGATGAAGCCGCAAAGCTCGGCGCGGATGCGGTGGTGGAGATCAAGTACGAAAACAATTCGCCGATGTTCTCGAAGAAGGGCTACCGCGCCGCCGGCAAGGCCGTGAAGTTCGAGACGATGGTTGCGGTAGCCGCGCCCGTGGCGATCGCGCCGGTTGCGCCGCCGGTGATCGCGGCTCCGACGCCCGCGCCGGTGGTCGTGCCGCCAGCGCCGGTCGCGACAGTGCCGGTGCAGACGGTCGAAGCGGCGCCGCCCGTACCCGTGGTCACCGCGCCGGCGCCAGTCATTGCCCAGTCGACGCCGCCACCTGCGCCAGTGGCGCCGCCGAACCCTGCCCCGCAGGCTTCTGTACCCGGACTGCGCGCGCCGGCCGGGCAGGCGCTGATCGTGCTGACGGAGGACAATCTGGCGGGCCGCGCCGTGACCGTGCTCGGCCTCGTCGAGGCGGAGGCGCACCAGACTTCGCTGTTCCCGAAGAAGACCGCGCGGGACATGCTGGAGGAAGATCTCCGGGCCAAAGCGTTTGCTCTTGGCGCAGATGCGGTGATCTCCATAAAATTCGACATGAACTCGCCGATGCTGTCGAAGAAGGGCTCGCGCGCCACCGGCGTTGCGGTGAAATTCCAGTAGACAAAACCGGTTACGTTATCCGCGTCCGGAGATAGCGCCCTCGCAAAACGCTGCGCGCGCCAGCACGGACGCAATTGTGCATAGTGAGCGAGTGCTCACACTACAAGTCTGGTAGCGCGCCGCGCGGTGTGGGACACTCGAGTCAACAAGCACACAGCTCAGGCGGAGGGTTGCCATGAAGCTCACCATCAACGGCAAGGATCAGGAGTATACCGGAGAAGGGGATCGCCCCCTGCTGTGGTACCTGCGCGAAGATCTCAAACTTACCGGCACGAAGTTCGGCTGCGGCGTCATGGCCTGCGGCGCGTGCACCGTGCTGGTCGACGGCCAGCCGACGCGGGCGTGCATGACGCCGGCCTCGTCACTCGAGGGCAAGAAGATCACCACCATCGAGGGGCTCGACACCGCCGCCGGCAAGGCGGTGCAGAAGGCGTGGGCTGAACTCGATGTCGTGCAGTGCGGCTGGTGCCAGTCCGGCCAGATCATGGCGGCGACCGCGCTGCTGACCGCGACGCCCAAGCCCAACGACCAGCAGATCACCGATGGCATGACCGGCAATGTCTGCCGTTGCGCCACCTACACACGCATCCGGGGCGCCGTTGCGCGCGCCTCCGAGATCATGGGGTAATGACCATGGCTGCCGATACACACACACTCGACTCATTCTCTCCTTCGCGCAGGCTTGTCCTGCAGGTCATCGGCTTCGGCACGGCAGGCTTTGCCGTTGGCTGCAGCCCCGTCGCCTCGACGCCCGCTGGGCCGGTGGTGAACACCGCGCTCGGCCCGTTCGTCAGGATCGGGTCGGACAATACGGTCACGGTCATCCTGAAACACCTCGAGATGGGCCAGGGCGTTTCGACCGGGCTCACCACCATCGTCGCCGAGGAACTCGACGCGGCGTGGTCGCAATTGCGGTTCGAACATTCGCCGGCTGACAACGCGCTCTACGGCAACACGGCGTTCGGCGGCATGATGGGGACCGGCGGATCGACCGCAGTGTTCAACTCGTGGGACCAGCTCCGCAAGGCAGGCGCCGGCGCGCGTGCGATGCTGGTGCAGGCGGCGGCCGCCAAGTGGAAGGTCGACCCCGCAAGCGTGACTGTCGCCGATGGCGTGGTCTCGTCCGGAAACAAGAA
>JAUYPV010000006.1 GCA_030697555.1 Hyphomonadaceae bacterium
TTCAGCCCTGCAGTCCCTGGATATCCCTCCCACTTGGCCGGAGCTTGACTACGGCGTACGCGGGAGCTGAGGACCCCCTAAGGGCTCCACGCTCGAACGCACCGCTCCCGCGCCGTTGAACAGGTGTACCGGCTGCCCTCCATGCGGAGGCGATGGGCGTGAGTATAAATGCGCTTCGACCCAGCAGGATAAGTTGCACGGTTTTTCGGAGCGGATTCTCCGAGAAATCCCTGCAAGCCTCTGAGCTGCTTGCGAATCTTTTTCTGAAAAAACTTTCGGCGCGCGTCCTTAACCTGCGGATTTCGTCGTTTGACCCAGCAGGTTAAGAGGGCGGGCTCTCTAAAGCAGCAGCTCGTAATAGATGAGCGGCACGTCGCGGAAGACCGCGCGGCCCGTCTCCGTGTATCCGCACTTGGCGTAGAAGGCGCCGGCGCCGGCCTTGTCGTCGAAGGCGTCGAGGCGGATCGAGTGGGCGGGCCATTTGCGGACGGCTTCCACGGAGGCGGCCAGCATCTCGCGGCCGATGCCCTGGCCCTGCAGCTTGGGTTCGACGGCCATGCTGGTGAGATAGATCGGCGTCTTCACCCTGGTGAAATAGGCAGTGTCGATCGCCCAGGGTTTGCGCGTGCTCAGGGTCAGCGTGCCGACGATCGTGCCCGCGCGGGTGGCTATCAGCACCTTGCCCGTGTTGATGCCAAGCATCACGCCCTTGTCAGTGGTGTTGGAAGACCAGAAGCCCTTGCCGAAGCGCGCGGTGAGATCGTCGGCCGCGGCGATTCTAAGAGCTACGATTTCCGGCGCGTCGGCCGCGACCGCTTCGCGGATCGACAACTTCATGCCGGCCTCCGCTTTCCGCCGAATTTCCAGCCACCCCGCATGAGTCTAGCCTTGCTTCATTCCACCCCGGTTCGCCAACACATGTGAAGCCATGAGGACGATATTTTTCTGGTGCGCGCCGCTTCCCGCCCGTGCATGACTGGCGGCAGGGATTTTCGCGAGGATGACATGGCGTTTCGTTCGAACCTGAAACTGGTCCTGCTGGGCGGCGCGGCTGCCGCGCTTTCGAGCTGCGCCACGGCGCCGGCCCTGGAAGGCGTCAGCGCCGAGGCGATGGCCATTCACCAGCGGATGCTGACGCTGGACACCCATCTCGACACGCCTGCCCTGCTCGACGGGCCGCGCGGCTATGACATCACCAAGCGGCACTCTGTGGACCGCAATGGCAGCCAGGTGGACCTGCCGCGCATGAACCAGGGCGGGCTCGATGGCGGGTTCTGGGCGATCTACATGGCGCAGGGACCACTAACGCCGGAAGGCTATGCGCGCATTCGCGACACCGCGCTGATCCGCTCGACCTCGATCCACGAGATGGTGGCCGCCAATCCGGACACGTTCGAGATCGCGCTGAAGGCGGCAGACGCCGAGCGGATCAACAAGGCGGGCAAGAAGATTGTCT
Organism: Hyphomonadaceae bacterium; assembly: GCA_030697555.1. Taxonomy (GTDB): domain Bacteria; phylum Pseudomonadota; class Alphaproteobacteria; order Caulobacterales; family Hyphomonadaceae; genus UBA7672. The sequence continues at coordinate 1,457 of JAUYPV010000006.1, forward strand.
TCCTGTCGATGGAGAATTCCTACGAGCTGGGCGACGACATCACGCTGATCGACACGTTCTACAAGCTGGGCGTGCGGTTGATCGGGCCGGTTCACAACGGCAATAACCAGCTCGCCGACTCGGCCAATATGAATGGCCAGCCGGCCAAGTGGGGCGGGCTTTCGCCGATGGGCAAGGCGTTCGTTAAGCGCGCCAACGAGCTGGGCATGGTGCTGGACGGCAGCCACTCGGCGGATACGACGGTGGAGCAGATGATGGACCTGTCGGCGACACCGCTTGTCATGTCTCACCATGGCGTCGATGCGCTGAACGACCATCCGCGCAACCTGTCGGATGCCCTGCTGAAGAAGCTCGCGGCCAAGGGCGGCGTCATCCAGATGAACACGCTGTTCCTGAAGACGCTGCCGCCGGCGCCGGCGGAGCGGACAGCGGCGCTGCGGGCGGTGAACGACAAGTATCCCGGCGCATCCACCGAACTGGCGGGCCCGCGCTATGAAGCGTATCTCGACGAGATCGAGGCGGTGAACAAGAAGTACCCTGCCCCGCAGGCGGACTTCGAGGACTACATGAAGCAGATCCTTTACGCGATCAAACTGATCGGCGTCGATCATGTCGGGCTTGGCGGCGCGGACTGGGATGGCGGCGGGGGCCTCACCGGCTATCGCGACATCACCTACCTGCCGAAGATCACCGACCGGCTGCTGAAGGAAGGCTATTCGGAAGCCGACCTGGAGAAGATGTGGAGCGGCAACGTGCTTCGCGTGCTGAAGGCGGCCGAGGATTATTCAGCGAGCCTGCAGAAGAAGTAGCGATCAGGCGCTTCCCGTGAATTGGGAAAAGATCGCGCCGAAAGGGATCGAGTCCTTCAGCATGAAGCCTGCCGTCAGCAGCAGGTAGGCGCCGAAGACGCGTTTCAGCTTTACCGGATCGAGCTTGTGGGCGGCGGCGGCGCCGAGCGGCGCGGTCCAGATGCTCATCGCCACGATAGAGGCCAGCGCGATCAGGTTGACGAAGCCGAACGAGCCGAGCGGCAGGTTGGGCTGGTTGAAGCCGGCGATCATGCTGCCGATGGCGCCGGGGACGGCGATGATGGTGCCGAAGCCGGCGGCGGTGGCGACGGCGCGGTGCATGTTGACCCCGCTCATCGTCATGATGAGCACGGCGGGCGTGCCGCCGCCGATCCCTAGGAGGGAGGAGAACGCGCCGAGGCCGGAACCGAGGGCAGCGCGGGCCGGACCCTTGGGCATCTTCTCTTCACCGGCGACTTTTCGGCCGAGAATCTGGAAGATGAAGTTGAGTCCAAGCGGGATGAGGCAGACGCCAAAGACGATCTTGAGCTGCTCGCCGTCCATGACGCTGGTGAGTGCGACGCCGACGATCACGCCGGCGACCACCCAGGGCAGCCAGCCTTTCAATATGTTCCAGTCGACGGCGCCGCGCTTGGCGTGAGCCTGCACCGATCTCAACGATGTGAAGAAGATGGTTGCCAGCGAGGTGCCGATGGCGACGTGCATGATGTGCTCGTTGCCGCCGGTGTGCGGCAGGACGTTGAGCACGGCCGCCAGCGCGGGCACGACGACGAAGCCGCCGCCTATGCCGAACATGCCGGCGACGAAGCCGGCGAAGAGGCCGGCGACCAGCATGGAGACAATGAGAAGACCGTATTGCTGGATCTCCGGCCCGAACCAGTCCTGCGAATTGGCCAATGCAGTTCCCATTTCGCTCAATGTCGCTTCCTGATTCCCGGGAGGGCCGGTCTGGCCGGCTGATCATTGGTGAGTGAGGCGACTTGGGGTGCGGCCGGCAGGCGGGGCAAGGCCGGCGGCGCCCCAGCTCCGCCGAACCTTCCCCGGCGCCGCCATTTGCAGCGCCTCTGCCCGGCAGGCGCCCATGTGGGGCGCAGCCTTGCGATCAGAAGCTGTAGGTCAGCCTTCCATAATAGTAGCCGCCGTTGATTCCGTACGGCGACAGCGTCGAGTATTTGGTGACGTAGCCGTTGGAGTTCAGAGACAGCGACTCGGCGCGAACCCAATCTGGAACTTCGCCCGGATACTCATTGAACAGGTTGTCGGCGCCAATCGCCACCTTCACGCTGTCCGTGACATCATAGGCGATCTCGAGATCGGTCGTTAAGGTCGTGTCCAGCTCGGTGGCGAACCAGGTCGCTGTCCGCGGAGACTGGCCGATGCTCCGCGCCGGACCATTGACCGTCTCCGTCAGGCTGACCGTGTATTTGCCGATCTCCCAGCGAGCGCCGAGGTGGAAGCGGAAGGTCGGCGACGAGTTCTCGAAGTTGTAGGCCGTTACCGAGCTGTACAGAGCTGGTATTTGTCCGCCGGGGGGAACGATAGCACCGACGATGAGCGCCGCCGGTGGGGGGGCGATACTGGTGACGTGCTGTTCGGTGTAGTTGCCCGACAGCGTCCAGTCGACCGAACCGAATTCGCCGAAGTCGGAAGCGTAGCTGACCACAAGATCGGCGCCACGGGTCTCTGTGTCGATGCCATTGGTGAAGAACGATGCGCCGATGCTCCATGAGGGGTTGGTGAAGATCGTCGGGTCGATCTGCACGCCGTTGGCGGTGATCGCCGCCACGACCTGGGGCAGCCTGGTGACGTTGGTCTGCGACGAGGCGCCCGTGAGGCTGCTCGAGCCGATGATACGGTTCTCGATCTCGATCTGGTAGGCGTCGAACGTCACCGACAGTTTCGGGAGCGGGTGCGCCACGAAGCCGATGGAGTAGTTGGTGGATTCCTCCGGGCTGAGGCCGTTGCTGCCGAGCAGCTTGGCGCCGGGCGAGTTCGGCGCGAGCTGTCCGCTGATGCTGGACGGGCCGACGTTGATGCCGGAGTAGAAGCCCTCCGCCAGCGTCGGGGCGCGGAAGCCGGTGGAGACCGTGCCCCGAACTGCGAGAGCGTCATTAAAGTCGTAGCGGCCGGTCAGCTTGCCGATCGTGGTGTCGCCGAAATCGCTGTACTTTTCATAGCGCACGGCGACATCGACGGTCAGCGCATCGATCGGCTTCATGTCCGCTTCGAAATAGACGCCCCAGTTGTCGCGCTCGTTGTCGCTCGCATCGCTGGGAGCGAAACCGTAGTAGGACTGGGAGCCGCCCTTGTAGTAGCTGACCGGGTTGCCGGCGCTGAGTTTGTAGCCGTCGATGCGATACTCGGCGCCGCCGGCGAGTGTGATGGGTTCCGCCCAGCCGACATCGAGCGCGTAGCTGCCGTCAAACGTCGTGGTCCACTGCGTGGATTCGAACGCGCCGGCGTAGATGTCGCGCGGCGTATAGCCGGGCTTGTAGGCCGTCGTCGCGGTCGCGAGCACCGAGGTGTCGCGATAGTAGTCAGCGTTGGCGGTGTTCACGACTGTGATCTTGACCTTGTCCTCGCCATAGACCGAGCCGAAATCCCAGGAGAAATTGCCGACGCTGCCGTTGAAGCCCCCGCCGTAGGAGTAGTCCTGCTCCACTGATTGCTGGCGCGGGTCGAAACCAAGCGGGAAGGGAACGTCGGTGCGATTCCCGGCGCCGTCGACCGCCTTGCCCGTCACGACGTTTGGGAGGCGATAGTTTTCGTGCGCCTCGCCTTTCTTGAAGCCGTAATGGCCGAAGGCGTAGAATTCCAGGTCGTCCGAGAACTCGTAACCGCTATTGAAGTTGAAGACGTCGACCTTGACCTGCGGGTCGCCGGTGATGCGGTTAAGGTAGGGCCAGTCGGGCGCACTCACGACCTGCGGATATGTGCGCGCCGGGCTGTTGACCGCGCCTGTGTTCCAGGGACCGTTGACCACGCGCGGGTCGAAGTCGCCACGAAAGCTGTCATCGCGGAACTTCGTGTCGTAGGTCAGGTTCATATAGGCGCCGTCGAAGGGCGCCCAGCCGGCATTCGCCGACACGTGGTAGCTTTGGCCGCCTCCGTCGAAATACTGGCCGCCGTCAATGGAAACCTGTCCGCCGGTGTCAGCCCTCTTCTGGATGATGTTGATGACGCCCGCGATGGCGTCTGTGCCGTATTGCGCGGCCGCGCCGTCGAGCAGCACCTCGACGTGGTCGATCGAACCTGTCGGGATGAAGCTGAGATCGGCGCCGGCGGCGCCCTGGAAGCTGCCGCCGAGCACGGCGAGATTGGCCGTGCCGTGACGGCGCTTGCCGTTCACCAGCACCAGGGCGTGGTTGGGGCTGAGGCCCCGCAACTTGGCCGATAGCGTGAGGGCGGCGGTGTCGCCGCCGAAGGCCTGCGCCGTGAAAGACGGCACGTTCTGCGACAGCGCGATCCTGAGATCGGGCTGGCCAGTGCTGAGGAGGCTCTCGGAATCAAGCACAACGATCGGCGCCGGGCTGTCCGCCGCGGTGAGGCCGGTCGTGCGCGTGCCTGTGATGATGATGATTTCGGATTTCTCGTCAGCAGGCGGCAGGGTTTCCGGTGCGCTTTGTTCCGGTGCGCTCTGCGCGAATGCACTTCCCCCGAATAGCGCGGCGCCGACCAGCGCGGCGCCCATGAGTCTCGAATACTTAAGTTGCGATTTCATCCATCGACCCCGTGTTGTTGCTCCTGTTCCCTCCGTTTCTTTTCTTGTTGAGCCGATCAGCGCATCGCGGCCTGCACGGTGAAAGCCGCATCGCCTCGACGCATCGCAAAAAGTTGACGATGTCAGAAATGCGGGCGCCGAGATTCCGCTAGCCCACATGCGTACAGGGCGGAGCTGCGTGCGCAGCCGCCCGATGCGAATTTTTGTTATCGCAGTTCGAGATTATGACAGCTTGATTGCGTGAGGCTACAGCTCACCTGGCGAGACATGCGATTGGCGCACTTTCACGCCGCGATCTGATGAGGCGTTGGGCGGCTTCGCCCAAAGCTCCGCCAGCGAGCGCTTGCCTCACGCTGCTCCGGCGCCCGAATGCGCAATTTCCGTTCGCCCTCGCCTGAAGCTCGATCACGAGTCTTGCCTGCTCTGGACGCCAGATATGCGCGGTGTAGGAAAAGAGGATGAAACGCTTCCGCTTTGCCCTGATGATCGCCGCCACGCTGGCCTGCGCCGTTCCGGCCGCCGCACAGTCCTACCAGCCGCCGCGTACGCCTGACGGAAAGCCTGACCTGCAGGGAACATGGACCAATTCCAGCATCACGACGCTGGAGCGCGGCAACGCTTCGCTGCCGCTGGTGCTTAACCCGGAACAGATCAAGCGCATGGAAGATTCGCGTGCCCAGCTGGTGGCAGCGGACGCAGCCCCCACTACGACACAGACGGCGCCGCCGGCGGGACGCGACCCCGGCGGCTATAACGCGTTCTGGCTCGATCGCGGCGCCAGGGTCGGCGTGGTGAAAGGCGAGGCGCGCTCGTCCTGGATCACCGATCCGCCGAATGGCCGCTTGCCGCTGTCGGACGAGGGCCGGAAGCGCGTCGGCGCGATCCTGGCGAAGCGCAACGAGGAAGGCCCCGAGGGCATGAATCCCGCCGACCGCTGCCTGATTGGCAGCCGTGGTTCAGGCGGGCCGCCGATGCTGAACAACCTCTACAACAACACCTACCAGATCGTGCAGACGCCGGACGCCGTGATGATCGACGTCGAGATGATGCACGATGCGCGCATCATCCGCATCGGCGAGAAACACAAGCCGGCGGCGCTGGCGCAATGGCTGGGCGACAGCGTGGGCCACTGGGACGGCGACACGCTGGTGGTCGTCACCAGGGGATGGAACCACTGGCACGGCAATTACGAGCCGGTCTACCTGTCGGAGAACGCGACCGTCACCGAGCGCTTCACGCGCACGGGCAAGGACGAGATCACCTATGCGTTCGTGGTCGAGGATCCGGCATTCTACACGCAGACGTGGAAGGGCGAGATGGTGTTCACGCCATCGAACGGGCCCGTCTATGAGTTCGCCTGTCATGAGGGAAACTACGCGCTGCAGCACATCCTGCAGGGCGCGCGGGTTAGGGAGACGAAGAAGAAATAAAGTCCGCCCTGCGATCAGCCGGGAGGGCGGTCCCCGTCGGCGACGCGATTCGATTGCCGTCTGGCGCGGCGGTCAGAAGTCCTTGCGCACCACGAGACCCCATTCGCGAGGGCGACCTGGCGACCCCTTCGCCCACCCCGCCCCGGCGCCGGTCAGATCGAACTTGTTGTAGAGGTAGTACTCGTCGAAAATGTTCAAGCCTTCGAGCGACACCGAGAGATCCTCCGATTCGTTGCGCCAGGTGAGGCGGACATTGGCGATGGTGTAGCTGTCCACTTCGCCCAGCGCGCTGTTGGACGCGTTGGTGAAGTAGCCGTCGGTGTAGGATGCGTCGAACCGCGGCGTTAGCGTGCCCGAACCTCCCAGATCCATTTCATATTGAATCCCGATGCTCCATTTCAGCTCGGGCGTGAACGGCGCGACGCCCGACAGCGAGAGCCCTGTCGAGGGATCGACGCGCGTATACTCGAAATCAAGCGTGCTGGCCGAACCGTCGATCGAAAGACCGTCGATCGGCTCCGCAGAGAACTCGATCTCCAGGCCCTGCACTTCCGCATCGCCGGCGTTCTGCGGCAAGGCGCACGGCGCGCCTTGGCCCGTCGGAATACCCGGCACAGTCGAGCAGTTCAGCAGCGTGAGCTGAATGTCTTCGTACTCGTTGAAGAAGGCCGCGGCGTTGAACCGGAGCCGATCGTCGAAGAGATCGCTCTTGAAGCCGACCTCGTAGGCCGAGACGATCTCCTCGCCGAACGGCAGGACCTGCGACGCAAAGAACGGCCGCGGGTTGACCCCGCCGCCCTTGAAGCCGGTGGAAAAGGTCGCATACGTCATGAGGGACGGAGTCCAGCGATAATCGGCGCTGAGGCGGTAATCCATACGGTCGCCTTCGAACACGCCGACCACGCCATCCGCTGCGCCGACGAAGGGGTTAGGCGTTCCGTCCGGGTTCTGTCGCAGGAAGGTGTAGTCCTTGTGCTCCTCGGTGTAGCGCACGCCGCCAGTGAGATTGAACGCCTCCATCGGACTCCAGATGAACGTTCCGAACACGGCCCGGGTGTCTGCATTGACCGGATCGTCGCCGATGAACTGGAGCGGGATCGGCGCATAGCGAATGTCCTGGTAGGTAAAATAGGTCGTGGTCTGGTCCGAGTAGTAGGCGCCCACCGTGAAGGCGATCGCCTCGCCGAATTCGCCATTTAGGCGCAGCTCCTGACTCAGGAAATCATGATCGAGGCGGTTCTGGCCGAACCCGATATTGGCGGGCGAGAGATCGTCATCCGAATTGAACGACGCTTCATACTCGCGGTAGGCCGAGATCGAGACGAGATCCAGGCTGTCGGTCAGCCCGATCGTCATGTTGGCCGAAACGCCGCGTCCCTCGAAGCGCTGTTCGTCGTCGCTGCTGGTCGCTCTGAGCGGGAAACCGGCGGCGACAGGGCCGCCCCAGGCGCCCGCAGGCTGGCTGTTGGCAGTGTAGTTGCAGTACTCGCCGCAGATGAACGCCGAATTGAACGGAACGCCCGGCGTTGGATTGGTGTTGACGTTGTTGAGACTGGCGAAGGTGAGCACTTCCCCGGGCGCGCCCTCGTCCAGCGTGTAGTCGGCCGACACAGTCAGATCGAACCGGTCATTGGGCGCAAAACGCAGCATGCCCCGAAGCGCGTTATAGTCGACATTGCCGAGATCGCTGACGTGGCAGTCGCCGACTGTGCGAGTGGTCGCAACCCCGCTCGCCGGAAACGCGCAGCCATAGTCGATGCGCTGGACGTAGCCGCGTTGCTGCTTCGTCACGCCGGAAATGCGCGCGAACAGGTTCTCGGCGAGCGCGAAATCGGCGCTGCCGCGAAAGCTCGTTCGATCCCGGCTACCGACGGAACCTTCGATGAAGCCCGAATTGTCTCCGCTGGGTTTGCGGGAAACCATGCGCACCGCGCCGCCGACGGAGTTGCGTCCGGTGAGCGTCCCCTGCGGGCCACGCAGGATTTCGACCCGCTCAAGATCCAGCAAGTCGAGCAAGGCGCCCGTGAGCGTGGGTAGGTAAACGTCGTCGATATAGATGCCGACGCCAGGTTCGAGCGCCGGGTTGAAATCGTATTGTCCGACGCCGCGGATCGACGCGCCCATCGCCGGGCCAAACGAGCCGCCGCTTTGTCTCAGGGTGACGTTCGGCGCCTGATTGGCGATCTGCGAAATATCGGTCTGGCTGCGCGCCTCCAGCAACTCCGCATCGAACGTGGTGACTGCCAGGGGAATGTCCTGCAGGTTTTGCTCGCGGAACTGGGCCGTAACGACAACCACATCCCTGCTCGCAGCCGCCGGTTCGTTTTCCTGCCCGCTGGCCTGTTGCGCCAGTGCAGAGCTCGTTGCGGCGAGTGCGGTACACAGCGCAATCAGCGATCCGGTGCTAACGGCTCGGATATGAAACTTCTGGCAGCGTGCCTTGGCGTCGCCTGCTTGCATGATGTCCTCCCTGTCTTCGCGTCCGGCTTCAAGCCGACAGCCGGGAGTCTTCCGCCTCCCTGCGCCCATTCTAATCAGCGCTGCGGCGCGGATACTTGTTACCGCCCGCCGGGGACCCGGCTTTGACTGCCATGAGGACGAGGGAATGACCGTTGATAGCGGAATTGCTGCGGCGCCGCGCGGCGACACGAGCCCGACGGGCTGCCGTCAGTGTTTGCCGCGTTCGCTTGCAAGCGCCTGCGAGCGATAGGTTCTCGGCGCCACGCCATACGTCTCACGGAAAAGCCGGCTGAATTGTCCGCTGTCCCCGAAATCGTGGTGGAGCGCGATTTCGGTGATGCTCCGGCTCGCCTGACGTCGATCCCGAAGATTGGCTGCGCAGCGATCGAGACGCACCTGTCGTAGCCAGCCGCACACGGTGTGGCCGGATACATGGAACAAGCGGTGCAGTTGCCGTTCAGAAATGGAATGCGCCAGGGCGATTGCGGGCGGCGTCAGCGTCTCGTCGTGAAGGTTTGCGAGAATATAGTCCTGAATGATCTCGAAGCGCGACGCGGCCGCTCGAACCGCCCCTTCCCGTGCGCCGTCTGCAGGATCGCGCCACGCAGCCATGGCCATGTCCTTGATCGCGGCAGACAGGATCCGCCCGGTCTGGGAGTCTGCACCGGCTCCCTCTTCGAACGACAGGCGCATCAGCTCGGCAAGGATTCGCCGCCTCGCCTGCGGCGGCTTGGTCGCCAACCTGGGGCGCAGGTCCAGCTCGCCGTGCTTGAAAGAGTCTTTCGGGATGTGGAAGCAGAGCTGCACGTTCCTGCCGTCGAAGCGAAACCGGCACGGAAGGGCGGAGTCGACGAGCGTGACGTCCCCAACGTCCAGCGAAACGATCCGCCCGTCCTGTTCGATATGGCTTCGCCCGGCGACTTGCGTGATGAGGAAGCATTCGTCCGTGCCCCAGCGGTCGATTTCCTTGGTCGAACGGATCAGTTCTTCAGAGTTCTGGGAAATCCTCGCGCAGTTCAGAGCGCCCAGTTGCCGAAGATCCAACGAGGCCTGGAAATTCCCTGCACCAGTCGTCGTCCGATAGGCCTGGCCGATCGCGTCGTGCCAGGCGTCGTATCGCGTGTCCGGCAAGAATGAGCCCGTGCTGAAATACATTCCGGCTCGTCCCCTCTCCTGGTCTGACAAGCAGCGGTTCGTCCGCTGTCTAGTTCTTTGCTATACTTGCATCTGGCCGTCCTTCAGGGAAGCACAACTGTCGCTGGATTTCGCCGAAGGCGGACAATATCTATGGCGCGCCATCGAACGGGCCCGTCTATGAGTTCGCCTGCCATGAGGGGAACTACGCGCTGCAGCACATTCTGCAGGGCGCGCGGGTTAGAGAGACGAAGAAGATGTAGCGGTCATCCTTCCCCGTTTACGGGAAGGTGGCGCGCGGCGTCGGATGGGGGACGGTGCGAGGGGCTTCCCTCGGAGTATCCCCCATCCCGGCTCCGCCGTACTTCCCCCGTAAACTGGGGAAGACGTCCAGCTACTTCACATACGCCCGCACGACCGCCTCGAGGAAATCCCGGCCTTCGTAGAGGGACTTCACGCGGATCTTTTCGTTGAGGCCGTGGGCGTTGGTTTCGCCCGAGGTCGAGAACATGCCGCTCATGCCGTAGGTGGGAATGCCAGCGTTCATGAGGAAGCGGCCGTCGGTGGCGCCGGCGGTCATCAGCGGAGCGATCGGGATGCCGGGCCACATCTTCTTCGCCGTATCGCGGACGGGCTTCATGACCTCGTCGGTGAGTTCGGGCGCCTTCGAGCCGTCGCGGCGGCGTTCGATGGCGACTTTCACTTCCGGATCGTTGACCGTTTTCTCGAGCGTTTCCTTGACCTGCTCAGGCGTCGTGCCCTGCATGACACGGCAGGAGAGCGTGGCTTTGGCCCGCTGCGGCAGCGCATTGGGCGCGTGTCCGGCTTCGATCTGCGTGGCGACACAGGTGGTGTGGAGCGAGGCATTGTAGGAAGGGTCGGCCAGCAGCGTCTTGAGGGCGGCCTGGTCGTTGGGGTCCTTGCCTACCGCCGTCATCGCCGCGCCGATCTCGCCGCCGAGCATGGGGCCGGTGATCTTGAAGTATTCGCGGACGACGGGCGTCACCTGCACGGGGAAGGACAGCTTCGAGACTTTCTCGGTCGCGGCCATCAGGCTGTAGATCGCGTTGTCCGGCACCGGCCGGGACGAGTGGCCGCCGGGGTTTGTGACTTCCACCGTGTAGACTTGGTGGATTTTCTCGCCGGCCTGCACTTGTAGAGCTAGCGGCTTGCCGTCTTCAGAGAGAAGCCCGCCCGCGCCTTCGTTGAGGGCGAAGGCCGCGTCGATCAGTTCGCGCTTGTTCTGCACGATGTAGTCGACGCCGTTGACGCGGTTGGAGGTCTCCTCCCCGCAGGTCAGTGCCATGATGAGGTCGCGCTTCGGCTTGAAGGTCTTTTCCTGCTTGAGGCGGATCATGAGGTCGAGCCAGACAGCGGCCTGGCCTTTCATGTCGGCGGTGCCGCGGCCGTAGAAATAACCGTTCTCCTCGAACAGCGTGAAGGGATCGCGCTCCCAGTCGGCGCGCTTGGCGTCGACCACGTCGATGTGGCCCAGAAGCAGCACGCCCTTTTTGGTGGCGCCGGGCGCGCGGATGCGGGCGACGATGTTGCCGTCGTCCGGCTTGCCATCAGGGATGACGAGCTGGAGGTCATCGCCTGAAAAGCCCGCGACCTTGAGGCGCGTCTCGGCGGCTTTCACGACTTTGGTGCACGAGCCGGTGGTGGGCGAGGAATCGATCTCGACCATCTCTTCGTAGATGGCGCGGAACGCGGCGCGGCCGGCGTCAGCCTTCTGAGCCGAAGCCGCAGGTGTAATCGCCGCTACGAATGCAAGCGAGGCCGCTAGTGTGGTGATGCGCATCTGACCCTCGGAATTGGTTTGCGCGGACCAGTGTCACGAGCGCGGGCGTCAAGACAAGCCAAGAATGCATCGTTTCGTTGTCGTGGCGCGATGGTGCATTTCGGGCTTCGCCCTCCATGCACCCTACGCCCAGGCGATCCCCGTGAGCATGCCCTGGTCTGTCGCCAGCATCTTCGCGTTCGAGCCGTCGAGGTTGGCGATGCCGACTTCGCCGCCGAGTGAGGTGTAGGCCATGCGGTTGCGCGGAAGGTCGAGCGCAATGCCGATCGCTTCCTTGAGGCCCCTTACAAGTATCGTGCGATCGATGCGCCTGGCGGGGTCGTAGTCAGTGGCGTCCATCGGCGCGCGCGAGATCGTGTTGTCGCCGCGGTCGGTCCAGTACATCTGGCGGGACTTGAGATCGAGGTCGAGATCGATCGGCTCCGGCAGGCGCGAGAACAGCGTGAGGATATCGCCGCGATTGGCGGCCTTGGCGCCGGCAGGCATCTTCATGTTGGCGCGGCGGATCACGCCTTCGCCGGCATTGTCGCCACCCTTCTGCGTCCAGTAGACATGGCCGCGCGCCGGATCGAGCGCGATGCCGACGCACCAGTTCGCTTGTTTGCCCTTGTCCTTCGTGGGGCTGCCCGTCGTGACGATGGTCTCGATGCCTGAGCCGTCGAGGTTGCAACGCTGGATCGCCATGCCCTCGCGGTCGGACCAGTAGAGCTTGCCCGCCGTCTCGTCGATCTTGAGCTGCTTGGGCGTGAACGTGCCGCCCGGCTTGACGATGGTCGTGACGTTCGAGCCGTCGCGGTCACAGCGCATGATATAGCCGTCGCGCTCGGCGGCCTTGCCCATGTTGGTCCAGAAGATCTGTTTGGTTCGGTCGTGGATGGCGATGCCGTCATTGACGCCGGTGGAGCGCGAACCGTCCTTGGGCGAGTCGTCGACCAGCGTCACCGGCTTGCCGGCGGGATCGAGCGAGAACACCTTCGCCTGACCGAGATAGTAGAGCTTCGGCGCACCGCTGAGACCCAGGCTCGTGGTCCCCGATGCGCAGCCAGCGAGAGCAAAGCCGCCCGCCAGCACCATTTCGCGCCTGCTCAGTCCCAGCTTCAGGCCACGCATCAGATTCTCCTCCCAGACCTTTCGCGGCAAAGGATAAATCAGGAATCGCGGGGCTGGCGACGCACATCTCTGTCACCATTCGGAACAGCGGAAAACGCTCAGTAGTAGCGGCCCGCGGTCAGCTTTCGCATCGTTCCGTCCTTCAGCTCCAGATCGGCCGTCTCGCCTTCCTTGAGGGCGACGAAGGCGCCTTCGACGGCTTCCGCGCCATTGACGCGCACGATGACATCGCCGCGCTTGAGACCCGCCTTCTCCGCCGGCGAATTCGTCTGCACGGAATTTACTTCCAGCGCGCCCGGCTTCACCGGCGTCCGCCACGCCACGCCGATCAGGCGGTGGCGGAACTCCGCGCCATAGCTGGCGTTGGGGCGCATCCACATCCGCTTGCCGCCGACATCGAAGATCAGGTCGAAATGCGACAGCGCATTGACGCCAATGCTGACGTCGGCCGGCGAGACGAAGCCCTTCGGCATCACCTCGACCGGGATGTCGCCCAGCCGGAATCCCGCGAAGGTAATCTCTCGCGCCGTCATCATGTGGCCGTCGGAGCGCTGCATAGCGCCGCGCTGCACGATGCCGCTGGAGCTCATCGTCCAGGGCCGACCTTCCGCCAGCCACCGCTCGGATATCTTTCCTTCGTCGATCATGGCGAGCGAGGAAGAACCGAGATCGAAGGTGACCTCGTGGTCCGCCTCGTCCTCGATCATCGCCGGGATGCGCGTCTTGGCCGTCCTTGCGGACTTGAGCGGGATTGCAGGCAGGTCCGTGGGCGCGACGAATGTGCGTCGGTCATGCAGCGTCATTGTCTTCTTCGTGAAGTCGACCTCGACCACGTGCCGCTCGAAGAATTCCTCGCCGACGATGGCCAGCACGGGCTTTCCGGCGGCGATCGACATCGGCGCCATGTCGAGCAGCAATGGCGTCACCGTCTCCTCGATACCGCCGACGTTCAGCACCGCGTCCTGGCCGAGTTCGTAGCCGCTGGTGACCGTCTTGATGAAGGTTCTCGCGAAGGCGCCGTGAACGAGGTCCTTTTCCGTGGCGAAGTCGCGGTCGATCACCGAAGTCGAAGCGCCATTGTCGAGAATGGCAAAGCCGTCCTCGCCCTGAACGACCACCGGGATGATGATGTGCCCCTGCCCGCCCCGCTCGAACGCTACGACGGCAGGCTGATGCACGGGGCCCGGCGCCGGCGCGGTGGCGCACGCGGCAAGCGCGAGACTCCACAGCATGACTAGCAGGCGAAGGACCTTCATGCGGCAGCCCCTTACTGCGGCGGCGTCGACCACGTGATGCCGAAGCGTACGACCTTGGGCATCGCGGCGCGCATGCCGGCGCTGTCGGACTGATGGGATTTCTCGCCCATCACCTTGGCTGTCTCGCCGTCCTGGCCGGAGGTGAAGCGGACGACGGTGCGGCAGCCGGGAACGGCTTCCTGAAGCTGGCCGCCCTTCCAGTCGGTGACATAGCCGCCATAGTCCCAGTTGAAACCGGCAATCATGAACACGCCACCATTGGCGCGTTCGACCGCATCGACCGGATCGCCGGCTTTCATGCCGCTAGGTCCGCTCCATTCGGAGTCGGCGCCGGACACCATGACGCCGGAGAGCCCGGTTCCCGCCGCATCGTCTGCGAACACGATCTCGGCGCGCTTCTCCGGATCGTTGGGATAGAGCACGGTGACGGCGAGACGTTCGCCTTCCGGCGCATCGACTGTCTGCTGCACGACATTCTCGGGCCCGAACGCGGCGGCGAGTTCCGCGCGCGTGGCGGTCGCCAGGAAAGGCGTCATGCAGCCGACGGAAAGAGCGGGCGTGATTGCTGGCGCCGGCTTGGGTCCGGGCGGGGCGGTAATGACGGTCTCGCCCGCCTCCCGGCAGGCGGCGGTTGCCAGAGCGAGCGTCGCAACGACGAGAAGAATGCGCATCATCGGTCCCTTCGAGTCAGCCGCCCGCGTGCAGGCTGGATCATCGCGCGCGCCTTGTCCATAACACGACGGGTTCGAGCGCGAGGAACTAGTAGAACTCCGCCGCCGTGACCTTGCGCGTGCGGCCGTCGGCAAGCTTCAGCGCCAGCACGTCGCCGGGCTTCGCATCGCGCAGGCGGTCGCGATTGGCCAGCGCGCCGTCGATCGCGGTGATCACGTCGCCATCCCTGAGGCCCGCCTTCTCCGCCGGCGAGTTGGCTCCAATGTGGACAACCACCAGCGCTTCGCCTTCCCGGCGCGTGCCTGCGCCGATGGTCTGCCGCCGGAATGGGTCGGCGAGCCGTCCGTTCGGCCTCAGCCACAGGCGCGAATTGCGCACGTCCAGCACGGTAAGGAACCTCGCCAGCACCGGCGCGCCAATGACCGCCTCGTGACGACCGAACGCCGGATCGCGCGGCCCGTAGATCTCGACCGGAACATGGCCGAAGCCGAACCCTCCGATAGATGCCTTCTGCACGCTGGCCATCATGCCCATGTCGGTGACCATGTCGCGGCCGCGCGCGGTGATGCGGGCGATGGTGGTCCAGGGCCGGCCGCCGTCGATCCACGCCTGCGTGCGCGGGCCTTCGCGCATCATCAGCGGGCTGGATGCGCCGAGATCGACGTGCGCGACGATCTTCTCGCCTTCGACCTCGATCTGCGCCGCATGCGCACCCTGCGGCGTGCGCGACAGGCGCAACAGCTTCATGCCCCCGGGCGGATAGAACTTCCCGCGCCCGACCGTCGCCGCGTAGGATTTGCGCTCGAAGTCGAGCGTCAGGATTGTCAGCGCCAGCACGTCGCGGCCGATGATCATCTGCACCTTGGCGCCATCGGGCGCTGGAATGTGGGACAAGTCGACCAGCGCGGGCGTCACCAGCGTCTCGAGCGGTCCGAGCGCCAGCTTCACCCCCACGGCCTTCACCGTGTCGCCGCCATTGATGCGCACGGTCTGGCCGCCGATCAGCGAGCGGTTGCGTGCATGATTCGCATCCATCGCGGTAATGCCGAAGCCATTGTCGATCACGGCCAGCCCGGCCTCGCCATTGATCTCGATCGGGGCGATCACATGCCCCGCGTCGTTCACCGTGAAGGACAGAGCTTCGTCCTGGGCGAACGCATTCGGGGCCAGCAGCGCGGCAAGGCTGCCGGCCATCAGTGTCCGGCGGGATAGTTCCCGGCTGGAGAGGCCCACGCCCCGACTCCTGAAACGATATCGGTCCGAAACGATATTTGGGTTGCGCAACGACTTTAAGGTTGGGGGCTGCCCGCCACAATCCAACCCCTCCCGTCGCGCGAACCTTCATTCGTCCCACGAAATATTCGCCAACGCGCCCCGCATTGCCTTGACCGGCATGAAACTGCTTGCAGAACCTCCAGCATATGTCGCGTTCCGTGGTCCGGCCTTCAGGCGAGACGATCGCGCGCCCCAAACGGGGCGGGCTCTACATGTGGGTGCTGGCGGTTCTCGTCGGCCTCACGGTCGCGTTCGCCGTCGTCATGCTGCGTGTGCTGGTCGCCTACGCCGAGTTCCTGGCCTTCCAGAATGCCGCCGGCCGTCTCGTCTCGCGCCTTGCCGAAATGGACTGGTGGCAGCGCATGCTCGGCCCCATCGTCGGCGGCGCCATCATCGCCATCTTCCTGCGCATCGGCATATCGATGGGCTGGGGACCTGCGCCGCGCGTCTTCGGCCTCAGCGATGTGGTGCAGCACAGGCGGCTGCGCGGCACGATTCGTTCGACGACGCTGGCGCTGCGCGATGCTTTCTGGTCGGCGGTCATCACCATTGTATCGCTCGGCTATGGCGGCAGTGCGGGCCGCGAGGAAACAGCGGCGCATCTCGGCGCAAGCATCGCCATGCTGCCCGGTCGGCTTCTGGGACTGGATGTGGCGGCGAGGCGTATGCTGCTCGGCATGGGCGTCGCCGCGGCCATCGCCGCAGCGCTGCATGCGCCCATCGCCGGCGTGTTCCTGGCGCGCGAGCTGGTGCTGCGCCGACTGCGCCTCTCGGCGCTGGGTCCCGTGGCGATCGCTTCGCTGACCGCGTGGCTGGTGGCCCGCACGCAGTTTGATGGCCGGCCGGTGATCGAGATCGTGCCGGCCGGCGTCATCATCCCCGAGCTGCATTTCTCCGCCGTGCTCGCCGTGCCGATCCTCGCCCTCTTCGCCTGGGGCGCTATCGTGGTGTGGACGCGAACGCCGGTGATGGCCGCCGCAGCCGCGAGCCGACTGCGCGTGCCGCTCTGGATCATGCCGTTTCCGGGAGGAATCCTGCTGGGTGTGGTCGCGCTCGCCTTCCCGCAGGCGCTCGGCATCGGCTACGAGCCGCTCGCGACGGGGCTCGACGGCAAATACAGCGCGATGCTGATGCCCGTGCTCGCGCTCGCCAAGATCGCCGCTACCGCCATCACGCTATCCTTCCGCTGGGGCGGAGGACCGATCGCGCCGACACTCTATGTCGGCGCCATGATTGGCTCGACCCTCGGCGTCGTTGCGGGAACCATCTTTGGCGATGCAGCCGCAGGCCAAGTCTATTTCGGACTGCTCGGCATGGCGGTGGCGCTCGCGCTTCTCCTGGATGCACCTTTCACCGCGGGCGTGCTCGCCCTGGAGTTGTCCGGCTCGCCCGAGATCGGCGCGGCGAGCCTTGGCTGCGCTTTCCTTGCGGCAATGGCGGTGCGCCGCCTTGCCCCGCCGGCGCCTGCGGACGCAGGCCCCACCCTGCGCTGGCGCTAGGCCCGGTTCGCCTCTAGATTCGTAGGCGGATCAAAGCGGGCGGGAAACGCATATGGACATCGACGATCTCGCGCCGGGATACGAGCGCCGGCCGACCGGCGCGCCGTGGATGCTCGTGCTGTTCGCCGTGCTGTTTGCCTTGTTCTTCTTCCGCGCGCTGCCGCTCGAGCTCGATCCGCAGCGCACGACCAACGCGCCCGATCAGTTCGACACGACGCGAGCCCTGGAGAGGCTGACGACCGTTCTCGACGGCACGCCGCATCCGTCGGATTCCGCTGCGCTCGATTCCACGCGCGAGCGCCTTCTCTCCACCATCTCCTCGATGGGCTACGTGCCCGAGATCCACGACGAGACGGCGTGCCGTGGCTCCATCAGCGGCTCGTCCATCCGCTGCGCACGCGTCCAGAACGTCCTCTTCCGCGCCGGCCCGAGGACAGGTCCGGCGCTCGTGCTCACCGCGCACTATGACAGCGTCGAGGCCAGCCCCGGCTTTGGCGACGACGGCGTCGGCCTCGCCGTCTGGCTGGAAGTCGCGCAAATCCTGAAGGACACGCAGCCGGCAAAGCCTGTCGTCTTCCTCCTCACCGATGGCGAGGAGACCGCCCTTCTCGGCGCCCAGGCCTTCCTCAACGCCAAGACCTACGGCATCGAGGTTGGCCGCATCATCAACCTCGAAGCGCGCGGCGTGCGCGGGCCGGCGATGATGTTCGAGACCGGCCATCCCAACGCGGGCATCGTCACCGACTGGTCAAAGAATGGCGCGCGGCCCGTCGCCAACTCGATGATGACGGCGGTCTACGAGTTGCTGCCCAACTCGACGGACCTCACGCCCTATCTCCAGTCCGGCCTTACCGGCATCAACATCGCGATCGCCGACGGGCTCGACTTCTATCACACGCAGCATGACGACCTGGCGCATCTCAATCGTCCGAGCGTGCAGCACATGGGCGACCAGGCGCTCGGCGCCGCGCGGGCCTATATCGCCAGCGACTGGGCTGTAGACAAAGTCGCCGGCGCGGAGATCGCCTATTCCGACATTGCCACACGCGGGTTCGTATCCCTGCCGCAAACGATCGCGCTGATGCTGCTCGGTCTCTGTTTTGGCCTCTCCGCCCTGCTCTTCATGCGGCCGGCGAAGAACGCCAACTGGAAGAAACCGGACTGGCGTGCTCTGGCGCTTCCGCCTGCGCTCTATGTCACCGCAGGGCTCATCGCCTATTTCAGCCAGCAGCTCATCGGCTTCCTGCGGCCCGAGCCCGCTTTCTGGATCGCTTACCCGCAGGCGATGAATGCCGTCGTCTTCCTCGGCACGCTGCTGGGCGCCTCGGCGCTTCTTGCCTTCCTCGCCAAGACGTCTTCGCGCGAAGTGATCTTCGCGTCCGGCTGGATGTGGTTCCTGGTGATCGGCGTCGGGCTGTCGATCGCCGTGCCTGGCTTCTCGATGATCTTCCTAATTCCCGCCGCGGTCTTCGTCGTGGCGGCGATTGTTGCGTGGCTCGTGCCGCCCGTGGCGCTTATCGCGCACGGCATCGCGGGCGCCTTCCTGATTCTGATCTTCTTCCCGTTCGTTCACCTGATGGACGTGATGATGGGTCTAGGCCTGCCGGCCATGTTCGGCGTGATAGAGGCGATGGCGATTGCGCCATTGCTGTCGCTCGCCGGACCGCTGCCGACCCAGCGCATGTTCGTGATGGGAGCGGTGGGCGCCGCCTTCTGCGCCGCCATCGCCACGGCCCTGCTCGTACCCGCCTTCACGCCGGAGCGTCCGCTCGCGCTCAACTTCACGGCGCACTACGACATGGATGCGGGCGAGGCCGCGCTCTTCGCATCCGCCTCGCCCGGCGCGTTGCCCGCCGCGGTGAACAGCCAGCTTGCGATCTCCGACGAGAACAGGCTGCCCGGCGTCACCGCCCGGCTCGCCAGCCGCCGGCTGGACTTTGTCGACCGTCCCTTCGCGGCCGCCGCCGTCGTCAGCACGGAACGGGTAGCCCAGGGCAGCGACAAGCTAACGCTCCAGCTCTCGGCGCCCGACGCCCGCATGATCCGCCTGCGCATTCCGGCGGGCGCGCGGCCGACCCAGCTCGACTACGCCGGCAACTCGGTCGCGATGGTGGAGCCACAGAACGGCTACTTCATTGTCGACTGCGTGGGCCGCGCCTGCGACGGCGCGACCATCAGCTTCATCCTCAACCCGGGCGCCGCCTCGCCGGACGACAAGCCCGAATGGATCGTGCAGGGCTACTGGCTCGGCCTGCCACCCGACGCCGCCGCCACGGCGGACGCCCGCGACGAAAACTCCGTCCGCATCCAGATGGGCGACGTCACAGTCACCACGACAAGGACAGAGTTCTAGGAACGCGTCTTTCCATGTGTGAGAACCGTGCGCCGGCTTGACGGCCTCGAAATCTCATGCAAAGCTTCCTTGTCATTATGCAAAGGGGGCATGTCATGTCGATCCAGCTGCTTCCGGCCTGGGGCTATGCTGCAATCGCGGCGATCCCCGTCAGTATCCTCGCAGTGTTCGGCAGTCGGTTCGACACGCTCACGCGCATCGAGCTTGCGATCCCGGCGGTGGTGTTCACCGGCATGTTCGTGGCGGTCGCAGTGTATCGGCTGGTCTGGCGCGGCTGATACACCAGCGCCGCAGGAACAGAGGACGCATCATGCAGCTTTCCGGTTTTTACGCCCGCGCCCGCAGCGTTGCCGTCGCCTTCGCCGCACTCGCGATCGCCGCGTGCTCGCCAGCCGCCGAAGAGAAACCGGACACCGGCGGCCTGCCCATGTGGGTGATCGAGGATGCGGACTCGACCATCTATCTCACCGGCACGGTCCACATGCTGCCGCCCGATGTCGACTGGCGTAGCAAGAAGCTCGACAAGGCGCTCGACGATGCGAGCGAGCTCTGGCTCGAACTGCCCATGCCCACCAGCCAGGAAGCGATGATGAAGGAATACGGGCCGCTGATGATGCGGAAGATGTTCTCCTTCAACCGCCCGCTCTCTTCCCTGCTTACCGAAGAAGAAAAACTGAAGCTCGCCGAAGCGATAGAACGCGCCAAGCTGCCGCCCGAAAGCGCCGCCGGGCTCGAGATGATGAAGCCCTGGGCTGTCTCGATGATGATCGGCATGGGCCCGCTGATCTCGTCCGGCTACGACGCCGAGGAAGGCATCGACATCAATCTCGCCCGCCTCGCCGAGGAACAGGACGACGACATCAAGGGCTTCGAGACCTTCGAACAGCAGATGGACATGTTGGCCGGCGGCAGCGAGGAGGAACAGCTCGAAGGTTTGCGCGCCGTCCTCAACGCGCCGCCCGAGTCCGCCGACGACATGCAGAAGCAGAGCGAGGCCGCCTACGAGGGCTGGGCCAGGGGCGATGTGAAGGCCGTTGAGGATCTCGTGACCGCGATGCGCTCAGGCGCCGGCGCGGACGGCATGTCGATGGAAGTGATGCTCGACAACCGCAACGAGAACTGGGCGGGCCAGATCGAAGAGCGGCTGAAGGGCGAAGGCGTTTCCTTCGTCGCTGTCGGCGCGGCGCATCTTGTCGGATCGAAGAGCGTGCAGGAGCGCCTGAAACTCCGCGGTATTGAAGCAAAGCCCTACTAGATGAGCCGTTTCTCAGCCCGTTCCTGGCGTATCCTCGCCGCCCTTGGCTTCTGGGCGCTGATCGCACTCGCGATCATCGTGCGCGGCACGGCGGGGCTCTTCATCGCCTACGCCGCCGGCGCCTGGCTCGCCGCCTTCTCGCTGCTCGCCTGGAAGCGGCAGGACGAGTTCGAACGCGCGGCGCAGAAATTCTCCTGGGTATTCGGCGGACTGTTCGGCCTTCTCGCCTCGCTTGCTCTCCTCCCCGTCGTGACCCAGCCCGGCATCATCTCCCCGCTGCTGGGCTGGCTCACGGCAAGCCTGACCGCGCCCGACGGTTCGCCGCCCGACCCGGCAGCGCCCGCCATCCTTCTCGGCGCCGTCTACATCGCGCTCGGACAACTTGTCGGCTTCCTGGTGTGCTGGGTCGGCTGGCACGTCACCAAGCGGTGAGGCGGGCATGAAGAACCGCATCCGCGTCCTCCGCGCCGAAAAAGGCTGGACCCAGGCCGACCTCGCCAAGGCGCTCGACGTCTCGCGCAACTCGGTCAACGCCATCGAGAACGGCAAGTACGACCCGTCCCTCCCTCTCGCCTTCAAGATCGCCGACGTGTTCGGACTCAGGATCGAAGAGATTTTCCAGAAAGACTGACGTGCCTCCCCAAAACAGAAAAGGAAACGCCCCCATGAAACGCCTGCTCTCCTCCCTCGCCTTCGCGCTCGCTCTCGCCGGCGCTGCACAAGCACAAACCGCCCAGGGCCTCGACGGCCGCTGGGAGGGCGCGATCGACCGCCCGAACGGATCGCCGCTCACCGGCGTCTTCCGCATCGAGACGAAGGACGGCAAGACCGCCGGCGTGTTCGACAGCCCTGACCAGGGCGCTAAGGACATTGCCGCGACCGTGGAGCGCCAAGGCGATGACGT
This sequence comes from Hyphomonadaceae bacterium, assembly GCA_030697555.1. Lineage (GTDB taxonomy): Bacteria > Pseudomonadota > Alphaproteobacteria > Caulobacterales > Hyphomonadaceae > UBA7672. The sequence goes on from JAUYPV010000006.1 coordinate 23,136, forward strand.
AACGCTGGGCGTGCCGATTGCCGGAATGGTCTATACCGCAAAGATCTCGGCGGACGGCTCGACGCTGACTGGCGCCGTGGCGCAGGGCGGCGGGTCTGTGCCACTGACGATGACTAAGAAAGCGGCTGCCTCGCCGCCGCCATCGACGCCGGCGGTCGACGGTCTCGACGGGGAATGGGCAGGCACGCTCACCACGCCCGTCGGCGACATGAATGTGGCGATGCGCCTCGTGACCAGGAATGGCCGCACCACGACGGTGATGGATTCGCTGAACGAGAACATCATGGGCATTCCGGCGCTGACCTCGCGGAACGGCCAGAAGGTGCTGATCGAGGCGCCCGGCATCAACGGCAAGTTCGACGCTGAGCTTTCCGCTGACGGCGAGAAGCTCGCAGGAATGTGGGACCAGGTCGGCCAGACCTTCCCGCTTACGCTGGAGAAAAAGTAGACCTGCGGATTCCCCTCGCGCTCTCATCCGGCCCCCGTGCTAGATCGTAGACAGGACGTTCCAGCCCGGGGGTCGGACATGCCATCGCGTTCCATTGCCGTTGCGTGCGCCCTGCTGGCCTCGCCCTCCGCATTCGCCCAGCAGCCGGCCGCCTACGAGCCGCCACGCACGGTCGATGGCCGTCCGGACCTGCAAGGCGTCTGGGGCGCAACCTTCCTGACGCCGATGGAGCGGCCGAAAGACATCAAAGAGCTTGTCCTCACCGATGAGCAGGCGCGGGATCTCGGCGCCAAGTGGAACCAGGAAACACCGGACCTGATCGATCCCGACTTCTTTCTCCAGAACATCAGTGAACTCGCTTCGGTCAAAGGCACGATGCGCTCCTCGCTGCTCGTCAAACCGGAAGACGGCCAGATGCCTTTCACCGAAAAAGGCGTGAAGCTCGCCGAGCGCGCCTCTGCGCTAGAAGAGTTTGCTTTCGACAACCCGGAAGAGCGCCCCACCTATGAGCGCTGCATCGCCGGTCAGGGCCAGGCGCCGATCCGGCAGATTCCGGCTTTCATTCCCAACCTCATCGTCCAGACGCCTGCATCGATCGCACTCATCACGGAGGATGTCGGCAGCCTCCGCATCATCCACATGGACGGACGTCGGCCGCCGCCGGATGTCATACGCACCTATGAAGGCTGGTCGGCGGGACATTGGGACGGCGACACGCTCGTGGTCGTCAC
>JAUYPV010000031.1 GCA_030697555.1 Hyphomonadaceae bacterium
TTGACCTCCCTATCGATGATAGCTAGCGTCTCCCACCACAAGAAGACCAGCAAGAGACTACGGGGAGAGAAGTCATGTACGCTCGCGTGATCGCCGGCGTTGCCGCGATAGTCCTTGTCTGGTCCTGCACTAGTTCCGCCCCGCCCGTCTCGCTCGCCGACGCATCCGCCGTCGCCCCTGTTGTCATCACCAGGCTCGGCGCCGTCGAGGGCGCGCGCGAGGACGGCATCGCCGTCTTCCGTGGCGTGCCCTTCGCCGCTCCACCGGTCGGCGCCAACCGCTGGCGCGCCCCACAGCCGGCAGCCCGCTGGGACGGCGTCAAACAGGCGACAAAATTCGCATCCGCCTGCTTCCAGGCTTCCGGCGCAGCCGCCGGCGGCGTCGCGCAGAACCAATCGAACGAGGACTGCCTCTATCTCAACGTCTGGACGCCGGCGAAGACGTCGGCCGAAAAACTGCCGGTGATGGTCTGGATCTATGGCGGCGGTTTCTCCGCCGGCGCTACGTCCACGCCGCTTTATAGCGGCGAAAAGCTCGCCGAGCGGGGTGTGGTCGTCGTCTCCGTCGCTTACCGCGTCGGCCCGATGGGCTATCTGGCCCATCCCGAACTCAGCGCTGAATCTCCCAGCCGCGTCTCCGGCAATTACGGTCTCCTCGACCAGATCGCCGGACTTGACTGGGTGAAGGCCAACATCCGTTCGTTCGGCGGCGATCCCGCCAAGGTCACGATCTTCGGCGAATCCGCCGGCGGCATTGCGGTGTCGATGCTCGCGGCCTCGCCTCTGGCGAAGGGCAAGTTCTCAGGGGCCATCTCGCAGAGCGGCGGTTCCTTCGGCGCCACTCACGCCCCGCCGCTTCCTGGCGAAAACGTCCAGCGCCTCGATCAAGCGGAAAAGGCCGGCGTGGCGTTTGTCGCCAAGCTTGGCGGCGGCATCGCCGCGGCGCGGGCGAAGCCTGCCGCCGAGGTCCAGGCGGCGTCGCGTCCGACGGGCGGTAGCGGCGAAGTGGACGCCGTGTCATGGCCCGTCATGGACGGCCAAGTGATTCCCGACGACCAGCACCGCCTGTACGAAGCCGGCAGGTACAACGACACGCCTGTGCTTATCGGCTTCAACTCCGACGAAGGCGCCCTCTTCGGCGGTCCGGTGACGAAGGCCGCGCACGAAAAGACGGTCAAGGACCGCTATGGCCCGTTCGCGGACGAAGTTCTCCGCACCTTCCCCGCTGCATCCGACAGCGAGGCCACACAGGCCTCGCGCGATCTCGCCACCGACGTGATGTTCGGCTGGCATACACTCGACTGGGCGCGCCTGCAGAACCAGACGGGACGATCGCCGGTCTGGTTCTACTACTTCGACAACAAGCCGCCCTATCCCGCCGGAAATCGTTTGGCCTCCGCCAAGGGCGCGCCGCATGCCGCTGAGCTTCCCTATGTGTTCGGGCATCTCTCGCAGCAGACCACCATGCCGTGGCGGCCCGAGGATCATGCCATTTCGGATGCGATGGTCGGCTACTGGACCAACTTCGCGAAGACCGGTGATCCCAATGGCGCGGGCCTGCCCGCCTGGCCGAGATTCACCAAGGCCAGCGAGACCGTTATGATCTTCAAGGGGGCGCCCACGCCTGGCGCCCTGCCCGACCCGCAGCATTTCGACGTGCTCGGCCGCTACATGGCCTGGCGCCGCAGCCCGGAAGGCGCACGGAAATGAACCGCATCGCCGCTCTCGCCTGCCTCCTGCTCGCCGCCTGCGCCGCGCCAGCGACCGCGCAGCAACCGCCTTCCGCGCCACAGGCCGCCGCACAGGCGGTATCCACCGGTACGACGATCGATGCCGGCAAGACCGGCTGGGCCAACAAGCGCCCCGTCTTCGCTGCCGCCTGCCCGTTCGGCTGTCCGTGGGGCGAGATCGGCGAGTTCGTCCACGATGCCATGAAGCCCCTGGGCTATGACGTCATCCTCTGCCGCAACTGCAATCGCGACCGCGGACCGCGTCTTGTCTCCGGCGCCGGGATCCCGCCTCCGCTGGATGCGCTCGACGCCCGCACCGGCACGACGACGCGCTTCGACGCCCCCGCCGATTTCGGCGTCACCGCTTCGGGCTTCCTCGCCGGCGCGTATCAAGGAACCGGCGGCTACGCCAATGGCGGCCCTTACAAGAACCTTCGTCTCATCACCAAGATCGAGGATCCGATGTTCCTCCTCATCGCGGCCAAGGAGTCGACCGGCATCACCGATCTCGCGCAGATCAAGGAAAAGAAGATGCCGGTGAAGATCCTCGCCGGCGGCGGCGCGGACACCGTGCTTGGATACTACGGCATGACGCGGGCGGACATCGCGTCGTGGGGCGGTTCGGTCAACGCATCGATGGGCGCGCGCGAAGCGGCCGAGTTCGACGTCATCATCGATGACTCCGCCGGCCCCGCCATGAATCCGGAAAGCTCGCACTGGCCCATCCTCAGCCAGCGCCACAAGCTACGCTTCCTCAGCCTGCCCGAGCCCCTGATCCAGGAACTCGACAAATCGCCCGGCTACCAGATCGTCTCGACCAAATGGGGCCTGCTGCAGGGGGTCGACCGCAACATCCGCACCGTCGGCCGCTCGGGCGAAGCCATCTTCGCGCGCGAGGACACGCCTGAGCAGGCCGCCTACGACGTCGCCAAGGCCGTCGATGTGGCGCGCAACGATCTCATCTGGCTCATCCGCCGCTATTCGATCGATCCGCGCACCGTCTCCGAGAACCAGGGCGTGCCGCTGCATCCAGGCGCTGCGCGCTACTATCGTGAAATGGGCTACATCAAGTGAGGGACGCTACGATGATTTCCATCCGAAATTTGGCGATCGGCGCCGCCATCGCGCTGGCCACAAGCTGCGCCACCACGCCGGCCGAACCGGTGCACTTCAGTGGCGCCGATTGCATGCGGCCTCCCGTGCTACACTGTCCCGACGCCGACTGCCCCGGCACGACCGTCACCAACGGCGGTCCCGTCGTGGAGCCGAAAACAGGCCGCACCTACTTCCTCGACTATCCCTGCGACCTGAAGCCCGGCGAGAAGGTGACCGTCGTTCTGTCTCTCCATGGCGGCGGCAGCTACGGCAACTGGCAACGCCACTACTTCCCGATCCTCGACCAGGTCGACAAGCATCGGCTGGTCGTCGCCACGCCCTATTCGCCCACGCGCTTCTGGGCGCCGAGCGACGACGTCTATCTGCAGAACATCACCTCCTCTGTGATCGAGCAGATCGGCGCGAAGAACATCAAATCGTTCTGGCTCGCCGGACACAGCTTCGGCGGCATGACCTCCAACCGCATCGTCTGCACCGACTTCTTCAAGGACAAGGTCGACGGCTGGCTCTCGCTGTCCGGCGGCCGTATCGGCGCGGCGCCGCTCGCGGCCAATTTCGGGCCGACACCGGCCGCTGCTCCTCCCGCGTCAACCCCGGCCCCCGCCGCACCTGCGCCGGCGGCGCCCGCAGCCGCAGCCCCGAGCTTCCCGCCGATCGACGGCGCCAATGGTTCCGAGCCCGCAAAGCAGGGTGCTGCCGTGACGCCGAAGTGCGACATCAGCTACATCTTCACTACCGGAGAACACGAGATCGCTGCGCTTCCGGAAAAATCGCCGTGGGCGGACAAGTACCAATGCGGCCCTCGCCGGCGCACCGGAGAAATCGTCGACGCGAAGGCTGGCTATGTCTACAGCTCCAGCAGCCCGAACAGCACCAGCAAGTCCTGGGGTCTCAAGCCGCGTCCGGGTACGGCCGAGGTGATGGTCTATCCGGGCTGCAAGGGCGGCAAGCTGGTCGCCGATGTGGTGCGCAAGGATAAAGGCCACACCGAAGGCCTCGAGCCCAATGTCACCGAGGAACTGGTTAGAATGATGCTTTCAGCGCCAGGCGGAAAATTGCGCAAAAGCTGAGCCAGCAGGGTCCCAGGCTTCTGGAACATGAAAACCATGGTCTGCAAGCTGCGTCCGGCGTTGCCGACCTAAGCGCCAATCCCGCCCGGGGGTCGATTCCCGAGCCTGAATTTGCGCAGGAACTCTGATCGCCAGCGGCCTGCGGACCAGGCGTTGCCTGGCCAACCTGCGGCGCCCAGCGATGCGTGCGCCGCACAGTCTTTCCGCACATCGGTTCAAACGCCGCTTAAAACGCCTGCAGCATGCACACATTCGAAGAATAACCGCCGGGCGCCCGTCTGGAACCTTGAGTGGTCGATCATGGCGACCTCACGCTGCGCTGGGTTGGCATGAAGCCAAGGTGCGGCGTGTGAGCAGTGCTCCCTACAGATCCAACGCTGGCGCCGGCACGGCTGACCCGGGTGAAAGCCACGTCCGCTTGACACCGGGCGCCAGCATCGAAGCGCTCTATCGCGACTACTGGATGGAGCTTTGCCGCCAGCTGCGGCGCTCGTTCGGGTCTGGACCGCCGGAGCCGGAGGATGTCGTTCAGGCGGCGTTCGCGAGGCTGGCGGCGCTCGACGATCCAGGGCGGGTCCACAATCCCCGCGCCTTCCTGTTCGCGACCGCCCGCAACATCGTGCTCGATCACAAGCGCCGGCAGAGTCGCTACTTCGCCTACGCCCAGGATGTTCTCTCCACGCATTCGACATTGAGTTTGGATGAATTGTCGCCCGAGCGCGTCTATCTCCACAAGGAGCGGTTCGACATCATCCGGCGCACGATCGAAAAACTGCCGGAGAAGCAGAGAGTCGTTTTGAACCTTCATAGAAATCAGGGATACACCTACCAGCAGATAGCGAATGAAACGGGTTGGTCTTATGGTGACGTCTATCGCCAGATGGAAGCTGCGTTGGCGACGCTGTCAGACGCTCTGAAACGCTGAAGGGTTTGGAAATCCGTCATGCGCGAAGCGGAGCGGCGCCAGAGTATTGAACAGGCGGCCCGTAGATGGGTCGTGTATCTTCATTCGGGCGACATCGATCCGCAGGTTCGAAGGACGTTCGAGGCCTGGCTGATTGCCGATCCCGCCCATGCGCGCGCCTATCGCGATCACGAGCAGCTGATGGGGGATCTCAGTCTCATCGATGTGCGGTCCGACAGGACGGTGGGCCAGCCCGCGAATGACACCGGCGCGCCCGCCTCTTCGAGCCGCACTCCTTCCTTGTGGAGACAGGCGGCGCCGATCGCTGCGGCGCTGGTCTTCGGGATTGTCTGCCTCGCGGCGCTTGGCGTCTGGCGGCCATTCGGCGAAGGCGCATCCCTGCCCGCAGTCGAGACGCAGATCGCCGAGATCCGGACCGTCACTTTGCCGGACGGAAGTAGCGTAACCCTCGGAGCGCGTTCGAAAATTCAGACACGCTTCACGGACGGGATAAGGCTTGTGACACTGTCGGAGGGCGAAGCCTTTTTCGATGTCACGCCCGACCCGTCCCGGCCTTTTTATGTCGACGCCGGTGACCGCCTGATCCGCGTCGTCGGCACCCGCTTCGACGTCCGGCGCGGAGACCAGAAGATCAAGATCTCTGTCGTCGAAGGCGTGGTCGAGGTCATGCGAGCCGACAACCCGGTAGTCGCCGAGACGACGCACTCCGCGCTTGCGAAAGAAGTGCTTCGCGCAGGCGATCAGGTCGTCACCTCGATCGGCGCCGACGATGTGCGCTGGTCTGCGGTCGAGCCGGAAAAGGCCGCATCCTGGCGGCGTGGATGGCTGACCTACGAGAATGCAAGCCTGTCCGAGATCGTCGCCGACGCAAACCGGTACAATCTCCGGCAGATAGAACTTGAGTCCGACGAGCTGAAGAACATCCGCATCACCGCTGCGTTCGGCACGGACCAGATCGAGCAGTTTGTCGCGGGGCTGGAAGCCAGCCAGCCGATATCGGCGGACAAATCCAACCCCGACCACATTGTATTGCGCGCCCGCGACCCGTGATCCGCCGGCGCGCAGCGTTTGGAACTTTGGGGAATTTGGAAAGAACCAAAAAATCTTGGACGATTTCGAGTCACCCGTCGTCTTCATCCCGAGAGCGCCCGATCTCCCGAGGCGCCGCAACGTGGGGACGACCTGATGCATAGCGCGGCTAGAACGATATCGAAGGCACGTTGGGCCCGAGCGGTCTCATTGACCGCTCTCTGTCTTGGCGCCCTGCCCGCCTTCGCCCAGGAAAAACCACCGGAGAGCTTCCGCATCGACGCCCAGCCGCTGCAGAAGGCGCTGGTGAAGTATTCGGAACAGTCCCGCACCGTCATCGTGGCGCCGGCCGAACTTCTGGAAGGCAAGCGGTCTTCGGCGGTGGGAGGCGACCTGACCGCGAATGAAGCGCTGGCGACCCTTCTGAAAGGGACCGGGCTGGTTCCACAGCAGGACACAAGCGGCGCCCTGACGCTCAAACTGGCGACAACCGGTGCGGAGGCGCAAACAGACCCCGTCCCTTTTCTGATAGCCGCGACTGAAGCTCCGGATCAGGAGCCCCAGGCTGCGGCGGGGCCTACGGCCGACGGGAACGAGCGCGACATCGTGGTCGTCACCGGCACGCGCGGCAAACCGCGTTCCATAATCGACAGCCCGACGCCGATCGACGTGTTCTCGGCCGAAGAGATCAACCAGGGCAGCCCGACCGGCGTGTTCGAGTCACTGCGCTTCCTGGTGCCGTCCTTCAACCTGCCGACGCGCGCTGGCGGCGGCACGGCCACTATCATCGCGACGGGCGGCCTTCGCGGCCTGAACCCTGACCAGACGCTGGTTCTGGTGAACGGCAAGCGCCGCCACAAGACGGCGCTGATCAACTCCGTGTCGGCCCTCTACAACGGCGCGGCGGGCGTCGACCTCAACATGATTCCGTCGTCGGCGATCGCCCGGATCGAAGTGCTCCGCGATGGCGCCGCGGCGCAGTATGGTTCGGACGCCATCGCCGGGGTCATCAATATCATTCTCAAGGACAACGCCAGCGGCGGCGACGCTTCGGTCAGCTACGGCCAGAATTTCGACCTTGGTGATGGGCAATACACGACGGCCTCCGTGAACCAGGGCGCCTCGCTCGGCGATGCCGGCTTCGCGAACCTGTCCTACAGCTTCATGGACCGCGACAGCTCCAACCGCGCTGTTCCCATAGCCAGCACGGTCAACCTGTTCCCACTGCTGCCGGGCGGGGTCCGCGATCCGCGCGAGGCGTCGATCGACCGCCTGGTCACCAAAAACTACGGCTCCATGCCGCAGGTCTCCCACACCTTCGGCGCCAACGTGGGCTACGAGATCAACGGCCTGGAACTCTACGGCTTTGCGACCTACGGCGCCCGCGAGTCGGTGCTCAACTGGTCCTACCGAGCGCCCAACAACATAGCGACACTTCCGGAGGTCTATCCGTTCGGCTTCCGCCCCCGGCTGACCATTCTCGAGGACGACTACGAAGTTGCCGGCGGCGTACGCGGAGCTTTCGACGGCTGGGACTGGGACGTCTCCTCCAATTTCGGATCCGACATCACCGACTGGGAAAACACGAACGGTCTCAACCCCAGCCTTGGACCGGCAAGCCCCGTCTTTTTCGAAGTGGGGCGCCTGATCTCGTCGGAATGGGTGAACTCCATCGATATCACGAAACCCTTTGCATTGAATGGAGCCGGCGAACTGCAGGTCTCCTTCGGCGCCCAGCACCGTTGGGAGAACTACAAGGTCGAACAGGGCGACGACGCAAGCTGGGCCGCGGGCACATATCGCCGTCCCGCCGGACAGGTCGGCGCTGGCCAGCTCCAGGCGCCCGGCGCCCAGGCGACGCCGGGCTTCCGTCCCGACGATGTCGCCGATGCCGAGCGCGTGAACCTCAACACCTATGCGGAACTCGGCTGGACACCCAACGAGAAGGTCTATCTCGGCGGCGCCGTCCGTTACGAAGACTTCGATGACGCTGCAGGCGATACCGTGATCTACAAAGTCAACGGCCGCTACGAATTGCTGGACTGGCTTGCCGCGCGCGCATCCTACAACACCGGCTTTCGCGCTCCGACCCTGGCCCAGCAGGCCTATTCCTCCACCACCAGCCAGTTCCGCGACCTCGACGGCGATGGCGTTGCCGAACTTGTCCTGCTCAAGAACCTGCCCGTGAACTCGCCGGCCGCGGTTGCGCTCGGCTCCACGCCGCTCGTGCCGGAAGAGTCGAAGAACATCAGCGTCGGCTTCACAGCTACGCCGTTCGACAACTTTACACTCACGATCGATGCCTACCAGATCGATGTCGATGACAGGATCGCCGTCACGTCCACCTTCTCGCCTCTGGATACCCGCGCCTCGGCCACGCCCGGCGTGACGGTCGGCCAGCAGATCCAGGCGATCCTCGTCGCCAATGGCCTAAGCCCGGAAGTCAGCGGCCAGTACTACACCAACGCCATCGACACGCAGACCAAGGGCGTCGACGTGGTGGCCACTTACCGCATCGACACCGACGCGTTCGGCGATTTCGACTTCAACGTTGGATACAACGTCAACGAGACGGAGATCACGGGCATCATCGACAACCCGCCCGAACTCGCAGCTCTTGGTCCCATCGTCATTTTTGACCGCGGCAAGCAGGGTTCTATTTCAGATTCGATCCCCGACTCGAAGATCACGATCAGCACAGGCTGGAAATTCGGCGCCTTCTCGGCCGATCTGCGCGGTACGCGCTTCGGAACCTACACCTCGCGGAACGCCACCAACGCCGCCGCCGATTTTGACGTCGAAGCGGAATGGATCGCCGACCTCGAACTCAGCTACCGGCTCACGGACGCGTTCACGATCTACGCGGGCGCCAACAATATTTTCAACACCTATCCCGAACAGATCAACCCGCCGGGCGCGACCGACGGCTCGAACATGTACAACACGCTGGCGCCGTTCGGTTTCACGGGCGGCTCCTGGTATCTGCGGGGAACCTTCAAGTGGTAACTATCGCGACCTGATACGTCTGCGGAGCGATCCGCGCCAAAAAAGCCGAAAGAACGAAGGGGTGGAAGCATGATGAATACGAAACGCGGCTTCGCGACGCTGCTGGTCGCAGCTTTCGCCGGTCTGATCTCCTGCACCACTGCGCCAGCGACGGTGGTGCAGACGGCGCCGGCGAAAGACGAACTCCTTTGGGATACCTACGGGGTTCCGCACGTCTACGCGAAGACCGAGGCTGGGACCTTCTATGGCTTCGGCTACGCACAGGCGCAGAGCCATGCCGACGAGATCCTCCGGCTCTATGGCGAATCCCGCGGCCTCGGCGCCGAGTATTGGGGCAAGGCCTACGAGGACACCTCGATCTGGCTCATCAAGAACGACGTCCCGGCGCGCTCGAAGGTCTGGTACGACGCGCAGGAACCCAAATTCAAGGCTGACCTCGATGCGTTCGCCAAGGGCATCAACGACTACGCAGCCGCCCATCCCGATGCGATCGGCGCCGACGTGAAAGTCGTGCTGCCCGTCAGCGGGCTTGACGTGGTGGCGCACGCCCACCGCTTGATGAACTTCGTCTACGTCGCTTCCCCCGGTCGCGGCGGCGAAGGCGATGCGTCCGACGAAGACTTGGCCCTCCAGGCGCAGCAGGACGTTTATGTCGGCGAGGACGGCTCCAACACCTGGGCGGTCGCCGGATCAAAAACCGCCAGCGGCGCCACCATGCTGCTGCAGAATCCTCATCTGTCGTGGAGCACAAACTATTTCACGTATTATGAGGCCCACCTCACCGGCCCTGACTTCGAGATCTACGGCGCCACGCAGATCGGACTGCCGATCATCCGTTTCGCCTTCAGTCAACAAATGGGCATTTCCAACACCGTCAACGGCATGGTCGGCGCAACCAGCTACAGGCTGACGCTGAGGGACGGCGGCTATGTCTTCGATGGCAAGGTCCTGCCCTTCCAGGTGCGCAACACCAGCTACAAGCTGCGCCAGCCGGACGGCTCGGTCGTCACCAAACCGCTGGAGATCAAGTCGACTGTCCACGGCCCCGTCTTCGATCGTCCTGACGGGACAGTGACAGCCTTGCGTGTCGCCGGCCTCGACCGGCCCGGCATGCTGCACCAGTATTTCGACATGGTGACCGCAGACAGCTATGCAGAGTTCACCGTGGCGATGAAACGGCTGCAGGTGCCGACCTTCAACATCAGCTACGCCGACCGCGACGGGCATGTCGAGTACATCTTCAACGGCATCGCGCCCAAGCGAAAATCCGGCGACATCGCCTTCTGGCAGGGCCTCGTTCCGGGCGACACGTCTGACTATCTCTGGACCGAGGTACACGCCTACGAAGACCTGCCGCGCGTCACCGATCCTGCCGCGGGCTTCATCCAGAACACCAACGATCCGCCATGGTTTCCGAGCTGGCCGACGCCGATCAAGGCCTCGGACTACCCGGCCTACATGGCCCCGCAGGGCCCGGAATCCATGCGCGCCCAGAATGCGCTCAAGATGATCGCCGAGAACGAGAAGATCACGTTCGAGAAATTCATCGAGCTGAAGCTGTCGATGCGCTCGCTGCTGGCCGACCGTGTTCTGCCGGACCTGATCGCTGCCGCGAAATCCGATCTCGATCCGGAGATGCAGGCGGCCGTCAAGCTGTTTTCCGAGTGGGATCACATCTACTCGCAGGAGACGCGCGCCGGCCTTCTGTTCGAGGAATGGGGCAAGCTGTTCGCCGGCCCCCGCTTTGTCGACGTGGCCAACTACGCGGCGCCGTTCTCGGGTGACAAAGCGACCTCGACGCCGTCCGGCATCAAGGATCCCGCCACCGCCGTAGAGATGCTACGCAAGGCGATCGCGACGACGAAAACCAAGTACGGCGCGATCGACCGCGTGTTCGGCGAGGTCTCCCGGTTCAAGCTCGGCGATGTCGATGTTCCCGGTGATGGCAATGTCGGCGGCCTCGGCCCATTCCGTGTCATCACCTGGGGGCCGCTGGATGCCGCCGGCAAACGCTACCCCCAGCATGGTGAGACCTGGATGGGCATGATCGAGTTCTCGACGCCTGTGAAAGCTTACGGCCTCATGAGCTATGGCAACTCGCGCCAGAAAGGCACGCCGCACTACAGCGACCAGATCGAAATGCTCTCGAAGCATCAGTTCCGGGAACTGTGGCTGCAGCGCAGCCAGGTGGAGGCCCACACGGCTGAACGCGTCGATCTCAAGCCATGACCCTCCTCGCGAAAGACATGTCCATGCGGGCTCTCCACGGACTCCTGCCAGCCGCGATCCCATTGATGCTGGCTGGGATGCTGGCTGGGATCCTGGCCGCCTGTGCGTCCGCGCCTGCCGCCGAGGAGGCGGTCGATCCCGCCGCCGCGACCGTCCCCGTGTTCACCTCGGTCCAGCCGGAGCTGTTCGGTGTCGTCGGCTCTCTCTCCAACGCGTGGGGGGATTTCGACAATGATGGCGACATCGACCTCGCTGTGTCGCTGAAAAGCGGCGAGGTCCGTCTTTATCGCAACACCGCCGGCGCCTTCGCCAGCGCCGGCAAGGAGATGGGCCTGCCGCAGTCCGGCCACGAGCTGCGTGGCCTTAGCTGGGGCGATTTCGACGGCGATGGCGATATCGACCTGCTTGGCGGATCCACGTCGCCCGACAATCTGACCTACGTTTTCCGCAACGACGGCGGAAAGGCCTTCATCGATGTCGCTGCCGACATCGGATTGACCATACCCGGCCGCTCCGCCCGCCAGACCAACTGGATCGACTACGACAATGACGGCGACCTCGACCTCTATTCGGGCAACCGGATGGGCGGCAACAAGCTGTTCAACAACGCCGGCGGCAAGTTCACCGAGCTTCTCGGCAACGGCGGCCCGAGCGACACCCGTCCCACCGTCGGCGCCTGCTGGTTCGACATGGAGCGCGACGGCGACCTCGACCTCTTTCTCGCCAACCAGTCCGGAGCGACCGACGCCATGTGGCGAAACGACGGCGCGACCTTCGTCGATGTCGCCCCTGCCCTCGGCATGGATGCTCCCGGACGGACCAGGGAAGAAGGCGGCGTCGGCTGCGCCATCGGCGACTACGACAATGACGGCGACTTCGACGTCTTCGTTCCGTCCTATGGACACAACCTGCTCTACCGCAACGACGGCGGCGGCAAGTTCACGAGCGTCGGCAAGGAGCTTGGCGTCGGTGTTGAAAACCACGCGGTCGGCGCGGCCTGGGGCGACTATGACAATGACGGCGACCTCGATCTTTCCGTCATCGCCTACGAAGGTCCAAACAACGCCCAGACGCCGCTCAACAAGCTGTTCCGCAATGACGGGGCGGCGGGTTTCGTGGACGTCCTCACCAAGGACAGCCTGATCAATGCCGGCGACCACGGCGTCGAATGGGTCGATTACGACATGGATGGCGGCCTCGACCTGGCGCTGACCGACGGCTACGGCCCGGATGGCGGGCATTTTGTCTTTCGCAACGACCTGCCGGAACCTGCACGCAAGCGTAGCCTTAGTGTAATGGTTCTCGACTCGGCCGGGCATTTCACCCGCGCCGGCGCCGAAGTTCGCCTGCTGGACGCCTCCGGCAAGGTCATCGCCTCTCGCCAGGTCCTGACCGGCGGCGGCTACAACACGCAGAGCGCCATCCCCGTCTATTTCGGCCTCGCCAAGACATCGCCAGTGACGGTCGAAGTGACGTTCATGGGCCAGAGCGGTCCGAAGTCGCAGAGAACCGTTGGTGTCCGCCCAGCGAACTATGCGGGGAAAAGTCTGATTGTCCGGCAGGCTGATTGACGGAGCCGCCACCGGCGGCGAGGCGCCCTGGACGTCCGTCGCGACGGACTTCAGCGCCTGCGGCGCAGCGGAAATGCGGGCGCCCTAGGCGCAGGGCCTGCGGGTTGCTGTGGAACGTAAGCCGGCTTGCGCAGGTCTTCCTTCCGGATGGCGCCGATGAAGAACAGGATCGCCGTGCCGGCCAGCTCCATCGCCAGATCGATCTCGGCGTTTGAACGAATGATCACCATCAAGCCAAAAATAAGGAAGGCCGCGTTGGGCAGTGTCTGGTTCTTCATCCAGGTTCGGAATATGCTCCACAGCCCCCACGCCGCAATGAAGTACGTTGCGTAGAAGCCCGGATAGCCAAGCTGCACGCCGTTTTCGATGTAGGAGTTGTGGAAGCTGAACTTCACGAAGTTATCGTAGAAGAAAAATCTGGTGATCTGGTTGGCGATACCGAGTTCAGGCCGCCAGAAGCCGCTTGCCCCAACGCCGGTGAACGGATGCTCGTTCATCACGCGATAGCCGATGTCCCAGATGAACGTGCGGCCGGTAAGCGTCGAATCCTTGCCGAGCGCGTCGAGCGCCGCGCCGGCGGCGTCGATCTGGAAAAGGCCGAAGAGCAGAAGGCCCGCTATGATGCCCAGCAGCACGACCGACATTGCGATAAATGTCCGCATGTGAGGAATACGCGCCGCCGGCTGCCACAGGAAGGCGTGCCCGAGGAAGGCCATGGTCGCCCCGCCCATCAGCACCAGGGTGGTCGCCGACTTGGAGAGCAGGATCAGCATCACCGCCAGCGGGATGAACAAGAGCGTGCTCATCCGTAGCCAGAGGTTCTGCCCGCGGTCGAGCAGGATCGTGAAAGCGGTCGTGTAGAGAATGAACATGTGGACGGCGAGGTAGTTCTTCTGCACGAACACGCCGGTCCAGTTGCCGTCCGTGATGTTGGGACTAACCAGGCTCATAAGAGCGCCAACGGTTTCACCGAGGAAGTAGATCGCGATGATCTGACGAACGCTCAGGCGGCTCGCCGCATAGACGGCGATGGCGCCGGTCAAGGCCATGAACACGCCCTTGCGGATCGCCTCGTTGGCCGACGGCGCCCAGATCGCCGAAATCACACACATGACCGGGATGATCAGGGTCGGCCAGCCGCGGAGAAAGGCAGGAAGGGTTTGACGAGCGAACAGCACGAGGCCGCAGCAAAAATAAGCGACGGCGAAGTAGCGCAGCGCAGCCATGCCGCCGATGGGAATGGTCACCGACACAACGAAGATCAGCATGACGATGGGGTCTAGATAGGTCATGTAGCGCAGCAGCGAGCGCGGGTGTTCCGGGGTATAGGCCGGGCCCGGGTTCATCGGCGCTGCACCGCCTGGCGCGCGTGTCGACATGGTGTTCATTCAGGCGATCCCGCCTCCTGGCCCGTCATTGCCGTCGCGCGATCACGGACGGCAAACACGGGCTCTGGGGCAACTGCCAGCAATCTGCATACCAGAAGATGAACCGTTGAAAGGCTGAACGCCCACCAGGCGAGTCGGCGCGTTAACCACACCCATCGCGGCAAACTGCCGCCTATGGCCCAGAATGACATCCTGGCCGAACCGGCCCGAATCTCCCTCCTAGCCTTCCTTCCGGTTTTGACGCGCATTGCGGAACGCGCTTTAAGACCGCGAACGTGTTGGAATCGCAGATACGTCCCCTGCTGGAAGTCGCCCGCCCGATCTGGAATTTGAGAGAGGACTGATGCCCAAGGCCAGCTCACTTCTGGAGGATCGCGCGCTGGTTTCGGGCGGCAGCGGTTTCCTCGGCTCGCACCTATGCGACCGGTTGATCGCGCGCGGACAGAACGTGCTCTGCGTCGACAACCTGTTCACCGGTCAGAAGCGCAATATCGAGCATCTGCTCGACCACAAGAAGTTCGAATTCCTGCGCCACGACGTGACGTTCCCGCTGTTTGTCGAGGTGGACCAGATCTGGAACCTCGCCTGCCCGGCCAGCCCGATCCACTACCAGCACGACCCTGTGCAGACGACCAAGACGTCCGTGCACGGCGCCATCAACATGCTCGGCCTCGCCAAGCGGCTGGAAGCCAAGATCCTGCAGGCGTCGACCTCGGAGGTGTATGGCGATCCGACCATCCATCCGCAGACCGAAGACTACTGGGGCAACGTCAATCCGATCGGCCCGCGATCCTGCTACGACGAGGGCAAGCGCTGCGCCGAGACGCTGTTCTTCGACTATCACCGCCAGCATCGGCTGCGGATCAAGGTGATGCGCATCTTCAACACTTATGGCCCCCGCATGCATCCGAACGACGGGCGCGTAGTTTCCAACTTCATCGTCCAGGCGCTGAAGGGCGCCGACATCACGATCTACGGCGACGGCAAGCAGACGCGATCCTTCTGCTACGTCGACGACCTCATCGACGGGATGATCCGCCTGATGGATACAAGCGATGATGTCACTGGCCCCATCAACGTCGGCAACCCGCGCGAATTCACCATGATCCAGCTCGCCGAGACCGTGCTGAAGCTGACCGGCTCGAAGTCGAAGCTTGTCCGCTTGCCGCTCCCCGATGACGATCCCAAGCAGCGCCAGCCCGACATCACGCGCGCGCGCAACACACTGCGCTGGGAGCCGAAAGTCGGGCTTGAGGACGGGCTGAAGGAAACCATCGCCTATTTCCGGACCATCCTGGCGACCTGACAGGGCCCGACCCGTGGCGACAACCGTCGATCATCTCTCCGCAGATCACCGCGTCATGGTCATCAAGGACTTTGTCGATGCTCGCGGGCTCAGCGTGCCGGAGGGAGCGAGCGGCCTGATCCGATTCATCGACCTCGACCTCAAGGCGATGGAGTTCTTCATCGACTGGGAGCGCGAAGGAAAGACCGAGCGCCTCACCTTCTCGCTCAATGCGAAGGAAGGTCCGCGCAATGGCGGCATGAAGGAGTATTTCGAGCTCGGCGAATACGCCCCGCCGCCCCGCCCGCCGAAACAACCAAAGCCCGAAACGCCGCTGAGCCATCCCGAGCGAGCAATCAAGCGCCCCGAGGCCGCGCTGTCTGTGCACGAGGGCCGGCAACCGCAGCAGGAAATCTGCCTCGACGAACTCACCGTGGCCTGCGGCTGCGGACCCGTCTTCCACCGCAGTGTCTATCCCGCAGGTACGCTCGGCGTTCATGCCTGCATGAAATGCGGGGCAGTCACCGTCACGAAGCAGGTCGGCGACGACGGCCGCTTCACCGGCGACGCCTGGACTGCCTACTGGACTGTCCCAACGCCGCAGGTCGTGGTCGACTGGCTCGGCCGCTTCCCGCGTGTCGCCATTCATTATCCGGGCGCGCCGTGGCGCTGGCCGATGTCCGCTTCGCTCGTGCGCTATCCGACCCTGCTCTACCCCTCCGATGTCCGTGTCGCAGATATCGACGAGCTGAAGGCGCTGGAAGATACGCTGTGGGGGGCGCAGCAACCGATGACGCGCGCCGATCGCCTTCGCTCGGCATGCGGGGACGTTCCGGCCCCGCCCGCAGGTCTCCCCGACGACTTCAATGGCTTTGTCTGGATCCAGCAGACACTCGACCTTCGGCCCAACGCAAGTTTCCCGACCCTGAAGGCGCTGGCGCATCTCCGGAGTCCGGCCTGCGAACTTGCAGCCGCGTTGCTCCTGCGCCGACCGGACGCTTACGACCTGATGATGCAGTGGCTGCGTTCGCGCGACGAAGATGAGTTCGGCGCCGGCATCGCGATGCTGCGCGATTCACGCACGCTTTTCTCCGGCCCAGACGATCCACGTCTGGGGCCAGAGCTTCTGGCGCTCCTTGACACGCTACCGCTCGGCAAGCTGAAGGACGTCCCCAACCGTGTCGAAAGCTGGTTCAGGTTCGAGGCGCTGCTCGTCGCCACCGCCGACCTCGGCGTGGCGACGTCCCAGATGCTGGATGGCCTCAACGCCCTGATGAAAAAGCTCGCGAAGAAGGACCCGCACGTCGTCGATGCGATCCGCATCGTCATCAACGAGCTGAACGGTGTCGATAACCGGCCGGAAGAGTATCGCTAGGCGGCGGCCATTCCCTTCAGCCGCTTGCCGATGATGTCCTCGGCTTCCGTCATGATGCGGTCGATCAGTTCCTTGACCGTCGGCACGTCGTGGATCAGGCCGGCCACCATGCCGCAGCTCCATGCGCCGGCATCCATGTCGCCCTGCTGCATGATCTTCGGATAGACGCCGCCGACCTGCGCGATGATGTCCTCGAACTTCACGTTCGTGCCTTTTTCCTTTTCCATCGCCAGGATCTTGTCGACGCCAGCGTTGTTCAGCACGCGCTCGGTGTTGCGCAGCGGGCGCATGATCAGGCGCGTGTCGAGTTCGGTTGCCTTGACCAGCGCGTCCTTCACGTTCTGGTGGATGGGCGCTTCCTTGGTCGCCATGAAGCGCGTGCCCATGTTCATGCCTTCGGCGCCGAGCGAGAGCGCCGCTACGAGCGACCTGCCATCGGCCATTCCGCCCGATGCAACGAAGGGTATCTTCAGCTCTTCCGCCGCGCGCGGCAGCAGGATGAAGTTCGGCACGTCGTCTTCGCCCGGGTGACCGCCGCACTCAAACCCGTCGACGCTCACCGCATCGCAGCCGATCGCCTCGGCCTTCTTGGAGTGACGCACCGACGTGCATTTGTGAATCACCTTGACGCCGGCTTCCTTGAAGAAGGGCATCACCTGGCTCGGGTTGTTCCCCGCCGTCTCGACGATCTTGATGCCTTCCTGAATGATCGTGCGCACGAAGCCCGGATAGTCCGGCGGCGTGATCGCCGGCAGGAAGGTGAGGTTCACGCCGAACGGCTTCGACGTCATCTCCTTGCAGCGGCGAATCTCCTTCCGCAGGTTCTCCGGCGTCCGCTGCGTCAGCCCGGTGATGATGCCCAGTCCGCCCGCGTTCGATACCGCCGCGGCCATCTCGGCAAAGCCGACATAATGCATGCCGCCCTGGATGATCGGATGCTCGATCCCGAACATCTCAGTGATCTTCGTCTTCATGGGTAAAACGTCCTCTCCATACCGGATTTATCAGGATGCGACTGGACTTGCGCCGTCAAGCCCGACGCCACGTAAGGATTCAAATGTCGCGAGTTCGCTCCGACAGGGACTTCTTCGGCGTGTAGTAGTCGCGTGCCGCGGCAACGCTCACCAGCTCCCGTTCCGGCCAGCGAAGCGCCGTCAGGCGCCCGCCATAGCAGCAACCGCTGTCGAGGCAGATCGTGTTGTTCAGCCATTCGACCGCTGGGGCCGCCACGTGTCCGTAGACGATGGCGGCTGCGCCCGAATACCCCGCCGCCCAGTTGCGCCGCTCGGGATAGCCGTCCTCGTCGGTCTTGCCCGTCGTGTCGCCATAGAGCGCGAACGACCTCACCTTTCCGTCGTCGCGCCCGATCATGTCCTCGCGCAACCCCGCATGTGCGACAACCAGACTTCCGCCATCGAGCCAAAGATAGATCGGCAGGCCGGCGATGAACGCTTTCGCCCTCTCCCTGAATTCGCGCGATTCGGCTTCTACCTGATCGATCGACATCTGCAGGCCGTGGCCCGGCTGAACGTTGGCTCCGTTCAGCCAGCGGCCGAACTTGTTGTCGTGATTGCCTTCGACGCAAAGCGCTGTTCCCGCCTCGCCCATCGCCATGGCGATGCGCAGCACGTCGGGAATGCGCGGACCCCTGTCCACAAGATCGCCGACAAATACCAGCGTGCGCCCGCCTGGCGGCGTCACCACGACGCTGCGATCAGCGCTCCATTCCACGCGATAGCCGAGATCGCCGAGCAGCGCCTCCAGCTCGTCGCAGCAGCCGTGCACGTCGCTGACGATGTCGAACGGGCCGGCAAGCTGGCGAAGATCGAACTCCGGCCGTGCCGCCATCCTACAGCGTCCGCGCGATTAGCAGCTTCATGATCTCATTCGTGCCGCCGTAGATGCGCTGGATGCGGCTGTCGCGATACATGCGGCTGATCGGGTATTCGTCCATGAAGCCGTAGCCGCCGAACAGCTGGAGACATCGGTCGACGATTTTGCCCTCGAGGTCGGTCAGCCAGTATTTCGCCATCGATGCGGTGGAGGCATCCAGCTTGCCGGCCAGGTGCACGCCGATGCAGTGGTTGACGAAGACGCGCGCGACTGTCGCCTCGGTCTTGCATTCGGCGAGCACGAACTGCGTGTTCTGGAAGTCGATGACCTTCTTTCCGAACGCGGACCGCTGCTTCACATAGTCGATCGTGAGTTCCAGCGCCCGCTCTATCGTTGCAATCGCCTGCACCGCGATGTTGAGGCGCTCCTGCGGCAACTGGCCCATGAGCTGGTAGAAGCCCTTGCCCTCCTCCGCGCCCAGCAGGTTGTCGGCCGGCACCTTCACCTCATTGAAGAACAGCTCGGACGTGTCCTGCGCGTCCTGGCCCAGCTTCTTCAGGTTGCGCCCGCGCTCGAAGCCTTCGACCTCGTCCGTCTCGACGAACAGAAGCGAGATGCCCTTGGCGCCTTGCGTCGGATCGGTCTTGGCGACGACGCAGATCAGGTTGGCCGTCTGGCCGTTGGTGATGAAGGTCTTCGATCCGTTGATGACATAGCCATTGCCGGAGCGCTTGGCGGTTGTTTTCACGCCCTGCAGGTCAGACCCCGCGCCCGGCTCCGTCATGGCGATGGCGCTGATCAGCTCGCCCGAGGTCATGCGCGGCAGCCAGCGCTTCTTCTGCTCCTCCGTGCCGTAGTGGACGATGTACGGCATGACGATCGCGTTGTGCAGGCTGGCGCCGAAGCCATCGACGCCCTTGAGGCCGAGCTGTTCCATCAGCACGACTTCGTGGCGGTAGTCGCCACCCACGCCGCCGTATTCGGCCGGAGTCGAGAGTCCGAGCAGCCCTGCCTCGCCCGCCTTGGTCCATAGCTCGCGGTCGACGCAGTGATTGGCGCGCCAGCGGTCTACGTCCGCTGGCTTGGCGTTCTGGTCGAAGAATTTCGCGACGGAGTCCTCGAACATGCGGACTTCTTCATCCTGCATGAAATCCGGACGCTCGACGTTCAGCACGCTCATGAAAATTCCCAATTCGTGTTCGATTGGCCTTGTAAACAGGCCTTCCGTGCGCGTCATCCAGCATACGCGCGCGCTCAAGTCCACGTGTACTGTGGAGTTCCCGGGGCCTGCCGTCGCGTCCTAGGCGACCTGCACCACGCCCGCGCCCGCCTCCGGTGCAAACAGCGCCGCCACGTCGCCCGCACGGTGATCCTGCGCCACGCGCTGGTTCACATAGCCCTTGTCGGTGATCTCTCCGGCGTCGAGCGAGGGCGGCGAGGTCAGCACCCTGAAGCGCGCCACTTTCCGCGACGAGCCCGGCTGCGTTGCGTTGAACGTGGCGAGTTTTTCGGCGATCTCCCGCGTCAGCGCGCCGATCGCCGTCGGCGCGTCTCCGCCTGCCGCTTCCATTGCGCCCTTCATGGCGACAGGCGATGGCCACACCAGTGCGCCGACGAACGGCTTGTCCTGTCCGCACACCACTGCATCCGCCAC
This sequence comes from Hyphomonadaceae bacterium, assembly GCA_030697555.1. Taxonomy (GTDB): domain Bacteria; phylum Pseudomonadota; class Alphaproteobacteria; order Caulobacterales; family Hyphomonadaceae; genus UBA7672. The sequence continues at coordinate 20,211 of JAUYPV010000031.1, forward strand.
GAGAGGCGCGCATGCCGCCACGATGTCCGGCCGCAGCGTGCCGACCGAGACCCAGGTTCCCGAGTTGAGCTTGAAATCCTCGGTCACGCGCCCGTCGAATACGAGGCCTTTTTCCGGATGCTCGGGATCGGAGAACCGCACCGCATCGCCGAGGCAGTAATAGCCTTCCTCGTCGAACGCCTGCGCGTTCTTCTCGGGCAGGTTGAGATAGCCCTTCATCACCGTCGGGCCCTTGACGCGCACTTCCATCTTCGCGCCCGCGGGCACGAGCTTCAGCGTGAGGCCAGGCAGCGGCAGGCCGACCATGCCGACACGTTCGAGCTGCCAGTGCACCATGGTGACGCCCTGTGTCTCGGTCGCACCATACATGGTGGTGAGCGGGATGCGTATGCCGGTTGATGCAATCGCCAGCGCCTGGATGCGGTCATAGAGGTCGTCCGACAGCGTGGCGCCGCCATAGACCATGTATTGCATGCGGCTGAAGAAGGCGTCGCGGAACTCGGTATCGGCTTCCATCGCCTCGGCCAGCATCGCATAGGCGATCGGCGCCGAGCCGAAATACTGCGGCCGGATTTCGCGCAGGTTCTTCATCGTCGTCTGGAACAGGCCGGGCATCGGCTTGCCCTCGTCGATGTGGAAAATGCCGCCCAGCGAGATGCAGCCGTTGAAATTCACATTGCCGCCGGAGATATGGCTCCACGGCATCCAGTCGAGGTTCTGCAGGATCTCGTTTGGGTCATGCTCCGGCCCGCGATCCTCGATCCCGAGGCGGCAGGCGATCTGCGCCGTCATGGCGCCTTGCGTCTGCGGCGCGGGCTTCGGCATGCCGGTCGAGCCCGACGTGAAGAGATATTTGCCGACCGAGTCCGGCCCAAGCCAGTCCATCGCCGTGTCGACCACCGAGGTCGCTGGCGTCTTCGCCAGCTCGTAGAAATCCTCCGAGCGGGGCGTCCCGTCCGCCGAGATCACCGACACTCCCTCTAGCGGCAGGATCGCCAGCGCCTTGCGGAACGGCTCCATGGTCTGGACGAAGATGGCCTTCGGCTTCACCGCTTCGAAGCAGTGCTTGAGCTTTGCGAAGTCGGTCGAAATCACCGAATACGCCATCGAGATCGGCGTCGCCGGTGAGCCGATGCGCTGCGCGGCCAGGGACATCAGAGCGTGTTCGATCGAATTGCCCGACAGGATCAGCAGCGGCGCGTCGGGTCCGAGGCCCCGGTCGATCAGCGCCTGCGCCAGGCTGCGCGTGATCTGCGCGGCCTCGCCATAGGTCACCTGCCGCCACGGCCCGTGATTGGCCTCACGCTGCTTCAGCCAGGGCCTGTCGGGATGCTCCGCCGCCTTCTCGTCCAGCAGGTGCGGGATGGATCGCGGAGACGGTCCCGGCGGGGTTCGCGAAAACAGGTAGACCTCGCCTTTCGCCCCGCGCCGGACCTCGATGTCCGGCCCCTTGAATGGCAGCCGCTTGAACGGCGGAAGCTTTGTCGCGCTCGCAGCGGCCTGAGCCGTATCGGCAGCCATGTTTTCCTCCGCAGTCTTCTCTGTTTGCGGAGACCCTAGCCTTTGTACCGTCCAGTCTCAAATGCGGCCGGCTGACTTATCTGCACGGCTTTGTGAGTGGGTGCTCACGGGACGGCGGCCGGGAGAAAATCGTCGTCGTCGTCCGTCCGGCTGGAATCGCCGGCGCCGCCGGATCCGGCGACGCCGAAGATCCGGCCGATGACGTGTTGGCATAGGTGTCGAGCGTGGTCGGACTTGCAAGAAGCCTCCTCGAGACCAATCCGGATTGTCTCGAGGAGGTTGTTCCTGGTCAGACGTCCAAGATCTTTAGCTCACGCCGCGGCGGCTTCGATGAGCTGAGCTACGACTTCCGGCTTCGAGACGTAGACGGCGTGGCTGCCGGCCGTTTCCGAGATTTTCGCGCCGGACCGTTCGGCCATAGCGCGCTGCGCGGGCGGCGGGATCATGCGGTCGTCTGAAGCGACAAGATACCAGCTCGGCTTCGCGCGCCAGGCGGGCTGGGTGACGGCGCCGCCCAGAGCGTCGACACCCCAAGGCACTTGGCTGTCGGCCATGAAGGATGCGAGTTCCGGCTTCACGTCCGCCGCAAAGGAGGCGGCGAACTTTTCCTTGTCGAGGAAGAGGAAGCCATCCTTCGGCGGCAGGATCGGCGGAACCGGCGCGCCCGGAGGCGGGTTGGCGATGAGCGAGGAAACCGACTCGCCCTTGTCCGGCGCGAAGGCGGCGATGTAGGCGAGCGCCTTCACCTTGGGATCGTTGCCGGCTTCCGAAATCACCACGCCGCCATAGGAATGGCCGACGAGGACGACGTCGCCCTTGGCCGAGGCGATCGCGCTTTTCGTGGCGGCGACGTCGGCAGCGAGCGAGGTCGTGGGGTTCTGGACGATGATGACATCGTAGCCATCGCGTTTGAGGATGTCGTAGACGCCCTGCCAACCCGAGCCATCAACGAAGCCGCCGTGGACGAGGACGATTGATTTCGTGGTCATGTCACCTTCTCCTATCTGTTTCTGCGATAATTATTATCGCGATAACTACCGAATAGCGCCGACGATCCTCCTTGTCCAGATAATTTTTATCGCTATAATGATTTTTGTCATAACTAGCTGGACTGACGAAGGATTTTCCGATGCCTAAGCCCGAACTCGTGCCGCTGGACGGCCGACTGTGCTTCTCTCTGTACTCGACCTCGATGGCGATCAACCGTCTTTACAAGCCGATGCTGGACGAGCTGGGCGTCACCTATCCGCAGTATCTAGTGCTGAGCACGCTGTGGGAAACCGACGGGCAGACGATTACCGCAATCGCAGACCGTCTGGCGCTGGAGCCGAGCACGATCACGCCGCTGGTGAAGCGGCTGGAACAGGCTGAGTTCGTGACGCGCGAGCGCAATGCAGAGGACGAGCGGAAGGTTCAGGTCTTCCTCGCGTCGAAAGGAAAGCGCCTGCGTGCGGATTCCGGATGTTTGACCGACGCGCTGCTGCGCAATTCGGGACTGACGGTGAAGGAAATGATCGACCTCAACGACCGCATCCAACGGCTGCGCGCTGCACTGACCCGGATGGCGTGACCGAGGCCTTGGGGCGGCGATCACAGATCGGCGCCGATCTCCGGCGCGGGCAGGCGGTCACGTCCAGGATGGCTCCTTCGCCAGGATCGTCCTTTGCTTACACGCGCCGCCTGTTTCTTAACGAAGCTCCGTTAAATGTGAGTACGAGCGCCCCGCCACTCGCCTCATTCGGCATGGCCGGACCGGCGAGCAAGACGTCCGACAGAGGTACTGCAATGCATCACCACTCAATGACGCATGACGGATCGCTGGTTTTCCTCTCCTTCATGGTCGCCTTGTTCGCGTCCTACACTGCGCTCGACATGGGCACGCGGTTGCGCAGGGCTGCCGGCAAGGCGCGCTTGTTCTGGCTCGGCGGCAGCGCCGTGGTTCTCGGCGGCGGCATCTGGTCGATGCACTTCGTCGCCATGCTGGCCTTCGACGGCGGCGTTCCGATCGGCTACAATTTCGGCCTCACCGCCCTGTCGCTGGTGATCGCCATCGCGATCGTGGCGGTCGGCTTCCATATCGTCACGCGCGCCAATCCTTCGATCGTGCGTCAGGTCGCGGCCGGCGCCATCGTCGGGTGCGGCGTCGCCGTGATGCACTATACCGGCATGGCCGCGCTCGTCCTCGACGGCGCGATCCATTACGATCCAATGCTGGTGGCTGCTTCGATCGTGGTCGCCATCGTCGCCGCCACTGCGGCGCTATGGCTCACCTTGAACCTGACGAAGCTCTGGCAGCGCGTGGGCGCCGCCGCGGTCATGGCGGTTGCGGTCTGCGGCATGCACTACACCGCGATGCTGGCCACTTCCATCGAGACCCTGCCCGGCGAGATGGCCGCCATCGATCCGCTTTCGCGCTTGATCCTGGCCGCGGCCGTGTCGGTCGGCGTGTTCCTGATCCTCTGTCTTGCGATGGTCTGCGTCTTCGTCGACCGGCGCTTCGAACTCCTCGCCGATCGCGAGGCGGAAGGCCTGCGCGCCGCCAACAAGGCCCTCACCGACAGCCAGGGCGCGATCCGCAACCTCCTGGACAATGCCGATCAGGGGTTCCTCACCATCTCGTCCGATCTGTCGGTGGGCGATCAATCCAGCGCCGCCTGCGAGGCGATCCTGGGCGAAGCTCCCGCAGGCAAGTCGATCATCGCCCTGCTCTGCCGCAATACGCCGCACGACACGGCCTCGGCGATGCAAGCCACGCTGGAAAGCGTATTCCGCGACTCCGACGACTTCGCCCGCGAACTCAAGCTCGAACTGCTGCCGACGGAATTCGGCCTCGATGGGAAATCCATCAAGGCCGGTTACAAATTCCTCGCCGACAGCGGGCGGGTGATGCTCATCCTCACCGACGTCACGCAGACACGGCAACTCGCCGAAGCGGTCGAGCGCGAGGGCAAGCGCCTGGCAATGACGGTGCTGGCGTTCACCGAGGGCGAGGCTTTCGCCGCCCTGGTCAACGACTACCAGAAATTCCTCGGCGCCGAACTCTCGCCGCTGATCCAGCGCATCGAGATCCCGGCCGCCGCCGGCGAGCTGCGCCGCCACCTGCATACCTACAAAGGCCTGCTCGCCCAGTTCAGCTTCCACTGCAGCCCGCGCTGCCTGAATGACATCGAGACGGCGCTGGCCGCCCAACCTTCATGGACCGCCGAGGCCGCCCGCGAAGCGATCAAGCCGCAGCGGCTGACAGCCGAACTGGAACTCGACCTGGCCGGCGTCACCGACATACTGGGACCGGACTTCGCCACCTCCGGCCGCCGAATCGTCCTGTCGCAACGTCAGTTGCAAGCGATGGAGAAGGTCGCCCGGGCGATGCTGGCCAGCGAGGAAGGACGCGCCGTATCGCCTCCCCTGCGCCTTCTTCTGCAAACCATCGCCGGCCTCGGCATGCTCGACGTCAAGGCGGCGCTCGCGCTGCACAGCCGCGGCGCGCCGGCGCTGGCGGACCGGCTCGAGAAGCAGCTGGCCCCGATCAGAGTCAAAGGCGCCGATGTCGGCTTGCCTCCGGAACGCTTTGGCGAATTTTTCCGCTCGCTGGTCCATGTCTTCCGCAACGCGATCGATCACGGCATCGAAAGACCGGAGCAAAGGCTGCTGGCCGGCAAGTCGCCCGACGGGTTGATCCAATGCGATGTACGCGAAGAAAATGGCTGGGTCGAAGTCCTGATCAAGGACGATGGAGCAGGCGTTGATCGCTCCGTGCTGGAGGCCAAGCTCATCGCCGCCGGCGAGGAGAAATCCAAGGTTGGAAACCTCCCGCTCGTGGATCTTGTGTTCCGAGAAGGACTGTCGTCGCGAGATACGGCCAGCGACATCTCGGGGCGCGGCGTCGGGCTTTCCGCAGTGAAAGCCGAGCTGGACCGCGTGGATGGCTCGGTCGAGGTCGAAACCGAACAGGGCGCCGGAACCCTCTTCCGTTTCCGCCTGCCCGTAGCAGGAACAAGCTCCACCGCTTCCAACGTCTTCGTCACGGGAGTCGCCATATGAAGCCCGACCTGAAGCCCGACCTCAGCCCGCTGGATCACGAGATCACCGCGGTGCTCCAGGTGGTCGAGCAGCGCACCATTTCGTTTTTCCGGGACGAGCTTGGCCTTGTGTCGAACGGGATCGACCGCCGCCTGCTTCACGAGGAACGCGTCGTGCTGCGCGCAATGACCGCGATCGTCGCGGTAGGCTCGCGCGCCGGCCTCTATATCGCCTACAGCTACGACGAGTCGCTCATCCGAGCGATGGCCAGGCGATACACGGAAGGGCTTTCAATCTCTCCCGATGAAGAAGAGCTCTACGTCCGGGAGACCGCTTCGGATGTCGTCAACGTCATTGTCGGCAACTGCACGGCCGATCTTGCGCGTCGCGGCGAGACGGTGACCCTGTCGCCGCCGGTGCTGATGGTCGGCGCCCGTACGATCCAGGGCCGCACCGAGACCACCATTGCGGCGCTCACCCTGCGCTTCCCGGAAGGAGCGCTCGATGTGGCGTTCGTCGGGCCCAGGCTCCTGTTCGACGAGCAGCTGAACTACAAGGGAGGACATTCCTGATGGCGCTCAACATAATGGTCGTGGACGATTCCCTGATCATGGCTCAGAAGCTGAAAGCCATGCTGGGCGAGCTTGGCCATACGGTCGTGCGCACCTGCAAGGATGGGGCGGAGGCGGTGCGGGACTATCCGCTGGTCAAGCCGGACCTGGTGACGATGGATATCACCATGCCCGGCATGGACGGCATCGACACCCTGAAGGCGATCAAGGGCATGGATCCCTTCGCGCGCATCATCATGGTGACATCGCACGGCCAGGAAGCGATGGTGCTGCGCGCGGTTGAGGCCGGGGCCCTCGGCTACGTGCTGAAGCCGGTCGCCAAGGACCGACTGGCGGCCATGGCTGACCGGGCGATGGTTCGCGCCCAAAAGAGATCAGCCTGACGCACTGAGGCTCGGGTCGATTTGCTTCGACGCCAAAGTATCGGCGCAACGATTTCATGCAGCGGTGCGGTCCGGCGCGCCAAGGCGCGCGGAGGCCGACGTTTGCGCCCATCACCCTGACCCTAGTCGACCGTCAGTGCGACGAACTCTCCGGGATGGCCGGCGAAACCGATGGGGACGATGAGATATTGGCGGCCCTGCCAGGAGTAGGTCATCGGAACGCCGGTGACGGCACCGTCGAGCGTTGTCTCGAAGACCACGGCGCCGGTTGCCTTGTCGAAGGCGCGGAATTTCTTGCCGCCTGAGCCGGGAGGATCCTGCGGGAAACCTTCGCCCATGAAGACCAGGCTCTTGGTGACCAGGGGGCCGACGCGGCCGGGCACGCCGAGCGGAGGAAGATTGAGTCCCTTCAGCGCGGGGTGATCGCGCGGGCCATCGCCATTGGCGACGGTCCATTTGATCTCGCCCTTGTTGAGGTCGATGGCGACGAGGCGGCCATAGGGCGGCTTGAACAGAGGAAGTCCCTGCGGGCCTTTGACCGGTTCGTAGCGATCGCGCGTGTAGCCCGTGTCGGACCCTTCGGGCGATGGCACAAGCGAGGCGACGACCGGCGTGTGCGATGAAGGAACGTAGAGCGTGCCTGTCTCGGGATCGAAGGCGGCGCCCGGCCAGTTGGTGCCGCCGTATGAGCCGGGCATGTGCAGCGAGCCTTGTCTGCCGGCGCCATTGCCCTGATCCTTCATGACGATGGGATAGAACATCGGACCGTAGGCGTAACTCTCCAGCATCGTCACGGCTTCGGCGCGAAGCTCGGGCGTGAAGTCGATCAGGTCATCGACGGTGACGCCCTGCTGGTCGTAGGCGAATGGCTTGCCTTGTCCGTTGAGCGGCACGGGCTGCGTCGGCGCATACCATTCTCCCGGCGCGTCGCCCTTCGGCACGGGGCGCTCCTCGATCGGCCACACAGGTTTGCCGGTCTTGCGGTCGAGCACATAGAGGAAGGCCTGCTTCGACGGCTGGGCGATCGCCTTGATCTTCTTGCCCTTGACCGTGATGTCGACGAGCAGCGGCGCGCAGGGCAAGTCATAGTCCCACAAGCCGTGGTGCACGGTCTGGAAGTGCCAGACGCGTTTGCCTGTTCGCGCATCGAGGGCGACCATGCTCTCGGCGAACAGGTTGTTCCCCGGACGCTTGCCGCCATACCAGTCATTGGTCGGCGTGGTCTCGGGCATGTAGACGAGGCCGAGCTCTTCGTCGGCGCTCATCGCGCCCCAGACATTGGTGTGGCCGGTGTATTCCCAGGACTTGTCCAGCCAGGTCTCGTTGCCGGCCTCACCGGGGCGCGGAATGGAATGCCAGATCCAGAGCTGCTTGCCCGTCTTCACGTCGATGCCGCGGACATCGCCCGGTATCGCCGTCTTCAGCTGCGGCCCGCGTGCCGCATTGATATCGCCAACGACAGACCCGACGATGATGACGCCGCGCACGATCACCGTGGGCCCGGTGCGCCATGTGAAACTTTCCCCGCGTTCCTGGCCCTTGCGCAGATCGACCTGGCCGTCGGCGCCGAAGCTTGCGATGCGCTTGCCGGTCTTCGCGTTGAGGGCTGTGAGGTAGCGGCCGCCGACGAGGGCGATGATGCGGCCGTCCACGCCGTCGGCGTAGTAGGACAGGGCTCGCGTGGCGCCGCCGGTCCGCCTTCTGGAATCATCCGCCGAAACGGCCTCCTCCTCGACAGCCGCGGGATCGACATTCCATACGACTTTGCCGGTTGCTGCATCGAGCGCGGCGACGCCGCCGATGCCGGTGCTGAAGTAGACGAGGCCGCCCACCATGAGGGGCGTCGTCTGGTTGTTACTGGAAGGAGGCGGGGCTTTCACGCCCGGGTCACGGGGCGCGTCTGGCGTGAGTGACTGGCGCCAGGCGACGTGGAGCGTCTTGACGGTGTCCTTGTTGATCTGGTCGAGCGGCGCGTAACGCGTGCTTGCGTAGTTGCCATTGTAGGCGCGCCATTCGACCGGCTTGGCGGTTGGGTCGACGGCCCTTGCTGGTGTGGCCGCAGCGGGCATCGAGGGCGATGCAGAAACTGGAAGCGCTGAGGCGGATGCGCCCAGGTGGGCGGCCAGCATCTGGATGTCGGATTTCGAAAGCCCCGCGGCCATCGGCGCCATCAAGCCGCTTTCGAGCGCGCCGGAGATCTGCGCCGGCGACATCAGGGCAAGCGTGGCGCGGGACGGAGCGCGCTCGATGTTCGGGTCATGGCAGGATGCGCAGCGGCTCTGGAACAAGGCCTCGGCCGGCGCTGGGGCTGGGGGTGTCTGCGCGATGGCGAGGCCGGCGAGGAAGACTGCCGCGACAAGCCCGCCTGCAGCCGCCAGCTTCCGCGATGCCGCAGATTTCAGAACCATCCGATCCTCCCCGCGTGGGCCACCCTTCGCTCCATCTCAGACCAAAGGAGTGCGAGCTTTCCGCCTGTACCGCGCGATCATCCCGCCGCGCCTCTTGTCCGGCAGATATGCGCCAACCCTCCGCCCCTGTCATCGTTGCAGCGCGTCAATCCACCCGACGAGGGCTTGGAAGGAGTGTCGGATCAGGCGGCTTTTTCGACGAACACCGTGCCGGCGGAATAGCCCGCGCCGAAGGAGCAGATGAGGCCCTTGTCGCCCGCGCGAAAATCCTGGCTGTGCTTGTGGAAGGCGATGATCGAGCCGGCCGAGGACGTGTTGGCGTAGGTGTCGAGCACGGTCGGGCTTTCTTCTTCGCTGGCCTCATGGCCCAGCACTTTTGCCGCGATAAGCCGGTTCATGCTGGCGTTGGCCTGGTGGAGCCAGAGCCGCTTCAGGTCCGTGGCTTTGAGGCCGAGCCGGTCCATCTCGCCCTGGATCATGTGCGAGACCATGGGCACGACTTCCTTGAACACTTTGCGGCCTTCCTGGACGAACAGCTTGTCCGCCTTGCCGACGCCTTCCGGATCGCCGCGGTTGAGGAAGCCGAAATTGTTGCGGATGTTGTTGGAGAACTGCGTCTTCAAGTGCGTGCCGAGGATCTGCCAGGCACCCTTCGGCGCAAAATCCTCCGCCTCGATCAGCACGGCGGTCGCCACGTCGCCGAAGATGAAATGGCTGTCGCGGTCGGTGAAGTTGAGGTGCCCCGAGCAGATTTCAGGGTTCACCATCAGCACGGATCGCGCGTGCCCTGCCCGCACGAAGTCGGCGCCGGTCTGGATGCCGAACGTCGCCGACGAGCACGCAACGTTCATGTCGAAGGCAAAGCCCTCGCAGCCGAGCGCCGCCTGCACTTCCACCGCCATTGCGGGATAGGCGCGCTGCATGTTGGAGGCGGCGCAGATCACCGCATCGATGTCCTTCGCCTCGCGTCCGGCTTTCGCCATGGCTTCCTTCGCGGCGTTGACCGCGATCTCGGCGAGGATGGAAATCTGGTCGTTCGGCCGTTCGGGGATGTGCGGGCGCATCACCTTGGGATCGACAATGCCGGACTTTTCGACCACGTAGCGCGACTTGATGCCGGAGGCCTTCTCGACGAACTCGACCGACGAATGCAGCTTCGCCTCGGCCCTGCCTGCCTCGATGTCGTGACGGTGTTCGTTGTTCCAGCGGTCGACCCAGGCGTTGAAGCTCGTGACCAGTTCCTCGTTCGAGACCGAATGCGGCGGCGTGTAGAGACCGGTCGCCGAGATAACTGGACGCGTCATGACTGCACCTGCTTTGACCCGCAGAGGTTTAGGCCCACGGCGCGATACCGTCGAGTAGGGCTGTGCGGTTCCGCAGCGTCAGTTGTTGGCAAATCAGCGGTTCATGCATTCGAGCGCGCCGGGATAGCCCGGCTGGTCGATCATGACTTGCGACAGCACGCTGTCGCGAAGATAGGCGTGCAGGTCCGGCCGCCTGAGATCGATGTCCTCGGCGCGGATCTTCGCACACAGCGCCGCGCGAAGATCGGTCGTGCGCCCCTCCACCCGCCCGAGCAGGGCATGCAACGCCTGCCGCTCCCACAGCTCGGCGTCGGCCCCCAGCTCCAGCTCGCGCAGAACGATGTCGATCGAGTTTGCCGCCACGCGCGCGAGGAAGCTGTCGCGCCCCTGCAGTTTCGAGGCGACGTCGTTGCGCAGGAAATCGCGCACGCCAATGAGCAGTTCGTCCGAGCGCGGCAGCTCGGTCGTCGACAGCGTCCGCACGACCGATCCGCTGTTCCGCCCCCAGTCGGGGATCAGCATGTTGACGCAATCGATCTGGCATTCGGACGAGCGGCGGCCGATCACCGGCCGCTCCAGGCTTTTCTCCTGCCCGTCCCGCCAGGATTGCGCCATCGACAGGCATCCCACCGCCCACCAGAAGGAGCCGAACACTTCCCAGAAGCGTACAGCTTCCTCGTCGACCCGATGGCCGGTGACCGACGCGTAGCCCTTGAACAGGTCGTTGTAGTCGCCGAAGCCGCCGACGGGTTTGTCCGCGACGCCGAACCGCCACGAGCGCGTGCAGATCCAGCCGAGATCGCGCATCGGATCGCCGATATGCGCCAGCTCCCAGTCGAGCACGGCGACGACGCCCTTCTTGGGATGCACCATCAGATTCCCGCTCCGGAAATCGCTGTGCACCAGGGAGAGCTTCCGCTTCTTCGGCAGGTTGTCGAGCAGCCATTTCGCCGTGAAGTCGATCATCGGCTGGGGCGTCTCGAACTCCAGATAGGCTGCGTGAGTCTTGCGGACGGCATGCTCGGGGGTGAACGATTCGAGATCGCCGTCGAGATGCTCCTCGTCGATGTCGATCGAATGCAGCCGCGCGAGAATTTCGCCACACTGGAAGGCCAGGGTTTTTCGGGTGTCGGCGAATTCTCCCGAGCGCGCGATCTTTGCGCCCAGGGTCTCGCCTTCGATCCATTCCATTACGAAGCCGGAACCGAGCCCGTCGCCCGGCTCGAGCACCAGAAATACTTCCGGCCCCGGCACGCGTGCGCGCAGCGCGGCAGCAAACAGGCGAGCCTCGACTTCAAGCCCCGGCCCCTGGCCGAGCGCGGACCGGCCATTGTCGGGCGACCAGCGCAGCGCCATCAGCCGCTCGCGGCCGTTCACCTGCGTCACCAACCGGTATGTCTCGCGGCTCGCGCCCGACGAAAGCCGCTCGCATGTCACGAGCTTCTCGAAGCCCGGCAGGCGGCGCCGCAGAACCTTTTCGAGGTCGGCCTGGTCCATCATTCCGAGACGCCCTTACTCCGATACGCCCTTGGGCGCGCGCTGGCCCATGAAGCCGAACATGTATCCGGCGACACGCCGCATCTGGATCTCCTCCGACCCCTCGGTGATCCGGTAGCGCCTGTGGTGGCGGTAGATATGCTCGAAAGGCTTGTGACGGGAATAGCCAAGTCCGCCATGCACCTGCATCGCCTGGTCGGCGGCCTCGCAGCACAGCCGGTTAGCCCAGTAGTTGCACATCGAAACCTTGTCCGAGACGGCGAAGTTCCCGATCGTGTCCATCTGCCAGGCCGTCTTGTGCACCAGCGCACGCAGCATCTCGCACTGGGTCTGCAGCTCGACCAGCGGGAACTGGATCGCCTGGTTGGAGGACAGCTTCTTACCGAACGGCGCGCGCTCGTTGGCGTAGGCGACCGACTCGTTGATGCAGAACTGCGCGGCGCCGAGGCTGGAAGCGGCCTGCCGGATGCGGTTCTCGTTGAAGAAGTGCTGCACGACCTGCAGGCCGCAGCCTTCGCCGCCGAACACTGCGCTGTCGGGCACGCGCACGCCCTTCAGCGTGATGTGGGCGTGGTCGCTCGGCATGTTGAACGTCCAGAGATACTCCTCGATCGTGAAGCCCGGCGACTTGATGGGCACGAGAAAGGCCGTGATGCCGTCCCCGTCGCCCGCCTTGCCGGACGTGCGCGCCATGATCATGTCGTGGCTCGCCTTGTGGACGCCGGTGTTCCACGTCTTTTCGCCGTCGATGATCCAGTGATCGCCGTCGCGGCGCGCCACCGTCTCCATGTGCGTCGCGTCCGAGCCGTGCTTCGGCTCCGTGATGCCGAAGGCGAAGCCGCGCCGGGCGGCGGAGAGATCGTCTATCCACTCCTTCTTCTGCGCGTCCGTCCCGTAGTGCCACATCAGCAGCGCGCCGACGCTGTTGCCGACGATGGAGTGTTCGTTCTGCAGGTCGTTGTGGAGTCCTAGGCCACGAGCGGCAAGGTGCTCGCGGATCACCGCCATGGCGAGATTGCTGCCGGCCCCAACTTCACGTTTCTGGCCGCCCATCTCCTTCGGCAGGGCGAAGCGGAAGTGGCCGGCCTTGTCGGCGCGGACCTTCGCCTCGCGCAGCAGGTCCTCCCACTCCTCGCGCGGCAGGCCGCCCTTGTCCCAGTCGGTCCGGGCGTGCTCGCGGCGGTGGTCGAAGAACCGGATGTTGTCGTCCTGCTCCTCCAGCGGGCGAATCTCCGCCTCGATGAAGCGGTCCAGCTCCTTGAGATAGGCGGCAAGCTGTGGCGGCAGATTGAAGTCCAAGCGGCTCTCTCCCCGAGATCTACCGCTCATTCTTCCGCCATCGGGGCGGATACGCCAACCGCCCGTCAACCATAACGGGCCATCGACAGGCCGGTCCGGCCCTCTATCTCAAGGCTGACAGGGCTCCCGGCATGTGTCACGAATGTCATCGGGCTGTCTTGACAGGCGGGCGGTTTGCCTTGACACTGTCAAGTAATATTGGGGAATAAATGACAGTAGCGACTAAATCCGCCGGCAGGGACGATGTCCGCGCCGGCATCCTGCAGGCCAGTCTCGCCCTGATGAATGAGGGCGGCCTCGGCGCCCTCTCGATGCGGGAGGTCGCGCGCCGCGCCGGCGTCAGCCACCAGGCGCCGTATCACTATTTCGACGACCGCGAGGCGATCCTGGCCGAACTGGCCGGCGACGGCTTCGACAAGCTCTACGACTACATGGTCAGCGCGCTGGGCCACGCCCGCGACAGGCGCAGCCGCGCCCAGGCGATCGGCGAGGCCTATATCCGCTTTGCGCTGAACCATCAGGAAGTCTTCAAGCTGATGTTCCGCTGCGAGATGTGCGACCTGTCGCGCTATCCCGATGCGAAGGCAAAGGCCGACCGCTGTTTCAACGCCGTGGTCACTGCGCTCGACGCCCATGGCGCTGCGACCGACAAGGCCAATCCGGATCTCGTGCCGGTCATCGCCGCCTGGTCGACCGCTCACGGCCTCGCGACCCTGCTGCTCGAAGGCAAGCTGGGCATGGCGTTCGGCGACACGCTCGACCAGCGCGAAGCCGCCGCCAACCGCGTCATCGCCTTCTTCGCCGACCGCTTCGCGAAGTAATCGCCCTCTCCATATGCCAGACGCCCGTCCGAAGCGCGCGATTTCCATACGCTTGAGCTGGGTGCTGCGCGGCCTCAAGCAGGTGGCGGGGTCAGCGGGCTGACCCAGACAGCTTGAGTGACTGTTTTGGATCGGAAAGCCGTGATGGTCGGTTTTTCTGGAAGGTGCGGGAAATCGCCGGAAGGCGACACTCGTAATCTCTGGCGCTTTCCGGGTTGGTTGATCAGCCGGCGACGCGCTCATCAAGCCGCAGCGCGACAAGCCCACATCAGGACAAGACTGCAACTTGGTGCTAGGCCGGCGCCGGGACGAGGTCGAAGGCGAAGGTCAGGCGCTTCTGGTCGCCGGTGAACGGCACGGTGCCGTGCCACATGTAGGATGGGAACAGCGCCAGCAGCCCCGGCTCGGGCTTTACGAAATGCTCGGCCGCTAGCTTCTGGGGTGTCTTCACGCCCGGCTCGCCGAACTGAAGCCAGCCTTCATGACCGGCATCCTTCACCGTCTCGACATAGCAGGCCGAGGAGAGCCAGCCCTGCGGATGCACGTGGTTCACATGATAGCCGCCGGCATGGAGCTGCACCGACCATATGCCCTTGTTCCTGTGGCCGCCGGTGTTGCGGGACCGCACCGGGTCGTCGCCGCGTCCCAGCTTCTGGAGATGCCGCCGGATAGGCCCATCCATCGCCTGGGGCAGGGCGCGCAGGGCGCGATGTGGCGAATGAAGGATGTCGGTCGCCTGGCCGCCATGCCGCAAGGACTGACTGAAGGGCTGGGCGCGAAAGAGATGGATGGCTTTCAATCCAGCCGCCACATCGGCGAGGTACGTCGCCAGGTCCGGCCAGCCGGGGGGTACGTCGAGCTGGTACGTCCCGACGAACGCTTCGTAGTCGTAGAGCCGTTGGTAGCGCGGATCGCTCAGCATCCGCCAGGCGATCGCCTTCAGGGCAATGACGTGCTGGTCCTCGGGCGCGAGACTGCCAACGTCCTCCGCCAGTTTCGCTGCGCGCTCCGGGTCTCCACAGGCGAGGCAAGCCTCCACCAGCGTGATCTGGGCGCCGATCTCGCGCGGCGCTCCGGCGAGCCCGCGCTCGGCCAGTTCAAGCGCTTTGGCGTTCTCGCCGGCGGCTCTGGCGACTTGCGACGTCATGACGGCCAGGAATGCATCGCGCGGCGACGCGTCAGCCAGACGAGCGAGAAAGGCGAACGCGTCGCTAGGCTTCTCCGCGCTCATCAGCGCCTGCACCTTGATCACCGCGAGATTGATGTCGCCCCGATAGGTTCCGATCGCGCGGTCGAGTTCGGTCAGCATCGCACTCGCATCGCCGGTTCGCATCCAGCGCAGCTGCGCCAGCTCGCGATGGGCGTCGTGATAGGCTGGCCTGCGTTTCAGGGCCTCCCGGAAAGCGTTGTCCGCTTCGTCGAGCCGTCCCAAAGCCTGATGGCATCTCGCCAGCCTCAGCCAGGTCTCCGGCGCATCGATCCCCTTCACGAAAGCTCGGTGCAGGTGCAGCTCGGCCTCGGCCCAGCGGCCGGTGTCGCCGAGCGCGCCGGCAAGATTGTGTTCGGCGGCGCCGCTTGCCGGATTGGCCGCCAACGCCTCGCGATAGCGTTCAACCGCGTCGTCGAGCCGTCCGGCAGCCCTCAGCGCTTGCGCGTCCCGAACAAGGGCGGCGTAGTCTGCCGTCACAAGCTTGCCCTTTGTAGCCCGAACCGACGCGCCTTATAGCGTCTGGCGGCGCAACATGACAGCGCGTACTCAGCTCGCTCGTAAGGACAGCCAGGCCATCCTGAAACCCGCTCAATCGCGCGAGATGCGGTCGGAGCTACGTTTTCGCATTGAGTTTTGGACCGGTAGAACGGCTGCTCTGGGCCAGGTAGCGTCGTAGCGGGCGAACATGACCAACGGCAGGGCCGCTCCAAAGCCGACGTAGGCTGGCGGCCAGGCCGGCGGCTCGATCTCGCCGAGAGCAGACACCGCGTCTGGATCACGCTAGCGTGCTACAATGACCGACTATCTTCATGTCTTGCAATACGCGGCCTCGGGCGCGACGTGTTCCGTCGCCAAGCGGGAGTCTGATTGGCTCTTCACATTCGCGGACGCCGTGACCCTCAATGTTCAATGTCCATGGCGCGTCATTACCGATGAAGGAATCGCCGTTGCCGACGAAGACGATGGTCAATTCTTCGGCCTGAAAGATCCTGTGAGTGCGGCAGTTCGGGCAAACGCGCTCCTTGCGGGAAAAGGCCTGACCGCCTTCGACGTAGAGATAAAGACCGCCGACTTGCGCCTGTCATTCGAAGGCGGCGTTCAGCTTCAGGTGTTCAACAACTCTTCAGGATACGAGGGCTGGCAGGCTCGTTTCAGATACGGCGAAAAGACCATCGCGGCGGTCGGCATGGGCGGCGGCGACGTGAATTTTTGCGAATGACTGCTCTGGGCGGTGATCTCAATCGGTGAGCGCAACACGTACCTTGATAGGAGGACGTGGAGCGATGGCGATGAAGAGAAAGTATTGCAGGACTAGGGTTACGGCGGCCGAGAGCGCCGAGCTGTGGGAGCGCTGGAAGAAGGGCGAAGG
>JAUYPV010000025.1 GCA_030697555.1 Hyphomonadaceae bacterium
CCCATTCGGGTCCCAAAAGACGTCCGAAGAAATGGAGGTTCCATGAGCCAGGGTGTCGGGGTGGCCGGTCTGTACGTTCGCGATCAGGACGAAGCCCTCGAGTTCTATGTCGAGAAGCTTGGATTCCGCGTCCACACCGACGCGCGGAACGGCGATTACCGCTGGCTCACGGTGCAGCACCCGGACCAGCCGTCCTTCCAGCTCGGCCTGTTCGCGCCGCAGCCGCCGACGATCGACGCGGCGACCGCACAGACCATGCGCGAGGTCGTGGCAAAGGGGGCCATGCCGCCGCTCGTGCTGGTCGTCGACGACTGCCGCGCCGCCTACGAAAACATGCGAAAGCGCGGCGTGGAGTTCACCCAGGAACCCGTGGAACGCTACGGCGCGGTGGACGCCAGCTTCCGCGATCCGTCAGGGAATGGCTGGAAAATGATTGAGGCACGGCAGGGATGAGCAAGTTGATTCGTCAAATTCACCGTTGGGTGTCGATCATCTTCGTGGCGATCGTCATCGCCATCTTCACCGCCCTGGGATTGGGGAAGGAACCTCCCCAATGGGTGTACTTCCTGCCCCTGTTCCCGCTCGCCTTGCTCGCGCTCACGGGTCTCTACATGTTCGTGCTGCCATACACAGCAAAGCGGCGCGGCGAACAGCGCGCCGGCGGATAGGAGCGAACAGGATGGCCAGCAAGAAGCCGAAGGCGTCAGCGAAAGCCTCACGGAAAACCCCGGCCAGGCGCGTCGCCGCGAAGGCTGTCAAACCGGCCAGGGCGGCGGCGAAATCGCCTGCGTCCAAGGCCGCGAAGCCGGTCCTCCTCTCGGGCGGCAACCCGCAAATCGCCAAGGGCTATGGCGATGCTCCCGTGCAAGCCTACATCGCCGCCATGCCGGGCTGGAAACGCGACCTCGGGCGCCGCCTCGATGCGGTCATCGTGCGCGCTGTTCCCGGCGTGAAGAAAGCGGTCAAATGGAATTCGCCTTTCTATGGCGTCGAAGAGAGTGTCTGGTTCCTCTCGCTCCATGTCTTCGAACGCTACGTGAAGGTGACATTCTTCCGCGGCGCGTCGCTGCGTCCTCAGCCGATTGGCAAATCCAAATATCCGGACGTGCGCTACTACGACATCCATGAGGGCAAGTTCGACGAAATCCAGTTCGCCGCCTGGGTGAAGCAAGCGAGCCAGTTGCCCGGCGAACGGATGTGAGCGGCCCGCGAGGCGCATGCGGGGCATCGGTCTCTGGGGCCTTCCTCGAAACATGTTAGAGTCGGCACTGAGCTATTTGAGTCCTTTGGGGAACCCGGTGGCAAAGAAGAAACAACTCCCGAAGGATTTCGAAGCGCTCCTGGAGAAGGGCGATCTGGGAGAGCTGAAAACCCTGTTCGACACCTATGACGTCAATGCGCGTGGAGGCCTGTTCAAGCAAACCGCGCTGGCGTTCCATCAATGTCCCGACGATCTGGCCCGATGGTTGGTGGAGCGCGGGGCAGACCTGGCTGTAGGCAACAGCTACGGAGACACGCCCCTTCATTCGCGCTCGAGCCACCGGAAAGGGCGTATCGAGGTCCTTCTTGAGCTTGGCGCAGATGCAAACCACGGAGAAAATACGCGGGGCACGCCGCTGCATGCGGCGGCGGGGTCATACAACGCCGCAACCGCGGGTTTGCTGCTCCGGCATGGTGCACGCGTCGATGCGCTCAATGGCGAACGTCAGACGCCTCTCGCGTACGCGCTCCAGCGCTGCACTAACACGCAGATACAGGGTATGGCGGCGTTAGCGGAGCTTCTTCTTGCGGCGAGTGCACGACAGACACCAGAAATGGCGGCGTTTGTCGCTCGAATAGGAACCAATTTCGAGTTTCATCGCAGTGGCTTCAATCCGGATTCAGTGGAGGCAACAAGCTCGGCGCTCGACAAGTTGTATGTTCTATTCGGAATGCCGCCGGCTCCTCGTCGTCTTCTTCATGACGGAAAATCGCCCGTTGTTGCCCGAAGTGCGCGCTGGGAGGACCAGCATCAAGAGCTTTGGGAATTGCTCGTCCCCTCCAAAGGGGCAGCAAGCACGGTCCAAGGCGAGGTCGTTCGCATTGCAGGTCGGATCAGTGACGAGCTTGAGCGTAATGGAGGCGCCAACTGGGACCTCGAGTACAGAAAGATGGCTGACGCGTTCCTGGTGCATGTTGCCTCGGGAGCGCCGCTCGCCGAATCCTTGCTGACTGAAGCCCGCAAAACCGTCGCGGCGTTGAAGCGCAAGAATGGAGACACGCGCCGATTGTGCGAGCTTGCGGTTACCTGGGTAGCCCTGAACCCCAAGCCGCTGAAACTCCCGCCACCGGACTACGACCGATAGTCTACTGATCGGCGAAGGTTGTCGACAACGACCATGAAGGAAGCATCGCGACCATGAGGAAGACGACCAGCGGCCCGAAGGAAGCAAAAGGCGGAGACTCTCCCTCTAAATTGATCGATGCGCGGATCAAGGAGCTGGGTGACTGGCGCGGCGAGACGCTCGCGCGCATCCGCGCTCTCATCAAGCAAGCCGTCCCCAACGTCGTCGAGACGTGGAAGTGGCGGGGCGTTCCCATCTGGGAGCACGACGGCATCATCTGCACCGGCGAGACGTACAAAGACTGTGTGAAGACGACCTTCGCGAGGGGCGCTGCGTTGGAGGACCCTTCAGGCCTCTTCAACTCAAGCCTCGATGGCGGCACAAGGCGCGCCATCGATTTCCGCAAGGGCGACAAGATCAATGAGAAGGCGCTAAAAGCGCTCATTCTCGCTGCGGCAAAGCTGAACATGTCGAAGCGCGCTACCGCTGGTGCCGTCCGCGCCAAGAAGAAGCCGACGAGCGCTTGAGAAGCGGCTAGTTCGCGGCGTTCAGCGTTGCCGCACGGAGCTGGCGCAGCAGGGAGACGCTGGCTTCGCCTGTGACGGGAAGGTCGTTGTCGCGCTCGAAGGCGCGGATGGCCTCTTCCGTCTTGAAGCTGGTCTTGCCGTCGGCGAAGCCCGGGGAATAGCCGAGGCGCTCGAGCAGGCGCTGCACGTCGATGATCTGTGTCGGTGTCGCGACGTCCCAGGCGCGGCGGCCGAACTCGCCATTGGCGCGGGCGATCGAGGCCTTGGGGTTGAAGGCGCGGGCGCGACGCTTGATCTGCTCGGCCTGGGTGGGCGGCATGTCGGAGAACATGGCGCGGGCGCGGCGGGCGGCGTCCTGGTCGCCGGCGCGTCCGGCAACCTCGAACCAGTAGGCGGCTTCCGACTTATCCTGCGTCAGGCCAAGGCCCTGCTCGTAGAGCACGGCGAGGTTGTACTGGCTGTCGACGAGGCCGAGGTCGGAGGCCTGGCGGAACCACTCGACGGCGGCGGCATAGCTTTGCGGGCCGGCGTCGCCCTCGGCATAGAACACGGCGAGGTCGTGCATGGCCTTGGTATTGCCGCCGATGGCGGCCTTCTCGGTCCACGAGCGCGAGGCGGCGATGTCGCGCGGGACGCCTTCACCCTTCTCGTAGAGCTTGGCGAGGCGGTACTGCGCCATGACGAGGCCGCGGTTGGACGCATCCTTGAGGATGGCGACCGCCTTGGTCTTCTCGCCGGTCTGCAGGATTTCGAGCGCGTAGTCGTGCATCGCCACCGGATCGCCCGAAGCCACGGCGTCAGCCAGAGTAACCGCTGGACTAGCCACTGCAGCCGGAGCAGCCGCTTTGGGATCGATCTTCGCAGCAGGCGCAGCACCAGCCGGACCGTCAAACAGATCGCTCGCAGCAGGCTCTCTTGGATTGGCGGGCCCTGTGGTCGGAGCAAACAGCACATCATCCGCGGCGCCCGGAGCAGCAGCCGCAACAACCGGCGCAGCTGGATCCAGCTTCGCAAAGTCTTCAGGTTTTGCTTCCTGCTTGCCGCGCATGACGGTCATGACGCCACCGCCGGCGACGGCAACGGCGAGCGCGGCGGAGGCGATCAGCGGACCTTTGCCGATACCCTTCCTGGTGGTCGTGACCTGCGGGGTAACCCGGCGGCCTTCGCGGGCGGCGCGACGAGCGACCTCGATATAGGAGGGAGTGGGACGGTCGCGGGCATCGTCGCTGGGGAGGTCGGCGACGAACTCGCCCTTGGTGGCGGGCGCCAGCACGACGTCGTCGGTCTCGAGAAGATCCTCGATTCTGCTGGCGGCTTCTGCGGTCGGGGCGTGATCGGTGGGCTTGGCGTCGTCGAAGAGCTGGCCGGCATTGCGGTCGAAGGGCGGCGGCTCGACGCCGACAACGTCGTCGGTTTCCGGAACCGAGTCGGCCGTAGCGGCGATGACGGCGGGCGCAAGCGGAGCCGAACTGGCATGGGCGTCGAAATCGTCGAGGATGACGTACTCGTCGGCCACGGCCGGAATATCGCGCGCCACCGCGGGCCGTGCCGAAGTCTTGCCGCTATCCTCGATGCCTTCCAGGCGGCGAGCGAGCGAGGAAATCGTCTTGTGCACCGGGGCGAGCGAGGCGCTGGACTGTTCGCCCACCTCGTCCATGCGGCGCTGCATGTCCGCCATGACTTCGCTGAGGCGGGTTTCGTGGTTGCGCCCGCTATCGACAAGCTTGGCTTCGAACGAGCGAAGGGATTCGATGTTCTGGGTCTGCAGGCGGTCGGCGACGCGCGCGACCTGCTCGCCGATCTGGCCGATGGCTTCGGCGCTGCGGCGCTCGCTGTCACGCACCCGCTCGTCAAGGCGGTCGGCAAGTTTCTCGATGTCGGTGTTGTCGAGCTTCGACGTCGTGCTCTGATCGATGCGCGCGGTGAGCCGCTGGATGTTCTCGTCGTGCCGGCGCTGCAGGCGCTCGGCGACTACCGAGACCTGTTCACCGATCGTATCGATGGCGGAGGCGTTGCGCTGTTCGAAGGCTTGGATGCGATCGTCAACGGAGGTGTTGAGGCGGCCGATGTCGTTGCGCAGGGCGTCGACCGCGCCGAGGCGGCCATCGATGGTGTCGGCCAAGCGCAGCATCTCGCGGCGCACGTCCTCAATGGAGCGCTGGTCGCCACGGGCCTCGACGGCGCGCAGGCGCTCGTCCACGGCGCGGGACATGCGTTCGACCTGCGCGCTCATCGCCTCGACGGCGTCGGCCTGGCGGGCTTCCGAAAGCTGGATATGTTCCTGTACCTGGCGTAGAGCGGTTTCCAGGCGCTGCATCTTCTCCGGCTGGGCCGAGCCTGAACGGAGCACTTCTTCCAGCTTGCGCTCGACGTCGGCGCGGACGGCGTGGATCGGCCGCGACAGGTCCTCGGCGAGGCTGTCCAAGCGTTTCTG
Source organism: Hyphomonadaceae bacterium (assembly GCA_030697555.1). Classification (GTDB taxonomy): domain Bacteria; phylum Pseudomonadota; class Alphaproteobacteria; order Caulobacterales; family Hyphomonadaceae; genus UBA7672. The sequence goes on from JAUYPV010000025.1 coordinate 5,286, forward strand.
GAACAGGGACTGGATCTGAGCGAAGTCCTCGCCGCCGCCGCGATTGCCGCCGCGCGCGACCTTCTCGTCGATCTCGCTGACAGAACGTTCGAGCACGCTTACGGCTGTATCGTTCTTGCGTTCGGCGCGGTTGACCCTCTCGGTGATGCGGGCAACCGCATCGCTCAGCGAGGTCACGGCTTCGCGCGTCTTTTCTTCGATGCCGTCGACGCGCTCCAGCACGTCTTTCGACATCTGACGTGAACGCGTCATGTTGGCTTCAATTGCGCGCTCGGCGCGCCAGGTCGCGTCGGTGGCCGCGCGCTCGATCTTGCCGTCGAAACCTTCGAACCGCGTGGCGGCGTCGGCGATACGGCCGAGCGCGCCTTCCATCCGGCGCTCGGAGGCCGACATCTGCTGCTCGATCTGGTCGATACGTCCGGTTAGCGAGCCTGAAGAGTTGCGGATGGCGTTGGTGATGGCCTGATCGATCGACCGGGCGAAGCCGTCGATCTTCTCTTCCGTGCCGTCGCGATATTCCGCGTGCTCGCGTTCAACCTGCGCGAAGCGCTCCTGCACGGTATCCGCCAGCCGGCCCAGCGAGGTTTCCAGCGTCTTGAGAGCGTTGAGGGTAGGGCCGCTGCTTCTGTCAGACTCCAGTGAGTCGATGCGATTGCGTAGCGCGGTCTGCGTCGCGTCGATCTCGGTCATCGCACGTGTCACGCGCTCGAGCGCATTGAGCTGCGCCTTGCCGGACGTGTCGACCTTGGTCATCAGGCTCAGGATCGACTTGTCGAGACCGGAGACGGCGCGCGCCGAACGCGCCTCGGATGTCTCGAGGCGCTGCGCCAGGGTGTCGATCTCTCGCGTCATGCGGCCGAGATCGCCCGCGTCGCCGCCGCGCGGCGAGGGGTCTTCGATACGAACGTCTTCGATCAGGCTGCCGTCATCGTCCATCAGCAGCGAATTCAGATACTGGCCGAGCGTCACGCCCTGGCGCTGCGCGCGTTCGCGGGCAAGCGACCGCGCCTTCGGGTCGATTCCCTTTACGCTCCAAGGGCCCTGCGTCATCTACCGCTCCGAATCGGACCGCGAGGGTTCTCGCAAACCCGCACCAACTAGCAGTTGGCGGTGGCGCGCTTAATGGGCGGTTAAGGTTAATTTCGACCCGTCGCCGCACTCATTCCGAAAGCGGGTATGGCCTCAATTGACCTATAGGTCAGCTAACGCTACGTATTACTCAGCGTTAACAAAAACGCTGCCCGTGCGACTAGCACGGAGCAACAAACGAACGGGAGGCAGAGATTGAAGACTTTCACAATTAGCGAACTCGCGCGCGAGTTTCAGGTGACGCCGCGGGCGCTGCGGTTTTACGAAGACAAAGGATTGCTCTCTCCGACACGCGACGGACTGAATCGCGTCTACTCGACACGTGATCGTGCAAGGCTGAAGCTGATACTGCAGGGAAAGAGTGTCGGATTTTCGCTCCAGGATATCCGGGAGATCCTTGATCTCTACACACTCGAAGGCCATCGCGCGCAGCTGAAGCTGTCGCTCAAGAAGTCGCGCGACCAGATCAAGAATCTCGAGAAGCAGCGCGAAGATATCGAGGCGGCCCTCGAAACGCTCCACAAGGGCGTCAAATGGGCGGAAGAGAAGCTCCAGGAACTCGGCCCCGGCGCAGAGGTGGAACAATCCGCCCGCGCGTACGAGCGTGTCGCTAGGGCAGGTCTGGACGGCGACTCAGCACATCTCGACAGCTGAGGCATATTCCTAGCGTCGACTGCTTGCTCTTGGAATGAAGGCGCCGGAGGTTCCCTTCGGAATCTTCGGCCATTGGCTTGGAGGGTTGAGGACATATGCCCAGGTATCAGGCGCCGCTCAGGGAAATGAAATTCCTGCTCTACGACGTGCTGGAGATCGGCACGTACTCGAACCTGCCGAGATTTTCCGAAGCGCCTCAGGATGTGATCGACGCGATTCTCGATGGCGGCTCGCGCTTCGCCAGCGAAGTACTCCAGCCCATCAACGCCATCGGCGACCGCCAAGGCTGCAAGCGCAATCCAGACGGATCGGTGACGACGCCCAAGGGCTTCAAGGAAGCCTACAAGCAGATGTCCGACGACGGCTGGATGGCGATTTCGGCCGATTCGGAATACGGCGGCCAGGGCCTTCCGCGCATTGTGGCGCTTGCATTTGCGGAGATGTGCTCGTCGGCCAACATGGCCTTCTCGATGTATCCGGGCCTGACGCGCGGCGCCTACGAGGCGATCCATCACGGCGGCTCCGACGAACAGAAGAAGACCTACCTGCCGAACATGGCGAGCGGCAAATGGTCGGGCACGATGAACCTCACCGAGCCGCAGTGCGGCACGGATCTCGGCCTCATCCGCACCAAGGCGGTTCCGCAGCCGGACGGCTCCTACAAGATCACCGGACAGAAGATCTGGATCTCGGGCGGCGAGCAGGACCTTGCCGAGAACATCATTCAGCTCGTGCTCGCGCGCATCGAGGGCGGGCCGGAAGGCATCAAGGGCATCTCGCTCTTCGTCGTACCGAAGTTCATGGTCAACAAGGACGGCTCGCTGGGCGCGCGCAATTCGTTTCAGTGCGGCGGTCTCGAAGAAAAAATGGGCATCCACGGCAACGCGACCTGTGTGATGAACTATGACGGCGCGACCGGCTATCTTGTAGGCGAAGCCCACAAGGGCATGCGCACCATGTTCGTCATGATGAACGAAGCGCGGCTCGGCGTCGGCATGCAGGGGCTGGCGCAGGCGGAAGTCGCCTACCAGAACGCGGCGAATTTCGCGCGTGAGCGCGCGCAGGGCCGCTCGATCACCGGATCAAAGGCGCCGGACAAGCCAGCCGATCCGATCATCGTGCATCCCGACGTGCGCCGCATGCTAATGGACTGCAAGGCATTCATCGAAGGCAGCCGGGCGTTCGCCTACTGGACCGCGCTGCAGGGCGACCTGCTGCATGTCTCGCCCGACCAACTCGTGCGCGAGAAGGCCGATGACCGCATGGCGTTGCTGACGCCGGTCATCAAGGGCTTCCTCACCGATCGCGGCTTCAAGGCGGCGTCCGATGCGCTGCAGCTTCACGGCGGCACGGGCTATACGCGCGAGCAGGGCGTCGAGCAGTTCGTGCGCGATGCCCGCATCGCCATGATCTATGAAGGCACCAATGGCATCCAGGCGCTTGACCTCGTCGGCCGCAAGCTGGCGGCAAACGGCGGCCGGGCGGTGTTCGGCTTCTTCTCGGACCTGGAGGAGTTCGTCTCCGCCAACGAGGGGAACGAGAAACTCAAGCCGTACGTTGCCGGCGTCCAGCTCGCCACCGGCCAGCTTCGGGAAGGCACGATGTGGCTGATGCAAAACGGCATGTCGAACTTCGACAACGCCGGCGCTTCCAGCCACGACTACCTGCAGCTCTTTGGTTTGACGGCGCTTTCCCTGATGTGGGCCAAGATGGCCAAGGCGGCGCTGGAAAAAGAGGGCCGATCCAAAGATGGTCCCGGCGACCGTTTCTATGCGGACAAGCTCATAACGGCGCGCTATTTCTTTGACCGGGTCTTGCCTGACGCTACGTCACATCTCGCAAAGGTAAAGACCGGCGCTGGGCCTGTGATGGCCCTGAGTGCGGATGCGTTCTAAGCCTGCCTGACGCCTTTTTGCGCGGCAGCCGACAACTGGAGAAACAGCGATGGCCGACGCCTATATCTACGACGCGGTGCGGACGCCGCGGGGCAAGGGCAAGAACACCGGCACGCTGCACGAGATCACCGCGCTGCAGCTCGCCACGCAGGCGCTGAAGGCGATCAAGGACCGCAGCAACCTAGACACATCCAAGGTCGATGACGTGATCCTCGGCTGCGTCTCGCCGGTGGGCGAGCAAGGCTCGGACATCGCGCGCATCGCCGTGCTGAACGCTGACTATTCCGAGACGACAGCGGGCGTGCAGGTCGACCGCTTCTGCGCTTCAGGTCTCGAGGCCTGCAACATCGCTGCGGCGAAGGTCATGACCGGCGAGGCCGACATGGCGATCGGCGGCGGCGTCGAGAGCATGTCGCGCGTGCCGATGGGATCAAGCGGCGGCGCCTGGGCGACCAACCCCGAAATCGCGATGAAGTCCTACTTCGCGCCGCAAGGCATCGGCGCCGATCTGATCGCCACCAAGTACGGCTTCTCCCGCGACGACGTTGATGCCTTTGCGGTCGAGAGCCAAAAACGCGCCGCGCGCTCCTGGAAGGAAGGCCGCTTCTCGAAATCGGTCGTGCCCGTGAAGGACCAGCTGGGCGTCACCATCCTCGCGCATGACGAAACCATTCGCGGCGACACCACGATGCAGACGCTGGCGGCGCTCAGCCCCTCCTTCGAGCAGATGGGCCAGATGGCGTTCGACGATGTGGTGAAGCAGCGCTACCCGGAAGTCGAAAAGATCAAGCACGTGCACCACGCCGGCAACTCGTCGGGCATTGTGGACGGCGCCTCTGCCGTGCTGATCGGCAACAGGGAAATGGGCGATGCGCTCGGCCTCAAGCCCCGCGCCAAGATCAGGGGCTTCGCCTCGATCGGCTCGGAACCGTCCATCATGCTGACCGGCCCGGCGCTTGTTACGCAGAAGCTGCTCAAGAAGCTCGGCATGGAGGCCGACGACATCGACCTCTACGAGCTCAATGAGGCATTCGCGTCGGTCGTGCTGCGCATGATGCAGGCGCTCGACATTCCGCACGAGAAGATGAACGTGAACGGTGGCGCCATCGCCATGGGCCATCCGCTCGGCGCGACCGGCGGCATGATCCTCGGCACGGTGCTGGACGAACTCGAGCGGGCCGACAAGGAAACCGCGCTGATCACACTCTGCGTCGGCGCCGGCATGGGAACGGCCACTGTCATCGAGCGGGTCTAGCGATGCTCTCCGAGGCCGGGCTGAGCGCAATCCTTGTCTCGGTCCTTACTGGCATCGGCCTCACTTTCGTTCTCACGACCGCATTCCGGAGCGTCGTTACGGCGCTCTCCGTTACTGTTCCAATCACTCTGGTGATGGGCGCCGTGATGGCTCTCACAGCCAGCGACGACATCAAGAAGCGGGACGACAAGTCCCCGAAAGGCGAATGACATGAAACTGGAAACCTTCAGCCTCGACGTCGATGCAGACGGCATCGCGGTCGCGACCTTCGACGTGCCTGGCCGATCGATGAACACGATCACCGCCAAGGCGATCCAGGATCTCAATGCGATCGCTGACGAGGTCGGCGCCAACGCGGCGATCAAGGGCCTGGTCATCACCAGCGGCAAGGCGAGCGGCTTCTGTGCCGGTGCGGACCTCGGCGAACTCGGCGGCGGCAGTGGCGGCGGCGGAGCCAAGGGCGATCCGGAAGCGCAGCTCAAGGTGGCCTTCGAACGCTCCTTCCAGATGAACAAGATCCTTCGCAACCTCGAGACCTGCAAGAAGCCGGTTGCCTGCGCCATCAATGGCCTCGCACTCGGCGGCGGCTTCGAGATCGCGCTCGCCTGCCACTATCGCATCGCGGCCAACGACAATCCCAAGCTCCAGCTCGGCCTGCCCGAAGCGAAGGTCGGCCTGATGCCTGGCGGTGGCGGCACCCAGCGCCTGCCGCGCCTCATCGGCGCGCAGGCGGCGGCGCCCTATCTGCTGCAGGGCGAAAGCATGACGGCCGAACAGGGCAAGAGCCTGGGCGTCATCCACGAACTCGCGCCCACCAACCAGCTTGTCGGCCGCGCCAAGGAATGGGTGAAGGCCAACCCGAACGCGAAGGCGCCGTGGGACGAAGCGAAGTTCAAGGTCCCCGGCGGCAACGCCAATACGCCGGGCGGCGGCACCGTTTTCACTTTCGGCTCGGCTATGCTGGCCAAGCAGACCTGGGGCAACTACCCGGCCCAGAAGCACATCCTGTCGGCGGTCTACGAAGGCCTGATCGTCCCGATCGACGCCGGCCTGCGCATCGAGAGCCGTTATTTCGTCAAGACGCTGATGACGCCCGAAGCCAAGGGCATGATCCGCTCGCTCTTCCTGTCGATGCAGGATCTCGGCAAGGGCGCATCCCGCCCCGCCGGCTATCCGCAATACAACATCAAGAAGGCCGTGGTGATCGGCGCCGGCCTCATGGGCGCCGGCATTGCCTATGTCCAGGCGAAAGCCGGGATCGAAACCATCCTGCTCGATGTCAGCCAGGAAGCGGCCGACAAGGGCAAGGATTATTCGCGCAAGATCGTCGAGAAGGACGTCTCGCGCGGCAAGACGAGCAAGGAGAAGGGCGAAGCCCTGCTGGCGCTCATCAAGCCATCGACTGACTACTCGCTCGTCGACGGGGCGGACATCGTAGTCGAAGCTGTCTTCGAGAATCCGGAGATCAAGGCGGAAGTGACGAGGAAGGTCGAGGAGCATCTTGGAGCGAAAGCCGTTATGGGCACCAACACCTCGACGCTGCCGATCACCGGCCTCGCCAAGGCGTCCCAGCGCCCGGCCAATTTCATCGGCATCCACTTCTTCTCGCCGGTCGAGCGCATGGGCCTGGTCGAGATCATCAAGGGCAAGGAAACGTCGGAAGAGACGCTCGCCAAGACGATGGACTACGTCCTCAAGATCAAGAAGACGCCGGTCGCCGTGAACGATTTCCGCGGCTTCTACACGTCGCGCGTTTTCGGCACCTATCCGGAAGAAGGCATGACCATGCTGGCCGAAGGCATCGCGCCGGCGATCATCGAGAATGTTGGCCGCATGGCCGGCATGCCGATGGGGCCGCTTGAAGTGTCCGACAGCGTCGGTATCGACACCATGCTCAAGATTGGCCGCGAGAGCGCCAAGGTCGCCGGCCGCTCATACGAGCAGAACCCGGTGGGCGATGTTGTCGCCTGGATCGTCGAGGGCGAGAAGCGCGTCGGCCGCAAGGCAGGCAAGGGCTTCTACGACTACGATGAGCAGGGCAAGCCAGCGCGTCTCTATCCGGATCTCGGCAAGAAGATCGAGGTGAAGGTCAAGGAGTGCCCGCCTGAGCTTAAAGTGGAGCTCACCAAGCGGCTGCTCTACCGGCAGTGCGTGGAAGTCGCCCGCTGCTTCGAGGAAGGCGTCATCACCGATGCGCGCGACGCCGACATCGGCTCGATCCTCGCCTGGGGCTTCGCGCCGTATTCGGGCGGCGTGTGCTCCTTTGTGGACCTCAAAGTCGGCGTGAAGAAATTCGTCGAGGAATGCGATCGTCTCGCCGAAGCCTACGGCGAGCGCTTCCGCCCCAACGCGCTACTGCGCGACATGGCGGCGAAAGGGCAGACATTCTACTCGCGCTTCCCGCCGAAGGACACGAAGGCGGCGGCCTGAGGACTACTGCGCAGCGCGACCCGGTCCGATGTGCTTCGCGGCGAAGGCGCCCATGGCTTCCAGGGCGTCGCGCCGGTTGTCCGAGTTCGACAGGTTGTGGTCATCGCCCTTCAGCTTGAGGTAGGTGACGTCCTTGCCGGCTTTCTTGAGCGCCGCCTCCATGCGGTCGCTCTGCTTGATCAGCACGACCGTGTCGTCGGTGCCGTGGATCAGAAGGACGGGCGCCTTGAAGTTCGCGGCCAGGTTCACCGGCGAGATCGCCTCGATGGCTGGGCGGTCCTTGTCGACATCGCCGATCACCTTCGTCCAGTAGCGGAAGGATGAGCTTTTCGGGCCGCGATCCCGTCGAGACTGGACCAGCATTTCGGGAAGGTCGGAGACGCCGGCGACGGCGATGACGCACTTGTAGAGATCGGGCGTCATCGCGCCGCCAGCCAGCGCGGCATAGCCGCCATAGCTGCCACCGACGATGCAGACGCGGTTGCGGTCCGTCCAGCCCATTTTCACGAGCGCATTGACGCCGTCGGTGATGTCGCTCTGCATCTTGCGGCCCCACTGGCCGTGCCCGGCGACGGCGAAGCTTTCTCCGAAACCGCCTGAGCCGCGAAAGTTGGGTTGCAGAACGGCATAGCCTTCATTGGCGAAATACTGCGCCATCCAGTCGAAACCGACGCCGTCATACGCCTCCGGCCCCCCATGCGGCAGGACAATCAGCGGCAGGTTCTTGCGGTCCGCTTCGGCGATGCCCGTCGGCCAGGTGATGAGCGCCGGAATCTTGAGGCCGTCGGACGCCTTGTATTCTATCGTGATGAGCTGGCCCACGTGTTCCGGTTTGATGGCCGGACGCGTTTCCGCGATGAGGTCGAGTGTACGCGCCTTGCGATCGAAGATTGCGTAGCGTTCGGACAGTCCGCCGCCGGAGATATGGATGAGCAGGCGGGACCAGTCGCGGCTCCAGGAATCCACCGCGACCGCCGAGTCCGGCAGCTTGGCCTGTATGCCCTTGATGTCGGCGTCCAGCGCGGGATCGACCATGTCATAACTGGGGAACATGCCCGAATAGCTGACGCCGGCGAGCACCCTGCCTCGATCCATCAGTATGCCTTCGATGTCCGCATCGGCGCGTTTCATGATCGGTGCACTGAGCTTTCCGTCGGCCAGCGCCATTTCGAACAGGGCGTAGAATTCCGATCCGTCGCGGTTGGTGACGATCAGCGACTTGTCGTCCTTTGAAACGCCTGCGACGCCCAGGGTATAGTCGAGATCCTTGATCTCGTAGATCGTGCGCATGCGCTCGCCATCATAGGCGTGAATCTCGTATTCGCCCGTCTTCTCATCCCAGTCCTCGCGCGCAATCACCACGCCCTTGTTGTTGATCACCCAGTCGCGCGTATAGTGGGAGCCCGAACGTCCGCCTGTCGCGACTCCGACGCCAGTGTCTAGGCTGACGCGCAGGAGGTCGTGCGGCGGGTTCCCACTGAGGCGGCCATCCGTTGTGAACGCGCCCATGAAGACGTGCTTTCCACTAGGATCATATCCCGCGATGTCGTGCAGGCCCGTCTGCAAAGGCCAAAGCAATGGCGTCTTGGTGAGAAGCTGAACAGATTTCTTCGTCTTGATGTTGATCGCGAAGGACGAGGAGTCCTCGAACTTGTCGGTGAAGTACTCCAGCGAGCGTGTGGTCTTGGACGCCGTCAGGATGACGTAGTCGTCGCTGGCGAACGAAACACCTCGCGCCTTGAACTCGCCTACTGTTGCGATGGGCTCCTGCTTCTTCGTGGCGAGGTCGTAGATCATGACCTGTTCGACGTCGCCGCGGCGGGCGAGGAAACTCAGCTTCGTTCCGTCCGGAGATAGCTGCATCGACCGGATGTCCGGTGTTTCCCCGAACGCTTCGATCGGCGGTTTAGCCCAGGCGGGCAGCGCGAGCGTGGCGGCGATTCCCACAAGGGTCGCTGCAAACACAATCACTCGAGTGGATATCGGCATCTCGTCCCCCATGGTTGACCGGCAGTCGTGCAGACTAGCCGAGGCGCCGGCGAATTGAAGGCCCCCGCGACGCCATGCTGCGGCGGAACGCGCATTCGTCAGATTGACGGAATAGTCCGACAGAGCCAACGTCCGATCGCTATTTTCGGGGAAACGAGATGTTTGCACGTGTATTCGCCGGGGCCGTCGCCCTGGCCGCAATGGCGGCGCCCGCCTTTGCCGAAGTAAAGGCCGCGGCCGCCGATGGGCTGGTCTTCCAGTTCAAGGGGCAGATGGCGATGCCGCGCGACGCTGCCTGGACGCGTTTGCTGGCGATTGGCTCGTGGTGGAGCAGCGCCCACACCTACTCCGGCGATGCGGCGAACATGAGCATCGATCCGGTGGCCGGCGGCTGCTGGTGCGAGATGTGGTCCGATGGTGAAGTGGAGCACGGCCGCGTCATCTCGATGATGCGCAACGACGTGCTGCGCTTCCAGACGGCGCTCGGGCCGCTGCAGGACACGGGTGTCAGTGCCGTGATGACATTCACGCTGGCCGAAGGCCCGGCTGCCGGAACAACCAGCGTAACGATGGACTACAATGTCGTTGGCTCTTCGCTGACCAACCTCACGCCCTTGGCGTCGCCGGTGGACGGCGTGCTGCAGGAGCAGTTCAACCGCCTCATCAAGCCGGTGGACTGATCGTGGCAAACAGAAAGGGCGCTCTCGCGAGCGCCCTTCCATCGTTCTCTACGCGTTCAGCCTAGCCCTGCGTGACGGGCGTCAGCACGATCTGAACGCGACGGTTCTGCTGTTTGCCGGCAGATGTCGAGTTCGACGCCATCGGCTCAAGCTCGCCACGGCCATACGAGACCATGCGCATGCCCTGGACGCCGCGTCCCGAAAGATAGGACTTCACCGACGCTGCGCGGCGTTCGGAAAGGTCCTGGTTGTGGGATTCGGAACCGTCCGAGTCGGCGTGGCCGATGATGTCGATCTTGGTCTGCGGATATTCGACCAGCGTTGAAGCGACACTGTCGAGCTCGTCGTAGAACTGCGACTGGATCGTGGCCTGGTCGACGCCGAAGGTCACGTCGGACGGCATGCGAAGTTCGATCTGGTCGCCGTTGCGGACAACGCCGATGCCAGAACCAGCCGTACGGCGGCGAAGCTCGGCTTCCTGCTTGTCCATGTAGACGCCGACCGCGCCGCCCGCGAGTGCGCCGACTGCGGCGCCGATCGCCGCGTTACGGCCGTCATTGCCACCACCGAGCACGCCAATCGCCGCGCCGCCGAGCGCGCCGATAGCAGCGCCCCGCGCCGTGTTTCCATAAATCGTCTGGCCAGTATTGGGATCGGTCGCACAGGCAGTAACCACCAGCGCCGACGCGATGAAGACCAATGCACGCTTCATCCAAATCTCCCTATCAAATTCGAATCGACGCACGCCGCCGTTTCGCGGCGAGTGCATCGACGACGATAAAGGCAGAAACGCGGCCTGGGCCAAATGGTTGCAGGCCGCTGGGATTCATGAGCTTTACGTGACAGCGCCTGCCCTCGCGGTAGCTGTGGAGCAATGAATAATTCACAGGCCGCCGGATTCCCCCACTGCGACTTTTCGGGCACAGTTAACGCGAATGCGGCTCAGGCTAGGGGCGGGTCGCCGCGTGTACGGGCAATCGGATGGGATATGTTCTCATCGGCACCGAAGCGAGCCAGTTTTCGGGTAAGGCTCGCTCGTTCCTGCGCTGGAAAGGCGTGGACTTCGCAGAGCAAACTGCGACGCCCGAAATCTATCGCGACATCATAGAACCCCGGGTCGGCTACGCGGTGATCCCGATCCTGCTGACGCCCGACGGCCAGGCGATCCAGGACACCGCTGACATCATCGATCATATCGAACGTAGCGTTCCGGGGGCCTCCGTCTATCCACCGGGACCGGTGCAGAAACTCGCGTCGCTGTTGCTGGAACTGTACGCGGACGAATGGCTGGTTATTCCGGCCATGCACTATCGCTGGAACTACAACGAAGCCTGGATTATCGGCGAGTTCGGCCGCACCGCCGCGCCCGGCGCGTCACGGGACGAGCAGGCGAGAATTGGCCAGATCATCGCTAAGCCGATGAAGGATGCGATCCCAAGGCTGGGAGTCAGCGAAGACACGATCTCCGGAATTGAGGCCCATTATGAAGGCTTTCTGGCCGATTATTCCGCGCATCTGAGGAAGATGCCGTTTGTGTTGGGGGACCGGCCATCGCTGGGAGACTTCGCGCTCTTCGGTCCGCTCTACGCTCCGCTCTATCGCGATCCTGCATCCGGCGAGCGCATGAAGCGCCTCGCGCCGGTTGTCGCCGAATGGGTTGAGCGAATGCTAGTGGCGAAGGCAGGTCCCCAGGCGCTGCTTCCGGACGACGAGATTCCGCCCACGCTCCTGCCGATCCTGAAGCGCCAGATGGCTGAACAGCTTCCGGTCCTAACAGACAGCGCGCATATCCTGCAGGAATGGGCGCTGGCCCAGCCTAAGGGCGCGCGGATCAAGCGATCGCTGGGCACGCACGAATTCACGATCGGCGGCCGGCGCGGCGAGCGGAATGTCATCTCTTTCTCGCTGTGGCGGCTTCAGCGCGTCCAGGACCACTATCGCTCTCTGTCCGGTGCCGATCGAGAGCGGGCTGACCGGCTTCTCGATGCAGTGGGTGGCCGCGAGATCGCGAACTTCCAGCTTCCTATCCGCCTGGAGCGCCGTGATTACCGTCTCGTTATTGCCTGATACCCCGCCCGAAGCTCGGGCGCCGCCACAGGCGCAACAGAAACATGGTGCAAATCAATCCCATAGCGGAACGATCCGGTCCGGCGGCCGCGCTATCCCCAGGAGATTGGCCGGGTTCCGCAGGGCTCCTCTCCCGTGGGGGAAGTGCTAGGCTGCGAGTCTCGACTATCGGTCGGACAGGGCCGGATATGCCAAACGAGCTGGATGCGAGACGATGCTAAGATCCGCCGCGAAGGGCGCAGCAGGGGCAGGACACGCCGCGAAAGCGGCGATCGCGGCTTGCGTGCTGTTGTTCGCCGCCGCGTGCGGCGACAAGCCCGACGCCGCGTCGACTGACGCCGGCCAGCCGGAGGCCGCTGCGACCCAGCCGGGCACGGCGCAAGGCGCTACTCGCCAGGACAATTCGGCGGCGGCTTCGTCCGCTACGCCGGTCTCGGCCGGCGCGCTCGACACCTCGACCTGGATCCTGCAGCCGCCTTTCTACGCGGGCGGCGAGGAGCCGTTCTGGAAGCTGGACATCATCGACGGCTGGTTCGTCCTGCGCCGCTCCGGCCTGCCGGAGATCGAAGCGCCAATGGTTCAGCCGGCTCGCGTCGGCGGGGCGGACGTGTTCGACTCGCCGCCGCTGAAGGTCACGATCAAGCGCGGCGCCTGCCAGACCGACGAAGGCAGTCAGGGAGATATCCACGCGGAAGTCGTGTTCGACGATGTCAATTACGACGGTTGCGCAGTAGGCGGGCAGTCGGCTGCCGCCTCGGCCGAGGCTGCGACGGTTCTCGAGTCGCTCATGCCGATCGACGCTTGCCTCTCCAAGTTGGGGGAACCGGCGCTGGTCACTGCCGTCTATCCGCGCGAGGAGGGCAAGACTGCGGTCGCCCTGCGTTCCAAGGATGGAAGTCTCTACGAGTGCGCGGCGGAATCCGATGGCAAGACGATTGCCTTCCTCGATCCGATCGAGCCGCGCTCGGCAGGCACGTGGATGACGCGGATGCGGTTTCTGCGGACGGGCGTTTCCGACGCCACCAAATGCGCGGACGCTGAGGAAGTGCGCGGCGGCGACAAAGTGGCCGGCCGGCTGCTGACCAAGGCCTGCAAATTCTAGATCACGTCCACGGCTTGTAGATGCTCGATCCCGAACTCGCGGGCTCCAGCGCTTTTTCCGGGATTTTCTCCGCCACGGGCTGGGGTTGCGGCGGAGGCGTCGGTTGCGGCGCGGGCTCGCCGTGAACCGTCTGGTGCGTACGCGCGTGTATGCCGGTGAACAGCATGCTTGAGGGATAGGGCCTCGCCTGCGGCTGGGGCGCGGGTTCGGGCTTTTGTGCAACCGGTTCAGGCGCGGTCGCTTTCGGCGTCGATGGACTGCGGTTGCGATCGAATGACGGTGTTGCGCCGAAAGAGCTTTTCGCGTGGGGTTGAGGCGCGGGCTCGACGACGGGCGGAGGCTCGGGTGCAGATTCTTCCTGAGCCGCCTCGATAACAGGTTCGGGCGCAGGCGGCTCGGGGTGCGTCACGATCGCGGCGGCTTCAGCTTCGGCGAGCACGCGCTGCGGTTCCGCCATTTCCACGACGGTATCCGGTTGCGCCGGTTCCGATTCTTCAACTGCTTCGAGTGGTTCGGGCTCCAGCTGGTCGTGTTCGATCTCGGCTTCAGCGGCCACAGGCGCAGGCTCTTCGACTGGCGGTTCCATCGGGCGCGGTGCGGGCTGTATGGCGAGGACGCGTTCGATGGCGGTGTCCGCTTCGGCCAGGTCCGGCTCGGGCGCCAGTTCAGGCAGGGTGTGCGGCGAAGGCGGCGGAGAGGTTTGCAGCGCCGACAGGGTCGGCTCGGCCTTCTTCGGCGGCGCCGAGAGCGACGACAGGATGCGCGAGATGGCGTGCTCGGTTCCGCGGGCGACACGCTGGGCGCGCCGGGCCATATCGGCGACGCGGGTGGCGAAGGTTCCGTTTCCATTCGGCCAGGCGGCGGCGGAAAGTTCCGCCTCGTTTGCGCGCTCTAGTTCGAGGCCATCGGTGTCGAGCAGGCGGACGCCGGGAGGGTTCGCTTCGATCTCGACGCGATAACCCTCCGTTTCAAATCGCGATCTGCCCTCGACGTCTTTCCAGGCGATGTCGCCGGACTCGGTCAGCTCGTAGAGCTTGATGATCAGTTTCTGGGTCGATGCGTGAAGCATAACAGCCTGTCCTGCAGCCGGTCCGGAGCATGGAAGTCATGTCATCCGGGGTCAAGTTCGCGCAGGTCTTGCGGGCGATCGTTTCAGCTTGCGGACGATCAGGCGGCCCAGCTTTTCAGGGTCACGCGTCTCGCACTCCCAGATCACATGAGGCCGCCAGCCTAGTCTTTTCAGCGCGGCGAGCGAGGCTTTGTCGCGAACCATGTTGCGGCCGATCTTGGTCTGCCAGTAGTCGCGGTTGGTCGCCGGCATGCGGGCGCCGCGGGCGCAGTCGTGGCCGTGCCAGAAGCAGCCGTGGACGAAGAGGGCAGTCTTCGACGCGGGGAAGACTAGGTCGGGTTTACCTGGCAAGTCGGCTCGGTTGAGGCGAAAGCGGAGGCCGGCCGCGTGAGCCGCCTTGCGCACGGCGAGTTCGGGCGTGGTGTTCTTCGACTTCACCGCGCGCATCACGGCGGAGCGTTGATCGGGTTCGAAGACGTCGGCCATCAGATGTTGTAACTCATTCCGCACGGCGTAAGAGTTGCGCAACAGATTCTCTCAAGAGGAAACGTCATGGCACGCACCACACACCGCAGCTCCACCGGCACGAAACTCTACGCCGTTCGCGACACGGAAGGACAGTTCAAGGACATCCAGACCTTCAAGAAGGCTCACGGCCAGGATGTGCAACGCGACAGCATGGCCGAAAAGATGGCCGACAAGAAAATGGCGGCCAAGAAGAAAGCGCCCGCGAAGAAGAAGGTGGCCATGAAGGCCGCTCCGAAGAAGGCGGTCGCCAAGAAGAAGGCCGCGCGCAAGAAGTAGTCAGGCCGCAGCCTTCCGCGCCGCTTTGCCTGAGGCGAGGGGCGCGAGGAGGTGCTGGCCGAGCCAGCGGACCACCGGGACCGAGACGCCGTCGCCCAGAACCTTCAGGGCGGCGGTTTCTTTTGGCGGCAGGATGTAGCCGTCGTCGCAGCCCATCAGGCGGGCGGCTTCGCGCGCGAGGAGCGGACGCAGGCGGGCGCGGCCGTTTTCGGTGACCAGCAGCAATTGCTTCGACGAACCGCCGGCTGGCGTGCGCAGGCAGCCAGCCATGCCATCGTAACGGATCTCGGCGCGCTGGATGCGTTCGCCTTTCTCGAGACGGATGCGGCGGAAGACGGCGCCGGCGCGCCATTTCCTGTCGGCGAGCGCCGCCTCGACGCGCTGGCGGTGCAGCGGGGCCATCTGGCCGAGCAGCTTGTTCGCCGCTTCCTCGGAGCGCCAGACATC